>NZ_JBAGJZ010000013.1:0-179383 GCF_037034285.1 Streptomyces tyrfis | reverse complement strand
CCCAGCGCCTCGGGGGCCGGGCGTCGGAGTCCGGCCCCCCGCACAACTCCCGCCCCGGGCCGCCCGGCCCGGGGCGGCGTCGGGAGGACGCCTCAGTGAAGACCCATCATCCGATCCAGCCACTCGTCCCCCGGATCCCGGGGGACGGCCGTCCGGACGCCTCGGCGGTTCCGGGCGGCGAGTTCCCGATCGTCCCCGCGGCTCCGGGGGACGGCCGTCCGGCGGCCGCCGCGGCGCCGGACGGCACCCGTCCGGCCGTTTCCCTCACGTGCGACGACCGCGCGGACGCGCCCGCGGCCCCGCCGGGCCAGGAGGCCGAGGCGCTGCTGGAGCAGACCCGCGCGCTGGTCGACCCGTCGTTGCGCGCCGCCGTCGAGTCCCTGCCCGGCTCCATCCGCCGGGTCGCGATGTACCACTTCGGATGGCGGCGGACCGACGGAGGCCCGGCCGCCGGAGGGGCGGGCAAGGCGATCAGGCCCGCGCTCGTCCTCGCCGCCGCCCGGGCCCTGGGCGGCGACCCGCAGCGGGCGGTGCGCGCGGCCGTCGCCGTGGAACTCGCCCACAACTTCACCCTGTTGCACGACGACGTCATCGACGAGGACCGCACCCGCCGCCACCGGCCCACGGCCTGGACGGTGTTCGGCGTTCCGGCCGCGGTCATCGCCGGGGACGCCCTGCTCGCCCTCGCCCAGCGGCTGCTCGCCGAGGACAAGGTCCCGGTCGCGGCCCGCGCCGCGGCCCGGCTCTCGGGCTGCGTCATCGAGCTCTGCGCCGGACAGCAGGCCGACTGCGCCTTCGAGGACCGGGGGCCGGACGACGTCTCGCTGGACGAGTGCCTCGCCATGGCCACTGCCAAGACCGGCGCGCTGCTCGGCTGCGCCTGCGCGCTGGGCGCGTTGTACGCCGGCGCCGGGGAGCGGGCGGTCGGCGCGATGGACGGGTTCGGCCGGGAGGCGGGTCTCGCGTTCCAGCTGATCGACGACCTGATCGGCATCTGGGGGGACCCGGACCGGACCGGGAAGCCCGTCGGGGCGGATCTGGCCGCCCGCAAGAAGTCCTTGCCGGTGGTCGCCGCGCTCACCTCCGGCACCCCCGCCGCCGCCGAACTCGCCTCCCTCTACCGGGGATCCATGGACGCCCCCGGTGACGTGAGCCGCGCCGCCGACGCCGTCGAACGGGCCGGCGGCCGCGACTGGGCCCAGGTCTGCGCGGCGGATCGGATGGCCCGCGCGGTCCACCACCTCTCCCGGGCGGTGCCCGACCCGGCCCGCGCCGGTGACCTGCTGACCCTGGCGGAGTTCGTCACCCGACGCACGCACTGAACCGTCATCCGGCGCACGCGCGGACGGACGGGCCGAGCGCCCCGGACCGGGAGCGTCCAGCCTGCCGGCCGGCCCCGGAGGGCGGGCCGAGCAGCTCCTCGGCCACCCGGGAGAACGAGGCGTCCAGCCCTTCGGCCGGGCCGGGAGAACGGGGCGGGCGCCGGGGCCGCGGGGCCGTGGAAGGAAGAGGAGGGCGACAGCGCGACTGTCATGGGCACGGGCTACAGTCCCTGCCCATGACAGATGAGTCATGGGCAGGGTGGTACCGGGACCGGCAGGGTTCCGACGCCGTCATCCTCACCACCGACGGGCAGCAACTCCGCCTCCGCGCCAGGGGCGTCGACTTCGAGGGCGAGAGCTTCGACGGGCTCGGCCCGGTGGCCGGCACCCCGCCGCCCGATGAGCTCTTCGCCCTGGTCGACGGCGTGCTGGGCGACTGCGTCCTGGAGTGGGACCTCCCGCTCCCCGTGTTCGGCGACGGCGTCGTCCACCAGGCCACGCTCAGCTGCCTGTTGTCGCTGCGCCGCCCCGATCCGTACCTGTACCTGGAGCTGCAGTTCGGCGGGGCCGCCTACGGATCCCACCGCGCCGAGAGCGACTTCGCCTCCGCCCTCGCCACGATCCAGCGTTCCCTGCCGCCGGGGGTCCGCCTCCAGACCTGCATCGCCTGCGCCTTCTCGGACTACCTCCCGGCCGCCGGCCGCGGCCTCTCCGGCGGCCTCGCGTGCTTCCGGGGCGCCAAGGACGCCTACCGCGAGGCGGCCGGCGAGGGGGACGTCCGGGATCTGTGGGACCGGCGGACGGGCCTGGTCCAGGAGATCTGGAGCTGCCGCGAGTACGAGCCCCGTCCGGAGCAGGGCGCGGGCACCGGGCACCGGGGCGCGTTCCCGCTGGAGCTGGCCTGACCCCCGCCTTCCCGCCGACCGGGGCCCGCACCCGTGACCCGCCCCCGGACAGGACCGGCGGGCCGAAGGCGGGCTCGGGCTCCAACCCCGGCCCCGGCCCCGGCTCGGGCTCGGGCTCGGGCCTCAGCTCCGGCTCGGGCTCCGGTCCCGGCCTTCAAGGCCTTTCGAGGCAAGTCCCGGAAGAACACCCGTAGTTCCCCCGTAGCGCCTGATTCCCCGCATCGCCCGTCTCCTCGCATCGCCCGTCTCCCCGCATCGCCCGGCCGGTCGCCCGCTTCTCCCGCGGGACGCGCCCGGCCGGGCCGTTCTCGTACGCACCCCGCGCCCCGCACTCCGCACTTTGCGTTCCCGCGCATTGCCGTAGCCCAATTGTTCTACTAGCATGCGAACAATGGAGGTTTTCATGAAGCGTAAGAACCTGGGGGGCGCGGTCGTGGCCGCGCTGCCGTTCCTGATCGCGTTCGTGGTCGAACTGGCGCTGTTCGCCGCCTTCCGTGACCGGATCCCCGAGCAGATCGCCGGACACTTCCGCGGCGACGGCCGCGCGGACCGGTACATGGGCCGGGAGTGGCACGTCGTCATCGGCTCCCTGCTGTTCGCCGTGACGGGGGCGCTGTGGACCCTCACGGTCGTGAAGGGCAAGTTCTACGGGCGGGCCCACCGGCTGATGGTCGCCGCCGGGTACGCCTTCGCCGGATTCATGGGCTGGCTGCTGACCACCACGCTGCTCGCCAACGTGGACGCCGGGGTCAACGCCCGGGGCGAGGCGCAGGGCGTGTCCTTCCCGATGTGGCAGCTCGCGGCGGCGCTGGGGTGCGCCGCGGCCGTCGGCGCGCTGGGCCTGGCGCTGGCCGCGCTCGTGCCCGCGCCGGAACCGCTGAAGGAGGCCGGGCCGGGGAGCGCCGCGCGGATCACGCTCGCCGACGGCGAGGTCGCCGGCTGGGCCCGCAGCGCGGGCGGCTGGTGGATGCCGCTGCTCGCGCTCGGGCTCGTGGCCGCCGGGGTGGTGCTGCTGTTCACCGCGGGCTGGCCGGCCGCGCTGCCGGCGCTGATCCTCGGCGTGCTGCTGGCAGCCTTCGCCCGCCCCTACGTCGTCGTCGACCGGCGCGGCATCACGATCTCCGGGATGCTGCCCTGGCCCCGGCTGAGAGTGCCGCTCGACCGGATCGAGACCGTCGTCAGCCGGGACATCAACCCCATGGCCGAGTACGGCGGTTGGGGATACCGCGTCCGGCCGGGGCGCAGCGGCGTCATGATCCGCTCGGGCGAGGGCATCGTGGCGACCCTGGTCGGGGGCCGGGACTTCGCGGTGACCGTCGACGACTCGGCGACCGCCGCCGCGCTCCTCAACACCCTGGTCGACCAGCGACGGGCGGAACGCTGACCATGCTCTTCCGGGTCGATCCCACATCCACCGTGCCGCTCGGCGACCAGATCGCGGCCTCCGTCCGCCGCGCCGTCGCGGACGGCACGGTGGCATCGGGCGAGCGACTGCCCGCCGCCCGGGTGCTCGCCGAGTCCCTCGGCGTCAACGTCCATACCGTGCTGCGCGGTTACCAGCAGCTCCGCGAGGAAGGGCTGATCGAGCTCCGCCGGGGGCGCGGCGCGGTCGTCACCGGCGGGGTCTCCCCGCACCATGCGCGGCTGCTGGAGCGCGTGCGCGAAGTCGTCTCCGACGCCCGGGACCTGGGGATGACGGAGGACGAACTGCTCGGCCTGGTCCGCGCCGCGCTCAACCAGTCCTGAACCACCGGACCGCCGGCCGGCCCCGCGGGGGAGCGCCGGCCGGCCGACGGGGACGGCGGCGGATGCGCGCCGCACGGCCGGGCGGTGACGGGGGTGGGGCCACCCAGTCCTACGGGGCGGCCCCACCCGTCGTTCACCGAGCGTCCCGGCGGGGCGGGGGTCCGTCAGGAGGCGTTGCGCGCCAGGGCGGCGGCGAAGCCGTACTGCCACAGGGAGTTGACCCGGCTGCGCTCGGTCGCGTTCGGGTACGGGTTGGTGCAGGACGGGCCGGGGCCGCCGCCGGACATCAGCTCGGTGCACGGGCCGGAG
This sequence comes from Streptomyces tyrfis, assembly GCF_037034285.1. NCBI lineage: Bacteria > Bacillati > Actinomycetota > Actinomycetes > Kitasatosporales > Streptomycetaceae > Streptomyces > Streptomyces tyrfis. Next base: position 175,101 of record NZ_JBAGJZ010000013.1, on the reverse strand, counting down.
TAGTGGTCCGGGAGGCCGAGCACGTGACCGGTCTCGTGCGCGGTGACGCGGACCGAGTTGTACTGCTGGTTCTGGGCGTAGTCCAGGAAGATGTACCCCCTGCCATGCCCGTCGGTGCTCGCGTACGAGCCGCGCGAGTCGTTCCCCTCGTAGTAGACGAAGTCGGCGTTCGAGCCCTCCTGGAGGCGGACGTTGGACACCGAGCTGTTCCAGATCTGCGCGCTGTTGGCTATCTGGTTGCGGAAGCTCGGGGCGTTCGCCGAGCTGTAGACGATCGTGACCGCCTGGGCGCCGGGGGTCACGGCCCGCTTCTTCGCGACGGACTTGGCGACCGCCTCGAAGAACGCCTTGTTGGCGGCGGCGTCCTCGTGCGACCCGGCCTGGGCGGTGTAGCCGGCGGTGGCGGCCGGCGCCGACGCGGGCGCGGGCGGTGCGGCGGGGGAGGAGGCGATGGCGGGTGCGGTGCCCAGCGCGGCCGCGAGCCCGAAGCCGAGGCCGACCACGGCCGACAAGACGGTCCTGGGGTGCTTCATGGGGGGTCTCCTACCGGTTACCGATCGACGGACCCGTCCGTTGAACGGACTCGGACGGGGGCGGTACGGAGAGAGTGTCGGGGAGCTGAAGCCCCGGCGGATGATGTCAACCCGCGATAACGCGGACCTATCACCGGCTCCGGTACCAGCGTCGACGTCGCGATCAACTCCCGGTGAATTCAAGGACTTTGAAAGGGTTCGGGTGTCTGGTGCGACGGCCGTCCGCCTCCTACGCTCGACGGCATGGAGCTTGAGGTGAGGCACCTCCGGGCGCTGTGCGCCATCGCGGACGCGGGCAGCCTGCATCAAGCCGCCCGCAGGCTGGGCGTGAGCCAGCCCTCCCTGACCACCCAGTTGCGGCGGATCGAGAACACCCTCGGCGCCGAGCTGTTCTGCCGCGAACGGACCGGCTGCCGGCCGACCCTGCTCGGCCGGGCCGTCCTCAGCCGGGCCCGCCCGCTGGTCGACGGCATGACCGCGCTGATCAGCGACGCGCAGGCGGAGGCCGACGCGGTGCGCGCCTCCGGCCCGCGGCTGCGCATCGGCAGCACCGCCAGCCGCGTCATCGGCGGCTGGCTGCGCCGACTGCGCCACCGGCTGCCCGACACGGACATCTCGCTGCGCGTCGACGTGTCGGCGGGCGCGCTGCTGCGCACGGTCGAGGCCGGCGGGCTCGACGTCGCCTTCGTGCACGAGGTCGAGGGCTGCCCGCTGACCATCCCCGAGGGGCTGACGCGGCGCGTGCTCCTGGACCGCGAACCGCAGTTCGTCTGCATGGCCCGGGACCACCCGGCCGCCGCCAGGCCCGTCGTCGACCTGGAGGACCTGGCGGCGGACCGCTGGATGGTCGACCCCACGGTCGACGGCGAATGGGACGGGCTGCGCCGGGTGCTCGTCGACGCGGGACTCGCGCCGACCGTGCTGCACGGCGACTACCTCACCGCCGCGTCCCTGGTCGTGCTCGGGGAGGCGGTGGCCCCGTGCCAGCCCACGTCCGGCCCGCGCGACGACATGGCGATCCGCCCCCTGCGCGACGACCCCCTCGCCGTACGGCTGCTGCTGGTGTCCCGGCCGGGCGCCGACATCGCCACGGTGTACGCGGAACTGGAGGCCGCCTACCGCGAGGCGGCCCACCGCGCGGCCGGATACCGCCAGTGGCTGCTGCGCAACCGCAGCCCGCTCGTCTGCGCCCCCTGAGACCGGCGACATCCCCTGAGGCCGACGGCACTCCCTGAGGCCAGTGACACCCCCTGAGGCCGACGGCACTCCCTGAGGTCAACGGCACTCCCTGAGGTCGACGGCGTCCCGCAGCGGGTCCGCGGTGTGACGGCCCGGCAGCTTCCGCCCGCCCCCGGCCCTTGCTCCCTGCTTCTTGCCCCCTTGCCCCTGCTTCCCTCACCATTTCCGGCATTTTCCGGAATATCTGATTCCGTTCGGCGCGGCATAGCACACTTTCGCCAAGAAGTGGTGCATATTGCCCCGTATGGCGACATCTATACACGGACACAGCAACGGCGCCGACGGCGGCGCCCACACGGCCGGCAGCGGTGCCGGGGCCAGGCCCCCGGCCGCGGCAGCCGACGGAAACGGCATGAGCGGCGGCCGCGACAGGGTCGGCAGACGCGGCCGGAGCGGGGGCCGGGGCAGACGGTCCGCGCTGGCGGCCGCGGCGGCCGCGGCGCTGGTCGGCACGCTGGCCCCCGCCGCCGCGGCCGCCCCGCTGCCCGGCGGCCTCGGCCCCTGTCTGGGCGGCGACTGCCCCACGGAATGGCCCGATTTGAACAACGGGGGCGTCACCCACTACGACGGCAACATCAACATCTTCGTCGGCGGCGACTTCCTGGTCCGGGAGGCCGCGGCCGAGGCCGAGGGGAAGATCGTCACCCTCGGGGACTTCGACATGGACAAGCGTCCGGGCGCCTCGCAGATCTACAACGTCGGCGTCGCGGGCGTCGGCTCCCGCGTACCGCCGCCCGACGGCTCCGACTACCTGACCGTGGGCGGGGACCTGACCGTCGCCCCCGGCGAGCGGCTGCTCGCGGAGGAGGGCACGCACCACGGCGTGGTGAAGTACGCGCACGACCTCAGCGGGACGGTGATCCCGCGGGCCGTCGGCGACCCGGACGCCGCCGCGCCGTACACCGCCCTGCGCGGCGAGCTGACCCGGGCCAGCCGGTGCTACGCGTACGACGACGGCGAGGCCCACCGCCGCCCCGCCACGGGAACCGTCGAGAACCGGGGATACGAGACCGTCCTCACCGGCGACGGCGGCTCCGCGCTCCAGGTGTTCGCCGTGGACGCCGACGTGGCGACCGCCGCGGGCGGACCGCAGGACATCCGGTTCGAGAACATCCCGGACGGCGCTACCGTGCTCGTCAACGTCTACGGCGCCCGCCGGGACATCAGCACCCTGATGGGCTCGCTGCCCCAACAGGGCCTCCGCGAACGACTGATGTGGAACTTCCCGGACGCGACCGAGGTCGGCCTGAAGGGCAGCGGGCAGTTCCAGGGCAGCGTGCTGGTCGGAAACCCGTCCAGCATGACCAGTCTCATGATGAGCGGCACCAACGGCCGCTTCTACACGGCCGGTTCGCTCACCCACACGTCCGCGGGGGAGTCGGGCGGCCAGGAACTGCACGCGTACCCCTTCGAGGGAGACCTGCCCGCCTGCGGCGAGCAGCCCACCCCCAGTCCGACGCCCACCGGCTCCGAGACCCCGCGGCCCACCCCGACCCCCACCGGCACGTCCACCCCCGCCCCGACGCCGACCCCGACCGGCACTCCCGCTCCGACGCCGACCGCCGCCCCGACGGGCACCGCGCCGGCCCCCGTCCCCACCGACGGCGGGCCGCACGGCCCCGGCGAGCCCGGCGGATCCGGCCCGGGCGGCCCCGGGACCGGTGGTTCGCTCCCGAACACGGGTTCCGGCACGGGGGAACGGGTGCTCGCCGGCCTCGCGGCACTTCTGCTCGCCGCCGGATCGGCGGCCACGTTGATGGCCCGGAGGGCACGTCGGCGCGGTTAGCGTGGGCCCATGGCCGAACTGCTGCTGCACCTCACCGAAGGGCCCCTGTGGGAGGCGGCCCGCGGGATCGGGACGTACGAGATGTCCACCCGCGGCCGCACCCTGCACGAAGAGGGCTTCATCCACTGCTCGCTGCCGCACCAGCTCGACGCGGTGGCCGAACGGCTGTACGGCGCCGGAAGCGGGGCCGGGGCCGGCGACCAGGACCTGGTGGTCCTCGTCATCGACCCCGCCCGGCTCCCGGCCCCCGTGCGGTACGAGGCCGTCGCGCCCGGCGGCGAGGAGTTCCCGCACGTCTACGGCCCGGTCCCGGTGGACGCCGTCGTGGAGGTGCGCCCCTGGCGGCGCGAGGAGGGCGGGCGGGCATGAACGTTCCGGAGCGCGCCGGCGAGCGCCCCGCCCCCTCCCCCGACGCGCCCGTCATCGCCGTCACCGGCGCGAGCGGTGCGGTCGGCGGACGCGTCGCACGGCGTCTGGTACGGGCCGGCGTGCCCGTGCGCCTCCTCGGCCGCGACCTGTCCAGGCTGCCGGAACTGCCCGGAGCCGCGGCCGCGCCGCCCGCCCCGTACGGCGACGGGGAGGCCATGCGCCTCGCCCTCGCCGGGGCGCACACCCTGTTCCTCGTCTCGGCGCACGAGAGCCCTGACCGGGTCCGCGAGCATCTGACGGCCGTGGACGCGGCGGTCGCCGTCGGCGTCGAGCGGATCGTGTACGTCTCCTTCCTCGGCGCGGCGCCGGACGCCACGTTCACCTTCGCCCGGGACCACTGGCACACCGAGGCGCACATCCGGGTCGTGGGCGTACGCCACACCTTCCTGCGCGACAGCCTGTATCTCGCCGGAATCCCGGCGATGACCGGCTCCGACGGGGTGCTGCGCGGACCGGCCGGGAACGGCCGGGTGGCGGCGGTGGCGCACGAGGACATCGCGGACGCGGCGACCGCCGTGCTGCTCGCCGACACCGAGCGGGACGACACCCGTCACGACGGCGTCACCTACGGCCTCACCGGCCCGGAGGCGTTCACCCTCGCCGAAGCCGCCGAGGAGCTCGGCCGGGCCGCCGGCCGCACGATCACCTATCTGCCGGAGACCCGCGAGGAGGCCTACGCCTCGCGGGCGCGGTACGGCGCGGAGGACTGGGAGGTCACCGGCTGGGTGACGTCGTACGAGGCCATCGCCGCCGGAGAGCTGTCCGCGGTCTCGACCGCCGTACCGGACCTCACCGGGCACCCGGCTACGGGCCTGGCCGCCTACCTGGAACAACACCCGGAAAGCTACCGTCACTTGCTGCCCCAGGACTGACCCGGGCCGGCCCGGGAGGACCGCCCCCGGCCCGGAGCCGGACCGGAAAGGGACCGGCCGGCCCGGAACCGACCCCCGTTGGCCCGGAACCGACCCCCGTTGGCCCGGAACCGGACCGGGCCGGTCTGGTCCGGCCCGGGGCTGAACCGGGTCGGTCCTGGGACTGGACTCGGCCGGCCCGGGGCTGGACCCGGCCGGCCCCGAGGCCTCAGCCCGCGTCGTGCGCCCTCCGCAGCGCGGCGATGTCCAGCTTCTTCATGGACATCATCGCCGCGGTGGTCCGTGCGGCCCGCTCGGCGTCCTGGTCCGCGAGCAGATCGGTCAGCAGCTCCGGGGTGACCTGCCAGGAGACGCCGTACCGGTCCTTCAGCCAGCCGCAGGGACGCTCCTCGCCGCCGTCGGTGAGCCGGTTCCAGTAGTAGTCCACCTCGTCCTGGTCCCCGCAGGGGATCTGGAACGAGACGGCCTCGTTGAACGTGAACTCCGGCCCGCCGTTCACCCCGACGAACCGCTGGCCGTTGATCTCGAACTCGACCGTCATCACCGAACCGGCGGGCCCGGGCCCGGCCTCCGTGTAGCGCACGGTCCTGCCCCGGCGGGATTTCCTGAACACCGAGAGGTAGTACTCCGCCGCCTCCTCGGCCTGCCCGTCGAACCACAGACACGTGGTGAAGCCCTCGGTGGTCATCCCTGTCTCCTGTCGTGCGCGCATACCCCCGCCGGGTACGCATGTCCTCTCGAACCGGCCGATTCCGTCCGGACCCGCCCAGGCGACTCATCGGTCACGCCTTGAAGGCATCGGAATCCGCGTCGGTACGGTCATCATCACCGCCGACACGTTCGAGAAGCGGGTCAACGCGCCGAGCGCCGCATCGAGCCGCAGGTCACATCTTCCGTTCCTCGCCCGGGTGTTCGGCACAGCCGAACGCGCCGCGCCGTTCCTCGCCGGAGTGTCCGGGCCGGGCGCCGGAGGTCCATGAGCCGCACCCCGTCCCCGTACCGGCGCGGCGTCGAACCCGCCGCGCGATGGTGACCGACGGGATGCCCTCGGACGTTGATCGAGAAGGTACCGGTCACCGGGCCGCCGCACACAATCGGGGTACGGCTCCGGCGAGTTCGGGGGCCGCGGGCGCGGCCGGGGTCGTGGGGTGCGCGGAGCGGCGGACGTCCGACCGGAAGCCGGCCGGCCGCGCCCGCGCGGTGCTGCGCGAAGCCCGCTTCGCCGGGCGACGACGGGCTGTGAGAGGCCATGGCGGACCGCGAGGTTGATGGGGGCCGCCGCACGACGATCTCCGACATCGTCGAAGAAGCGCAGATGTCGCGTCCGACCGTCTACAAGTACGCCGGAACCAAGGACGAGGCGTTCGCCAGGATCGTCCGGATGGGACTGGAACAGGCCGCGGCGGCGGCCGAGCGGGCGGCGGCGCGGGCGTACCGCGACCAGCGAGCCTGGCGCGATCTCCAGCGGTTCCTGCCCGAACGCCTCCGGCTGACCGACGAGACCGCGCCCCAGGAGGAGTTCTGGGACTGGTGCGGACACCGGGTCCACCTCGACCGCTGCCCGAATCCGGCGGCGAGGGCCAAGGTCGTCCTGCACCACGGCGTGGGCACCAACGGCCGCCAGATGTCCCTCATCCTGGGCTCCCCGCTCGCGCGGCGCGGCTTCGAGATGGTCGCCCTGGACAACCTCGGGTACGGTCTCAGACGCCATCGCGGACTTCGTCATCAGAAACGCCTCCTCCTGCCCGCACCCGGCCCGCAGACCGCCGAACCAACCCGGCGCCCCTCCCGGGCCGGGTGCGGTGCTTCTTCTCCGTGGGTCGCTGACCTGGCCTTTTACTGATGGCTGGCGATGGGGTGCGACGGTCCTGATCGGGTGTCCTGCGGACTGTGTGCGGACTGCTGTGTTGCGTTCAGAGCGGCAACTCTGGTCCTGTGTGGGACCGCCGTGGTTCACGGGCGCAGGCGATAGCTCTCCACACGGTTCGCCACGTGCCCCAGGTGGACGCGCTCAGGGCGGCCGACAAACAGGTAGAACATCGACTCTGGCACATAGCCGGGCCTACGGAACCAGTTCCGAACCTTGGAGCCAGTGCCCATGTCGTCCGCGATTTCGGCCAGCACGCGCTCGGTGTCCTCGTAGATGCGCCCCCTCCGGAGGCGCCCCTTGGACCTGTTCATCATGAAGTCGGTCAGTACCGGGACGCTGCTGCCGCTGTCCTTCATGGCCCAGTTCTGCAGTGACCTGCTGGCGCCCAGGATGTCGTTGACGGCATTGCCGGCCTGCACGTGGTGCCACACATCGAGAAGCGTTGCAAAATGGCCCGGGTGCTTCAGTTCCTCGAGTACGTTCGCGAGGAAGCGGACCATGAGCATTGCGTTGCGGTCGACACGCACCGGGACCTGCGTGCCAAGCACGGCGAGCACACCTTCGCGGAGTAGCAGGTCGGTCACGCTGACCGCGCCGGCGCCCCTGGGGGCGACATGGCAGGCGCTGAGCATTACGACGGGAGGCGCATTCCCGGGGCCGAGGCCGAGTTCCAGGCATAGCTCGTCGCCGATGACGAGCCCGGATACGTTGCCCTTGAATGAGCCGTGCGCGCTGATGATCAGAAAGTCCGGGCGGTACTCGGCGACAGCATGGCGGAGTGCATCCGGGGTGAGTGTTTCGACCTCATCGATCTTGAGTGCGTCGCCCGCTGCCTGGGCGGCCTCTTTTGCGACCTTCCAGCCCTGGCGCGAGAGTCGGCCCACAGGGTCACTGGTAGGTATGCATTCCGCGATGAGGACGCTCACTCTGCCATTGAGGTTGACGCTTGAGGGCGTGTTGGTCTCGTGCTGGAGGGTGCGGATCAGCGGAGTAAGCGGGCGGTAGGTAAGGGGCAACCGCGCGGTCAGCGGGGAGGTGTCGCCGGGCAAGGTCAGGAGGCCGAGGGGGAAGTTGGAGAACACCGTTAGCTGCGACGCCCGTTTGATCAGCTCAACGACGTCTTCGCTCCAAATAGAGCTGGCGGCTGCGTCGAGACGTGCCATCAGGCTGCGAACGCTGGCGGGGTTCTCGTTGCCGATGAAGTGTCGTTCCAGTTCGGCCAAAGCCACGAAGGCATCCCTGGGGGCGGGCGGCATCATTAGCTCAAGCCCGTTTGTGGCAACGGCGTGATGTGTCGCGGCGAACTCGATGGCGGCGTCTTCTACCGCACTGTCGGGACGCTCGTGAAGTGCAACGGACCAGACGTTCGGTTCGACTTCGCTACTGAGAGGGGAAATGTGGCTGCGCACTTCGCTGCTGTATGCCGTGCGGGAGTAGGCGACAGCAACTCCTGGTAGCGCGAGCGTCAAGGGGAATCTGAGACTTCGTGCTTCTTCGTCTAGTGTGCTCTCGAAGCGTTGTTCGGCGACTTCTCGCGGTGTTTGCTCACTTTCCAGCCGAGCGATCGTAGCGAGGAGGATCTGCCCGTGCACCGCTCGTAGGGCCAGCCCGCCGGCGCCATTACCCAGCGAAGGCTCGGCGAGGTCGCCAGCCCACCCCATCTGCCTTGCGAGCCTGTGGTGGGGTAGCAGGACAGGAGCAAGATCCAGGCGTCGAGTCAAGGTGAGTACGTTCCCCAGCGGCTCGCTGTCAGGGACGAAGTGACGGTGGATTGCCTTCCAGTGTGCCGTGAGGCTTTCGTCGCTTAGGGAAGCGTAGCCCACTGCAGGCAGGGCGAAGTCCATCGTCTTGGAGCGCTGTCGGGCCTCTTCCAGCAAGTCGTCGGGGCACACCACTAGTGTGCGATGAAGCCCACGGAAGAATCCGTCGACGTATCTTGCATCGAACACGTCAATCGGTAGGAGCAGGATGTGGTGGTCGAGCTTCAGCTGCTGGGCCGCTTTGAGGATCCTGGCTGGTGTGTCGACGAGGTCGCTGAGGGTGCTCGGAAGGTGCAGGGTGTACCAGAGTCCCGGGAGCGCGGCGGCAGCGGCTCGGGATATTCCATGGGGTACGGTCACATCCCTGTTCGCGACTTCGTCCAGCTGTTCCGTGGCGAAGGGCGAGCAAACCGCCGGATCCGTTCCGCCGTTCTCGGCGCGACACAGGACGACATAGCCGAGCGGCCGCTCAAACGGTGATCCCGATTCCGTGATCGCGCCCTTTCCAATGCGAAAATTGCTGCCTATTCACAGCGTTTTGGCTGTTCGCCGCTTGGACCCGTCTACGTCCAGCCGTCCAGCGATACCTGAGGCCCCCCGGTGAGGTAGCGATGGAGGGCGCTGGCCGTAGTGTCCACGAACGCCTCGGGAATGGCCTTGGCGTCGATCCAGCAAACCTGGCTGTGCTTGCGGGGTTCGCGGTTCTCGGGTTCGCCGGCCCATTCGTGGACGGCGAAGACGACGGTGAGGAAGCCGTTGGGGGCTTCGACGCCCCAGGCGCCGTGGATGATGTGGGCGACCTTGAGGGACTCGGGCTTCACCGTGAGGCCGGTCTCTTCGTAGAGCTCGCGGACGGCGGTCTCGGTGATGGGTTCGCCCGGCTCGCTCTTGCCGACGGGGAGGTCCCACATGCCCTGGGCGAACTTGGCGTTCTCGCTGCGCTGGAGCAGGACGACGCGGTTGGTGGCCTTGTCGTGGACGATGACGGCGGCGACCAGCAGGGTCATCGATTCGAGCGCCGGCTTGAGGGCCTTCGGCTGATCGTCGGTCTGCTGGGGCACGGTGTTCCCTTCGTCGGGCGGGTTGTTGGGCATGTGAGAGCGAGGGCCTCGCGGGCGCGGCGGGCGAGATCGGCGGTGCCGGGAACGCGGCGGCGCTGGTAGACCGCGAGGGTGGAGCGGATCGAGGTGATCGCCTTGCGGGTGCGGTCGGAGGTCATGCCCTCCATGAGGACCAGAGCCTGGGTCCAGGCGGCGACGGCCTCGTCGGCGCGGGCCTGGGCGGCAAGGCTGTCGCCGAGGTCGGCGTGGGTGAGCGCGTGGACACGCTTGTACTTCTCCGGATCCCAGCGGGTGAGGGCGTCGCGGTGCTGTTGTTCGGTGCCGATGTGGTCGGCGAGGTCGGTCAGGGTGCGGGCGGTGTGGCTGGCCACGGTGCCCGCGGCCGGGCCGCTCACACGGGAGTAGCTGGGCTGGGGGCCGTCGTCCCGGAGGAGGGCGTCTTCGGCGGCGAGCAGGGCGCGTGCGGCCAAGGAGTGCTCTTCAGTGGCTGCGTAGGCGCGGGCGTGAGTAATGTGTAGGAGTGCTTCAGTTTGGCCGTCGACGTGGCCGAGACCTGTGCGGAGAGCGCCTTCGACGAGGTCGACGCAGTGGTGGGGTTGCTTGAGGCTCAGGGCCTGGTGGGCGAGGGCGCGCATCATCCAGGCGGCGTGGCCGTGGGGGTCGGCTTCGCAGGCGAGCTGGTAGCCGACCTGGTAGTAGCGCTGGGCGGCGCCTTCCTGGCCGAGGTCGTGGTGCTTCCACCCTGCGAGGTAAGCGAGTTCGGCGACGGCGCCGAAGGCGGCCCGGCGTAAGGCTTCGCTGGGGAAGCGTCCGCGCAGCATGGGTGCGGCGGTGTCGGCGAGGTACGCGGTGACGGTGGTCAGGCCGTGCCCGCCGCCGAGGCGTTCGTCGGCGGCGCTGAAGGCCGCGGTGATCTGGCGTACGACGTCCACGTCCTCCGCCCCGACCAGGGACGTGCCGGTGCGGGCGCGGAGCATGCGCGCGGTGGCTTCGTGGTCGTATCCGAGCGGCATGGCCACGCCGGCGGTGGTGAAGGCCGCGATGGCGAGGAAGCGGCGGCGCTCAACGTCGGCCCGGCCCAGGTCGGTGGCGGCGAGGACAGGGTCGGATTTCGTCGGCTCTTCGTCGCCACCGGCCTGGACGCCGATCTCGGTCTGGGTGACCGTGCGCCCCGCTCTGCGGGACAGCGCCTCGGCCAGGTACTGACCTACCCGGCCCGACGGGTCGCGGGTGCCGTTCACCCAGTGCGAGATGGCTGACTTGTTGGTCTGGAGGATCTCGCCGTTCTCGGCGGCGATGCGCCGCACGTCTCTGGCGAGGGCCTCGTAGGTGCAGTCGACCGCCGTGATGACGTCACGCAGACGGGAGTTGGGTTCTCTCGGCGCCGCCACGATCGCCTCCACTCCGGAGCTGTAAACCGCGTATACCGCTTCAACTTCCTTCCACCGTACCCACTGAGCGTGACCACCGGTTCACTTATCAGCAGCCGCCCGGAACGGCGCGACCGTGATCCAGGCTCCCCCTTGGTCCGGGCGGCACCCCGAAGTTCCGTACGCCCACACCGGGCTCGGGCATTCCTGTGCCCGGACCCGGCCGAACAGAGACGGAGACACGGTGACCACCATCGACACCACGGCCATCACGGTCGAGCTGCCCGCGGCGTTCGACCCGCGCTGGAGCCGCCTGCCCGGCATCCAGGTCGACGGCCGGCGCATCACGATCGACCCGGCCGAGTACTTCTTCCGCTTCGAGTCGAACACCTGGCTCGTCGCCGACTGGGAGCTGGTCAAGGCCCAGCTCCTGGACGTGGACGAGACGACCGAGAGCGCGGTCGAGCAGCTCGCGCTCGACTTCATCAAGCAGTACAGCGAGTCGACCTCCGACGCGGCCCGCGTCGTGACCACCGCGTACGAGGTGTACGCGTACCTCTTCCGCGACGAGCATCTGGCCGGCCTCGGTCTGCCGCAGATCACCGCCGAGCACCTGCGGATGCTCCGCGAGGCGGCCACGTTCATGGCGCTCAACAAGGTCGAGCTGGACGGGCACATCTCCAACGTCGGCCCGTGCTGGTTCTTCCCCGCCGCCACTTCCGTCGTCTTCGACCTGGATGACGAGATGGGCGGGATGCTCGACGAGGTCTACCACGGCGGCTGGTTCAACGAGCACCGCCGGATCGAGTCCATCAAGGCCCACGCCGCCCTCGGCGGTCGGTTCGTGCACGGGTGCCAGTCCGTGCCGGACCAGTCCGGCGGCGTGGTCGCGCCCTGCGGTGCCTCGATGGCGAACTTCCGCGACGACCTCGCCGCGTTCAAGGCGGGCTGGATCGAGCAGGTCTACGCCCACCGCGTGAACCCCGCCGCGTAACCCACCCGATCAGGCTTCCGGGGGCGGGCCGGCATCCCTCGCCCGCCCCGGAAGCCACCATCCCCCGGAGTCCTCCCGTGACCACGAACCCCAGCGCCGAACTCCTCGACAACCTGCTCACCACGACCGGCCAGACCACCGCCGTACGGGAGGAGGTGCGCGTGTGGTCCATGTCCGGCGTCGAGCGCGTCACCTTCCCCGACGGCTCCACGGCCATCTTCAAGTACGCCAAGAAGCCCTTCGACAGCGAGGACCAAGCCCTCCGCCTGGCCCGCACCCTCGGCGTACCCGTCCCTCAGGTCCACGCCTCCGCCGTCCTGGACGGCTGGCTCGGCATGCTCATGGAGGACCTCGGACCGTCCGTCCGCGAGGCCGACGACCTCGACGGCATCGCCGCGGCCGTGGTCCTGCACGGCACCCGTACGGCTCCGCCCCTGCCCATTCTCGGCCAGGAGCGCCTGCGTGCACTTCCGGCCCGGGCGCTGGAGCACCTCGAACGGCTGCGCAAGGGCCACCGGTGGCAGGACGCCGACGACGTCGAGGACGCGCTTGACCGTATCGCCCAGGCCGCCGAGGCCCGCTCGGCCGGAGCGACGCTGGAACCGTTCGGCTGGGTGCACTCCGAGTTCCACCCCACCAGCCTCCACATCGGGGAGCGCGGCTGGCGGCTGCTCGACTTCGCCCGCGCCTTCACCGGCCCCGGCCTGCTCGACCTCGCCAGCTGGCACGGCACCATCGAGCCCCCGCACCCCGTGCGCCTGCGCGTCTTCCTGGAGCAGTACGTCACCGCCGGCGGCACCCCCGACGCCCTCGCCCCGAGAGGCGGGCTCACCGCCGAGAACTGGGCCCTGGGCTGGCACCGCATGTGGGCCGTCGAGTGGTTCATGGAACAGTCCATCCGCTGGATCAACGACCCGGCCACCGACCCCGCCTACATCAAGGCCGTCCGCCGCCACCTCACCGACGTCCTCCACCTCCTGGAGATCTGACGTGCTCGCCCAGGCATCCCCCTGGCACGCCCACGCCCTCCAGCGCACTGCCGCCGGACTCGCCGAACCCCTGGCCGTACCTGCCCGGATGGAATGGACCACGAGACCCGGCCAAGGGCCCGGCGCCGAGATCCTCGGCCCCGACCCGCGTGGCAAGCGACTCCTGGAACTCGGCTGCGGCCCCGGCCACAACGCCGCCCACCTCGCCACCCGACACGGAGCCCACGTCACCGGCGTCGACCTGGTCGGCCTCCAGGTCCGCCGCGCCCGCTCCCACTACGGACGGCTGAACAACCTCACCTTCGCCGCCGGCCACGCCCTGCACTGCCTTCACGCCTCTGACGAGCAGTTCGATGCCGTCTACTCCGTCTTCGGCGCCGTCGGCCTCGTCGCCCCCGAGCTCCTGCTCCCGGCCATCGCTCGACGCCTCGGGCCCGTCCGGGTGCTCGCCTTCTCCGTCCCCCATCCGCAGCGCGGCGGTCGAAGCCCCTCGGGTGACGACCGTCCCCGCCGCGACCACGTCACCCTCCCCGACCGCACCCGGCTCCCCATCGCCCGATGGGAGTTCGACACCGGCCGCTGGGAGAAGCACCTCAGCCAGGCGGGCTTCTGGCTCACCTCAGCCCAGGAGTTCCACGACCCCCGCATGGGCCACTGGCCCACCACCCTGCTGATCCGCGCCCGCAAGCTCTGACCAACCATTCGCCCCGGCTTCCCCCTGGAGGAACCGATGCGCCCGCCTTACCTGCTCCTCGACATCGACGGCGTCCTCATACCCTTCCCCGACGCGGACGGCTCGACCCCGGCCACCCACGCCCGCCACGATGTCGTCCCCACCGGCCGGAGCGCCGACAACCCGGTCACCGTCTGGCTCGACCCTGCCCACGGCCCCATGCTCATGGACGTGATCAGTGCGGGTCTCGTCACTCCGGTCTGGTGCACCAGCTGGCGGCAGGACGCCACCACCCTGATCGGACCGCTCCTCGGCCTCCCGCCTCTGCCGCACGTCGACCTGCCGCGTCCCCAGATCACCACCAGCCACCCCAACGGCTACCTGTGGAAACGCGACCACGTCGATGCCTGGTTGGCAGACGCCCCCGCCGTCTGGATCGACGACGACTTCACCGGCCTCGACCACACCTGGGCGACGGAGCGCACCGCCAAGGGAACAGCGACCCTCCTCGTTCAGCCCGACCCGCACCTCGGGCTGCGGCCCGAGCACCTGACCAAGGTCCGGACGTGGGCCTCGCAGTTACCCACAGCTCGGGCGGCCTGAGGAGTGGAAGTGAATCCCTCACGTGATCACCCTGCGGGCTCAATGCCATTGAGAATCAATACAGTTGCTTCGCCGATCGCGTCCGCGCGGTCGGATCCCTACTCGAAGGAGCCGTCAAATGCGCATACGAAGACGCGCGGCGGGTGTCGCACTGGTGATAGCGACGGCGTCGCTCAATCTGCTCGGTGCTCCCGGCACGGCAGCGGCACAATCTCGGGGTGGCATCGTTCTGCCCGTGCGGTCGCACTGGCAGACCCTCGCCGACAGTGATCATGTTTACATCAGCGCGCCCGGCGATGACGCGGTGCTGGCCACCGACCACGACGGACAGGTCGTGAAGAAGGTCGAAGGTCTCGACGGGGCGCGGGGCATGGCCGAGTCCGCCGACGAGTCCACCCTGTACGTGGCCCTCCCGGACGCTGACGCGATCGCCGTGATCGACGTCGCGACCTTGACCGAGACGCAGCGTATTTCGACTGGGGCCGACACCGAACCGGAGAACCTCGCCCTCGCCGGCGGCCGACTCTTCTTCAGCTATCAGGCCACCGTCTTCGACGCTGGCATCGGGTCGGTTGCTATCGCCGACGCGACCCCAAGTGTCACCCTGGACGACAACCCCGTCTGGTACGGCAAGCCGCGACTCGCCTCGTCGCCGGGCGCGCCCGACCGGCTTGTTGCCGCGGACAGTCAGGGCATGGCCGGCATGCGCGTCTACGACGTGGACTCGGGCACGCTTCGGGAGACCGCCTACAGCGACGCCGTCGGCGACGTCGAAGACCTCGCGGTGACGCCGGACGGCGGTAGTGTGATCACCGCGGATGGCTATGACTACTATCACCAGCGGTGGCGCCTGTCGGACTTGACGGAAGAGGTTCGGTACGACACCGGCCCCTACCCCAATTCCGTCGCCGTCGACTCCCACGGCACGGTCGCCGCGGGGATCGTGGCGGGAGGGGATTGGGACGTCTACATCTACCGTCCCGGAGAGACCACCGCGTACCGCACGGTGGCGCTGTCATGGCCGTACATGGATCTGCTCGACCGGGGCTTGGCCTGGGCGCCCGACGGCAGCAGGCTGTTCGCCACTCGATTCCCCTACTCCGGCGAGGTCATTCTCGACGTCGTCTCCGACCTGGCCAAGGCGTCCAGCACGATCACTATGTCCGCCCCGAAGACGAACCCCGTCGGCACGCCGGTCACCGTAACGGGGAAGCTGACCTCCATGGTTCCCTTCCCGAAGGGTGGCAAGGTCAAGGTGACGCGCAACGGCCTGGAGCTGCCGGACGTGAGGATCCGACGGGACGGCACCTTTGGCTTCTGTGACACTCCGCCCGACTGGAACATGTACGCCCAGTACACGGTCACCTACGCAGGCGACGCCCAGCATGTGTCCGGAACGGCAACCACCATGGTCGAACTCGTCGGCTCACCAAGTCGGGCGATTCGCCCGGGTCTGTCGTAACAATGTGGGGCCAGTGTCCCTCCGGGGCACTGGCCCCACACAACGGTGCTCCGGACGCCGAGCTGCAGTTCGTCGAGCGGGATCCGAAAGGGAGCCACGAAACGTGGCGAGGGCATCTGAATCGGTCAGTGGTGCCGACTGCGCTCTCGGGACCTGATGGTCACTGGTGTGGCCGGAGGGCGCAGCGCGGTGGGCATAAACGAGGCGTCGCTGACGCTGCCTCGCCTGCGAGCCACTTGCACCCGCTTGTTCGGCAGGGCGACGATGCGCCAGTTGAGGACTTCGGCAGGGTGCTCGGCGCTGTCGAGCTCTCGCTGGGCGCCCACCTCGGCCAGGAGGCGTGGGGCGGGGCGTCGGGATCCCGCCAGGAGGGCTGCTCGGCGGGCGGTTGGATGACGGCCGGCGGCTGAGTACGCGAGGCGACGGAGTCGGACGCGGGCGGACAACTGGTCTCGGCTAAGCCCTCCCCCGGCTGGGGTGCCGCCTGGCGCTCGGCCTTCTCCTCCGCCACCCCTGGGGCGGGGGTAAGCGCGGACGAAGCCCGTTAGAGGCTCGTTCGCTCCAGCTTGCTCCTGATCGGCGGGGCAGGCCGAAGAGCCCCTTGCGGCGGCGGGTGGGGGCATTGTCGGTGCTCGTTTCGGGCATGGTGGCGCTCCGGTAGTCGTGTGGGGTGGGGCTTCGTCACGTCCGTCGCATCCGTTGCGCATGGTCAGGAGAGGCACGGATGCAGTCGCAGGTACGGAGTGATCCGTATCGACAAGGGACTCCGTCCCCGCGCTGACCTGCGCGGGGACGGATGCGACGGAGTGATGCGGACCAGGGAGGTAGGTCAGCGGGTGCGTGCGGGGCCGGTGTAGGTCGCCGATCCCGGCGAGCGCGGCCATGGCGAAGGTGGGAAACGCCGTCGGCTTGTGCTCCGGCCCGGAGATCCGCCAGGCGGGCCGGTTGTGCTGGTGCCCGACGTTCAGCAGGCCGCGCAGGTCCTCCTTGTCGCCGGCCTTGGGGTCGAAGATGGTGTCGGCCTCGTCCACCAGCAGCGTTGGCGGGTTCTTGCCGATGACACGGAACACCACCGCAGGCGAGGTGTTCACCGTCATCATCGGCTGGTGCACGGCGTGCTCGTCCGCCGAGCGGGAAGGCCGCAAGGCTGGCGAGCTGCCGCACATGGTCACCCACGACCTGCGGCACTTCTACGCCTCCGCGCTCATCGCCGGCGGTGCGAGCGTCAAGCAGGTGCAGTTGGTCCTCGGGCACGCATCCGCCGTCATCACGCTGCGGATCTACGCGCACCTGTGGCCGGGGGAAGAAGACCGCACCCGGACCGTCATGGACGCCGTGCTCGGCGGCCTGCGGACCGGGTGCGGACAGCTAAGCGGCACGACCCGCGAAAGTGCAGGTCAGGCCACCTAGAGGGAGATCAAGCCTTCTTGGTCTCCCAGAAGATCTTGTCGATCTCGGCGATGTAGTCCAGCGCCTTCTGGCCCGTCGCCGGGTCCGTGGACGCCTTGGCGGCCGAGAGGGCCTTCAGGGCGTCGTTGACCAGCTGGTGCAGCTGGGGGTACTTCTCGAAGTGCGGGGGCTTGAAGTAGTCGCTCCACAGCACCGAGATGTGGTGCTTGGCCAGCTCGGCGCGCTGCTCCTTGATGACCGTGGCGCGGGCCCGGAAGTGCGGGTCCTCGTTGGCCTGGTACTTCTCCTGCACAGCCTTGACGGACTCCGCCTCGATGCGGGCCTGGGCCGGGTCGTACACGCCGCAGGGCAGGTCGCAGTGGGCGCTGACCTTCACCTTGGGGGCGAACAGGCGGGAAAGCATGAAGCTGTCCTTCCTCGTGATCGTCTTCTCAGGTGGGACATTACTCCGTGAGAGACCGGTTTTCGTGGGTGCCCCCATGGGCTTAGGCCAAAAGTCCGGGGTGAGGCTGGGCCCAGTGGCCGAATGTACGCGACGCTGTACGGGACGGTGTACTGGACGTACGGGACGGGACGGAGCGGGATGGACCGGGGAGGTGCCGGAGGGATGGGCGAGGTGCCGGAGGTGCCGGAGCCGCTGCGGGAGCGGCCCGGGCCGGGGCCGGCGGGGCGGGTGCCGTTCCAGGTGGTGGAGGTGACGGGGCCCTCGATGGTGCCGACGCTGCACCACGGGGACTGGCTGTTCGTGCGGTACGGGGCGCCCGTGCGCCCCGGGGACGTGGTGATCCTGCGCCACCCGTTCCAGCAGGACCTGCTGATCGTCAAACGGGCCGCCGAGCGGCGCCGGGGCGGCTGGTGGGTGCTGGCCGACAACGCGTTCGCGGGCGGCGACAGCACGGACTACGGCACGGTGCCCGAGGACTTCGTGCTGGCCAGGGCGTGGCTGCGGTACCGGCCGCTGAAGGAGGATCAACGGTCGGTGCGCGGGGTGCTCGCCTGGGCGCTCTCGGCGGTGCGGCCGCTCTCGGCGGCGCGTTCCGTCTCCAGGCGCTTGCGGGCCCGGTAGGCGGCCACGTTGGCGCGGGTCGCGCAGCGGTCCGAGCAGTAGCGGCGGGAGCGGTTGGTCGAGGTGTCCAGATAGGCGTTGCGGCAGGGCGCCGACTGGCACAGCCCGAGCCGGTCCACGCCGTACTCCGTGAGGTGGAAGGCCAGCCCCATCGCCGCGATGGCCGCGTACCCCGCCGTCGCGTTCGACGGATGGTCGGCCAGGTGCATGTGCCAGTCCGGCTTGCCGTCCTCGTCACGGAAGTCGTGCCCGGAGATCTGCGGGCTGACCGGGAACTCCAGCAGCAGCGAGTTCAGCAGGTCGACGGCGAGGGTCTCGTCGCCGCCGTCGGCCGCCTCGAAGACCGCGCGCAGCCGGGCCCGCACGGAACGGAAGCGGGTCACGTCCGCGTCGGCGGCGCGCCGGGCCGCCTGCTGGTTGACGCCGAAGAGTTCGCGTACCGCCTCGACGGAGGTGAGGGAGTCCTTGCCGCGGGCCGGCTCCTCGGTGTTGACCAGTCGCAGGGCATAGTCCGAGTAATAGGCCAGTTCCACTTGTAGTCCTTACGGAGTGGGTCTAAAGTCGGTGCACGCGATGTAACAGGCTTTCGCGCTACCAGGGTATTACATGGAGGTTCCTGTGGCGGAAACGACTGCACGTACTGACTGGGCGGCCTGGCAGGAGAGCTGGGACCGCCAGCAGGAGTGGTACATGCCCGACCGCGAGGAGAGATTCCGGGTCATGCTCGACATGGTCGAGGCCTTCGTGGGGCCCCGGCCGAGAGTCCTCGACCTCGCCTGCGGTACGGGAAGTATTACGGACCGGCTCTTCAAGCGGTTCCCGGAGTCGACCAGTACGGGCGTCGACCTCGACCCGGCGCTGCTCGCCATCGCCCGGGGCTCCTTCGACGGCGACGAGCGCGTCACCTTCGTCACCGCCGACCTCAAGGACCCCGACTGGGCCGAGCGGCTGCCGCACGACTCGTACGACGCCGTCCTCACCGCCACCGCCCTGCACTGGCTGCACACGGAACCGCTGGCCGCCCTCTACCGGCGGATCGGCGGGCTGGTCCGGGACGGCGGGGTGTTCATGAACGCCGACCACATGATCGACACCAGCACGCCCCGGATCAACGCGGCCGAGCGCGCGCACCGGCACGCCCGGATGGACCGCGCCAAGGCGGCGGGCGCGGTGGACTGGGCGGACTGGTGGGCCCTCGCGGCCGAGGACCCGGTGCTGGCCGGGCCGACCGCAGAGCGGTACAGGATCTACGGCGAGCACGCCGACGGAGACATGCCGTCCGCGCGGTGGCACGCCGACACGCTGCGCGAGGCTGGATTCGGCGAGGCGCGGGCGGTCTGGGCGTCGCCGTCGGACACCCTGATGCTCGCCGTGAAGTGAGCCGACGACGTGAGCCGATGATGTGAGCCGACGACGTGAGGCGATGGCCTGGGTCGATGATGTGCGCCGATGACGTGCGCTGACGACCTGGGCCGACGGTCCGGGGCGATGGCCTGAGGCGGGTGGCGGGGGCGGGGCGCGGACGGGGGTACGGACGGGGCACGGACGGGGAGGGGTGGGGCCGGTCGGGCCCGTGCCCCTCCCCGCGGTGGTCCCGGAGCGCCTTCGGCCGGTCAGAGCACCTTGGACAGGAACGACTTCGTCCGTTCGTGCCTCGGGTCGGTCAGGACCTCGCGCGGGTGGCCCGACTCGACCACCACGCCGTCGTCCATGAAGACCAGCGCGTCCCCCACCTCCCGGGCGAAGCCCATCTCATGGGTGACGACGATCATGGTCATGCCGTCCTCGGCGAGCCCGCGCATGACGTCCAGGACGTCGCCGACCAGCTCCGGGTCCAGCGCCGAGGTCGGCTCGTCGAAGAGCATCAGCTTGGGCTCCATGGCCAGGGCGCGGGCGATGGCCACCCGCTGCTGCTGGCCGCCGGAGAGCTGGGAGGGGTAGTTCCCCGCCTTGTCGGCCAGGCCGACCCGGTCCAGCAGCCGTTCGGCGCGGGCCCGCGCGACGGCCTTGGCCTCGCGTTTGACCTGGACCGGAGCCTCCATGACGTTCTCGATCGCGGTCATGTGCGGGAAGAGGTTGAAACGCTGGAAGACCATCCCGATGTCCCGGCGTTTCAGCGCGACCTCGGTGTCCCGGAGTTCGTGGAGCCGGTCACCCTTCTGGCGGTAGCCGACCAGTTCGCCGTCGACGTACAGCCGTCCGGCGTTGATCTTCTCCAGGTGGTTGATGCACCGCAGGAACGTCGACTTGCCGGAGCCGGACGGGCCGATCAGGCAGAACACCTCGCGCGGGGCGACCTCCAGGTCGATGCCCTTGAGGATGTGCGCGGCGCCGAAGGACTTGTGGACGCCCTCGGCCTTCACCATGGGGGTCGTCGTCATACCAGGCCTCCCTTCGGCCGGCCCAGGGACAGCACACCGGCCCTGATCTTCTGGAGCGGGGTGGGCGGCAGGCTGCGGGTCGAGCCGCGCGCGTAGTGCCGCTCCAGGTAGAACTGGCCGGTGCTCAGCACGGACGTCATGATCAGGTACCAGGCCGCCGCGAGGAAGTACATCTCGACCGGGGCGCCGGACGACTGCCCGATGTCCTGGGCGTACTTGAACAGCTCGTAGAACTGGACGGCGGCCACCAGGGACGTCGTCTTGAGCATGTTGATGACCTCGTTGCCCGTCGGCGGCACGATCACCCGCATCGCCTGCGGGATCACGACCCGCCGCAGGGTCCGGCCATGGCTCATGCCCAGCGCGTGCGCCGCCTCGGTCTGCCCCTCGTCGACCGAGAGCAGGCCGGCGCGGCAGATCTCCGCCATGTAGGCGGCCTCGTTGAGGCCCAGGCCCAGCAGCGCCGTCAGCAGCGGCGTCATGAAGTTCGACCAGTAGTCCTTGTAGAGCGGCATGAGGTCGATGTACTCGAAGACCAGTCCCAGGTTGAACCAGACGAACAGCTGGACCAGGACCGGGGTGCCGCGGAAGAACCAGATGTAGAACCAGGCGATCGACGAGGTCACCGGGTTGCGCGACAGCCTCATCACGGCCAGCAGGACGCCGCCGATGATGCCGATCACCATCGACAGGGCGGTCAGCAGCAGCGTCTTGCCGACGCCCGTCATGATCCGGTCGTCGAAGAAGTAGTCGGGGACCGCGCCCCAGTTGATCCTGCCCCGGCCGAAGGCGCGGACGATCGCTGCCAGGGCCGCGATCGCGACGGCGGCGGTGACGTACCGGCCGTAGTGGCGGACCGGGACGGCCCTGATCGGCTGCGGGGCGGGTGACGGATCGGAGGGTATGGGCGGCCGGTCGGCCGGGCCCGTCTTCTTGATGTCAGTCACGGGAATGCCTTTCAGCGCAGGGACCGGTCAGGAACCGCCGTTCACTTCCGCCTTGGTCACCGCACCGGCCTCCACACCCCATTTGGCCATGATCCGGCCATACGCGCCGTTCTCGATGATCGCGTCCAGGGCGGCTCGGAGGGCCTGGGTCAGCCGGTCGTCGCCCTTGGCGACGGCGATGCCGTACGGCGCCGCCTGGACCTGCTCGCCGACGAGCTGGAAGTCCTTGCCGCCGCCCGAGGTCTTCACGGCGTACGCGGCCACCGGGAAGTCGGACGAGCCGGCGTCGGCGCCGCCGCTGCGCAGCCGGGTCTGGGCCTCCAGGTCGTTGTCGAAGGTCTCCATCGCGATCGTCTTGCCGGCGGGACACTTCTTCGCCTCGGTCTTGGCCAGGTTGTGCGAGACGGTGCCGCGCTGCACGGCGATCTTCTTGCCGCACAGGTCCGCCCAGCTCCTGATGGACCGGTCGTCGCCCTTCCTGGTGTAGATCGACACCCCGGCGGTGAAGTAGTCGACGAAGTCGACGCCCTCGCCGACCTTCTTCCCGGTCTCGGAGTCGACGCCGTTCTGACGGTCCCTGGTGTCGGTCATGGACGACATCGCCACGTCGTAGCGCTTGGAGCGCAGGCCGGTGATCAGCGTGTCGAACGTGCCGTTCTCGAACCGGAACGTCACGCCGAGCTCCTTGCCGAGCGCGGCGCCGAGGTCGGGGTCGATGCCGACCGTTCTGCCCGACCCGTCCTTGAACTCGACCGGCGGATAAGCGATGTCCGAACCGACCCTGATCACGCCCTTGGACCGGATCTCCGGCGGCAGCAGGGCGGCGGCCGCGGAGTCGGAGCCGACGGGTCTGGTCGAGCCGGGACGATGTGGTCCGTCCTTGGTCTGGTCGCCGCAGGCGGTCAGCAGCACGAGACCGGCGGCCGCGAGCGCGCCGACCGCCGCCGTCCGGGACTTCGCGGCCCTGCGGCCGGTGATGCTTCCGGTCATGATACGAATCCTCCAGCGGACGAAGGGGTGCCGTGGGATGAACGACGCGATCCGGTCCCGGATGTCGTCGCTCCCGGTGGCTACGGCCTCTTGGCGCTCCGGCCGGTGCACTCGACGGCCTGAGCATGTCAAAATCGGATGACGGGCGATCCCCGAAACCCGCGGCGCCGGTCCCTCGGGGCCGGACGCGCCGCGAGCGTCCCTCTCGCGCGCCGGAGGATCTCCGGCGTGTCCCGGCCAGTGAATTTCACGTGTCGATCGGCTGGATTTGTCCTGAAATCCGACTATGAGTCGCATCACCGCGTGGTCATGGACTCGTCCGTAATGCGGTCCGTCCGGTAAGAAAGACCTTTACACCCCTCATCCGGGGCTCAGGGCGCGTGTGCGGCGCGCCCCGCGCGTATGTATCTCCCCCCTGCCGGGGCGGGCCAACCGCCGGGCGCAGGGCGCGTACGCGGTGCCCGCCCACCCCTCCTCAACCAGGAGTGGCCACCCTCACACGATGAAAGACTTAAGGGGTCATCACCATGGCAGCGGAGATCGTCAATCCTCGCAGCGACAGCACCACTGACAGCAGTACCGGCAACAGCACCACCGACGAGCCGTTCGATCCGGCCTTCGCCCTGCACCGCGGGGGCAAGATGGCCGTGCGAGCCACCGTCCCCGTCCGTGACAAGGACGACCTCTCCCTCGCGTACACGCCCGGCGTCGCCAAGGTGTGCAGCGCCATCGCCGAGAACCCCGAGCTGGTCCACGACTACACCTGGAAGTCGCAGGTCGTGGCCGTCGTGACGGACGGCACCGCGGTCCTCGGGCTCGGCGACATCGGCCCCGAGGCGTCGCTCCCGGTGATGGAGGGCAAGGCGATCCTCTTCAAGCAGTTCGGCGGCGTCGACGCCGTGCCGATCGCGCTGGCGACCACCGACGCGGACGAGATCGTCGAGACCGTCGTCCGGCTCGCGCCCTCCTTCGGCGGCGTGAACCTGGAGGACATCTCGGCGCCGCGCTGCTTCGAGATCGAGCGCAGGCTCCAGGAGCGGCTCGACATCCCGGTCTTCCACGACGACCAGCACGGCACCGCCGTCGTGACGCTCGCGGCCCTGCGCAACGCCGCGAAGCTGTCCGGCCGCGAGCTCGGCGACCTGCGCGCCGTCATCTCCGGCGCCGGCGCGGCCGGGGTCGCCATCGCGAAGTTCCTGCTGGAGGCGGGGCTCGGCGACGTCGCCGTGGCCGACCGCAAGGGCGTCGTCAGCCGGGACCGCGAGGACCTCACGGAGGTCAAGCGCGAGGTGGCCGAGCTCACCAACCGGGCCGGGATCTCCGGGACGCTGGAGAGCGCGCTGGCCGGCGCGGACGTCTTCATCGGCGTCTCCGGCGGCACGGTGCCCGAGGCGGCCGTCGCCTCGATGGCGCCCGGCGCGTTCGTCTTCGCCATGGCCAACCCGAACCCGGAGGTCCACCCCGACATCGCGCACAAGTACGCGTCCGTCGTGGCGACCGGCCGTTCGGACTACCCGAACCAGATCAACAACGTGCTGGCCTTCCCCGGCATCTTCGCGGGCGCCCTCCAGGTGCGCGCCTCCCGGATCACCGAGGGCATGAAGATCGCCGCGGCGAACGCGCTGGCGGACGTCGTGGGCGACGAGCTCGCGCCGGACTACGTGATCCCCTCGCCGTTCGACGAGCGGGTGGCCCCCGCGGTGACGGCCGCCGTGGCCGCCGCGGCGCGCGCGGAGGGCGTGGCCCGGCGCTGACGCCGGGCTCCGGTCCAGGACGGGGCGTGGCCCGGCGTCGTGGCCGGGTCCGCTCCGGGCGGGACGCGGGCCGGTGCCGAGACCGGGTCCGTTTCGGGGGCGGGGCGCGGGCCGGTGCTGAGACCGGGTCCGTTTCGGGGCGGGGCAGGGCAGTCGGGGCGGGACGGGTGCGGGTGCCCGGATGCGGGGTGCGTCTGGGGCGGGCCCGCCGTCCCGCCCCGCCCTTCGCCCTTCCGTGCCCGCCTCCGCTTTCGTGCCCGCTTCTTCTCCCTTTGACGTCCGCCGCCTCGTGCGCCCGCCCGCCTTTCCTTTCGCACCGGCCCTGACCGGGACGGCCTCCCTTTCGCGTCCGCCGCCGGCCCGGGGCGGCGCGCGTCACACCAGCAGCCGGTTACGCCGGCCCGTGCCCCGGCCTATCGTCGGGGCCATGTTCGCCGCCTACGCATCCCGCATCGACCGCGACCGTCCCCTCAGCGGCCTCGAACTGGGTGACCGTCCCGCCCCCGAGGCGCGCCCCGGATGGACCACCGTCAACGTGAGGGCCGCCTCGCTCAACCACCACGACCTCTGGTCGCTCCGGGGCGTCGGCCTCACCGAGGACCGGCTGCCGATGATCCTCGGCTGCGACGCCGCCGGGACCGACGAGGACGGCAACGAGGTCGTCCTGCACTCCGTCATCGGCCAGACCGGGCACGGCGTCGGCCCGAAGGAGCCCCGCTCCATCCTCACCGAGCGCTACCAGGGCACCTTCGCCGAGCAGGTCTCCGTACCCAGCTGGAACGTGTTGCCCAAGCCGAAGGAGCTCACCTTCGAACAGGCCGCCTGCCTGCCGACCGCCTGGCTCACCGCGTACCGGATGCTCTTCACCAACGCCGGGGTGCGGCCCGGCGACTCGGTCCTGGTCCAGGGGGCGGGCGGCGGCGTCGCCACCGCCGCGATCGTGCTCGGCCGGGCGGCCGGGCTGCGGATCCACGCCACCAGCCGCGACGCGGCCAAGCGGGAGCGCGCCGTCGAGCTCGGCGCGGTCGCGGCGTACGAGCCCGGCGAACGGCTGCCGGAGCGCGTCGACGCGGTCATCGAGACGGTCGGCGCCGCCACCTGGTCCCATTCGGTGAAGTCGCTGCGCCCCGGCGGCACCCTGGTCATCTCCGGCGCGACCAGCGGCGACCGGCCCTCGCACGCCGAGCTGACCCGGATCTTCTTCCTGGAGCTGCGGGTCGTCGGCTCGACCATGGGGTCCAAGGACGAGCTGGAGGACCTGCTGGCGTTCTGCGCGACGACCGGGGTGCGGCCGGTCATCGACGAGGTGCTGCCGCTGGACCGGGCCCGCGAGGGCTTCGAACGGCTCGCGTCCGGCGACCAGTTCGGAAAGATTGTGCTCACCTGCTCTTGAGGTCTCTCCGGTGAGCTGCTCTGATCTCCGCCATGCGGATACGGATGCGAACGGGCGGCGTACTCACCTCGGTCCTCACCCTGTGCCTGCTCGCGACGGGGGCGCTCGCCCCCGTCGCCGGCGCGCGC
Organism: Streptomyces tyrfis; assembly: GCF_037034285.1. NCBI lineage: Bacteria > Bacillati > Actinomycetota > Actinomycetes > Kitasatosporales > Streptomycetaceae > Streptomyces > Streptomyces tyrfis. Next base: position 149,391 of record NZ_JBAGJZ010000013.1, on the reverse strand, counting down.
CCCGCGCCGCCGGGCCGTCCCGGCACCCACCGGCCCGCCGACGTCATCCCCCGCCTCACCGACGACCAGGGGCGTGTTCTCACCCTGCGCGGCTGGAACGTCGCGGACAAGGCGAACAGCGGTGACCAGGCCCTGACCGCCATCACCGAGAAGCACTTCCGCGATCTGCGTGCCAGGGGCTTCGGCCTCGCCCGCCTCCTCGTCTTCTGGGACGACCTGGAGCCGCGCCGGGGCCACTACAGCACCGCGTATCTGCGCCGGATCGACCGGATCCTGGACTGGGCGCGGAAGTACGACGTCCAGGTGCTCATCGACGCCCACCAGGACGTCTTCGGCCCGGCGTTCGGCAGCCGGGGCATCCCGGCCTGGGCGACCCGCACCGACGGGCTGCCCTTCACCCCGCACCCCGACGACTGGTTCTCCGAGTACTTCGAGCCCGCCGTGCAGCGCGCCTTCACCCATCTCTACGAGGACCCCGACCTCCAGCGCGCCCAGGCGCGCATGTGGCAGGTGCTCGCCGCCCGCTACGCGCACCACCCCGCCGTCCTCGGCTACGACCTCATCAACGAGCCGATGGGGGAGATGCGGGAGGGGGAGGATCTGGCGACGGCCGCCCGCCGCATCGAGGCCCGGCAGATCACCCCGATGTACAACAGGCTGGCCCGCGCGATCCGTTCGGTCGACCGGTCCACCTGGCTGTTCGTCGAACCCACCCCCATCGTCGGCGAGGGCGTCCCCACCGGGCTGGGGGCCGTGGCGGACCGACGGACCGTCTACTCACCTCACTTCTACAATGCCGCGATGGAGGCGGGGGGCGACTACGACCCGTCGGCCGGCTGGGTCGAGGCGTACGAGGACGCCGTCACCCGGTATCCGGCGCGGTACCGCGTCCCGATCGTCGTCGGCGAATGGGGCCCGCTCAACAACACGCTCCCGAACATGGGCCGCTTCTACCGGGACGCGATGACCTCGCTGAGCCGCTACAGCTCCGGCTGGGCCGGGTGGGTGTGGTGCTACGGCGGCGGATACTGCGCCCTGGACGCCTCCGGTGCCTTCGCGAAGAACAAGGAGCGCACCGCCACGCCGTACGCGCCCGCCGTCGCCGGAACCGTCCACTCCGACGCGTACGACGACAGCACCGGCGTCTACCGGCTGACCTACACGGCGGGCCGCCGCGGCGTCACGGAGATCTCCCTGCCGTCGGTCTCCGGCGCGTGGCGGGTCGCGGCGACCGGCCGCGCCGAGGTCCGCAGGCACGGCGGAACGGCCCTGGTCCGGGCCCGCCCGGGCGTCCGCGTCACGGTCACGGTCTCCGGGGCTCCGGCGGGACGCGGCTGAGCGCGTCCGCCGTACCGCTCTTCTCCTCCCTCCGCTCGTTCCTCTCCTCGCTGCGTCAACCACGGTTGACGCCGCGAGTCGTGTCAACCTACATTGACGGTATGAGTGAAGCGACGGATCTCGCCGCGCGCGCCGGTGACCGCGACCCCCGAGTGGGGCTGCGGGCGGTCGCCGCGCTGCGCCGACTGCTGGAACGGCTCGAAGCCGTGCAGGTCGACAGCGCCCGCGCACAGGGCTGGTCGTGGCAGGAGATCGCGGCCGAACTGGGCGTCAGCCGACAGGCGGTGCACAAGAAGTACGGGAGGCGTTGATGTTCGAACGATTCACATCGGATGCCCGGGCGATCGTGACCGGCGCCGTGGCCCGTGCCGAGCGGGCCGGCGCCGCGGCGGTCACGGACGAGCATCTGCTGCTCGCCCTGCTGGACCGGCGGGGCGGCCGGGCCGCCCCCGCCCTCGCCGCGCTGGGGCTCGCCGGACACCGTGCGCAGATCGAGGCGGATCTGGCCGACGCGCGCCGGCGCGGTGGGCTGTCCCGGGCCGACGCGGACGCGCTCGCCGGTTTCGGCATCGACGTCGACGCGGTCGTCACACGCGTCGAGGAGGCGCACGGGGAGGGCGTGTTCGACCGGGCCGGGCGGCGCGGCACGGGCCGCCGCCCGTTCGACCGCGGGGCGAAGGACGTGCTGGCGAGGGCGTTGCGGATCACGGTGGGGCGTCAGGGCCGCCGCATCGCGGACGAGCACGTCCTCCTGGCGCTCACCGCCCGCCCCGGCGTGGTCGCCGAGGTCCTCGCCGCCCATGGCGCGACGTACGAGGCCGTGGACCGCGCACTGCGCGGAGAGGCGGACGAGGGCGGGGGAGAAGACAGAGCGGGGCGGATGCCGAAGGCGGGCTGAGGCGGGGCGGCAGGGCCGGTCCGCTGCCCCATGGCTCGCTTCTCCGCGCCCCTCCCCGTGACTCGCTTCTCCGTGCCTCGCCCCGTGGCCTGCTTCTCGGTGGCCCGCCCCGCGGCTCACTTCCCCTCGCCGCCGTCCTTCCTCAGCAGCGCCCCGATGCGCGCCGCCGCCGTCGCCAGATGGCGGCGGGCCCCCGTCAGTTGCTCCTCGGTGACGCCGCCGTCCCGGGCGGTGTCGCGGATCTCGTCGCGGAAGCGGTCCAGCAGCCGTTCCAGGTCCCGGGCCGGGTCGCCGCCGCCCAGAGCGTCCCGCCCCCACTCGGGATCGGCCCCGGCATCGGTGCCGACGTCGGCGGCCTCCGGCCTGGCGGGCGCGGGCCGGCCGCCGGGCCTGGCGAAGGCGCCCAGCTGTGCGGTGATCTCGGCCAGCCCGTCCCGTACGCCGGAGGGCCAGTCGCCCCGCGCGAAGTGCTCCTGGACCTGGCGGGCGGCGTTCTGCATCTGCTCCCGCGCCCTTTCCTGGGCCTCCTTGGCCTGGCGGCGGGCCTGCTGCGCCTCCTCGCGGGCCCGGCGGGACTCGTCCATCGCCCGGCGGGTCTGGTCCTTCCACTCCTGCTTGGCCTTGCGCAGCTCCTCCTTCGCGGCCCGCCACGCCTCGGTGTCGGTGAAGTCCGCGAGGTCGCCGAGGTCGCCGAAGTCGTTGAAGGAGAAGTCGCGTTGGCCCTTGTGGTGGCCGGAGCCGGCGGAGGTCTTCCTGGTCTCGTGGGCCGCCGCGCGCATCTCGCTGCGCAGCTTGCCGGCCGCGCCGCGCACGTCGTCCCTTATCTCGGCGGCGAGTTCGGAGACGGAGTCCCTGATCTCCACTTCCAGATCGGCCAGTTCGCCGGTGCGCGCGGACAGCTCGGCGCGACCCGCGTCGGTGATCGAGTAGACCTTGCGGCCGCCCTCGGTGGCGTGCGTGACGAGCCCCTCGGCCTCCAGCTTGGCGAGGCGCGGGTAGACCGTGCCAGCCGAGGGCGCGTACAGGCCGTGGAAGCGCTCCTCCAGGAGGCGGATCACCTCGTAGCCGTGGCGCGGGGCCTCGTCGAGCAGTTTCAGCAGGTAGAGGCGGAGGCGACCGTGGGCGAATACGGGGGGCATGTCAGAGCACCTTTCCGGTCTGCTCGGCGTCGCGCGGGTCGGTGTCGTGGGGGTCGTCGTGCGCGGGGCGGCGCAGCAGGGCGATGGAGCCCGAGACGGTCGTGGCCCGCAGGGTCCCGGTCCCGGTCCCGAGGGTGCCGGTGATCTTCTTCGCGCCCCAGGAGCCGCCGACCCGCAGGTCCTCGAAGCCGTTGGAGACGGCGCCGCTCGCGGTGTTCGCCTCGACCGTCGCGTCCGCCGGATGCGGCAGCCGGATGGCGATCTCGCCGGACACCGTGGTCAGTCGGATGTCCGCGGGCGTCCCGGACGGGTCCGGATCCAGGTCCAGCACCATGGTGCCGCTGACCGAGTCGCCCCGGATCCGGCCACCGGCGCCCTCGACGACCGTCAGATCGCCCGAGACCGTCTGGAAGCGCAGCTCGCCCGTGACGGACTGGGCCTCCACGCTGCCGGACACGGTCTCGGCGCGGACCGGGCCGGAGAGCCCGACGAGCGTGGTGTCGCCGGTGACGCCGCGCAGGTTCGTACGCCCGCGGATGCCCGACACCACCGCCCCGGCGCCGACCACGCCGACCGTCACCGCCGCCCTGGCCGGCACGGCGAGGGAGACGACCGCGTGGTGGTTCCGGCCCTGGCGGTCGAACCACTTGAGGAAGCCGTTCCACGGCAGACCCTCGTACGCGACCGTGAGAACGCCGTCTTGCAGGGTGACGGTCAGCGGCGGGCCGTCGATCTCCGAGACCTCCAGCCGGGCGGTCGGCTCGTCGGTGCCGACGATGTTGACCGCGCCTCCGACGACGCGCACGTCGAGAGACCTCACGGGGGCGTCGAAGGTCAGTTTCTGGGGTTCGGCGATGGCCCATGTCGACACAGGCATGGATCTGACCTCCCGGTAACGCGGAATGACGCAACATATCGCGTCTCTTTCTCATCACGATATATCGCGGTGGTGGGAAGTCAAGAAGTCGAGGAGGGCGGACGAAGCCCGGGAAGGCCTGGGGAGGCCCCGGGGAGGCTCGCGGGAGCCGGGGGAAGCGTGGGAGGGCTCGCGAGACCTGGGGAGCCCGGTGAACCCAGGGCGCGGAGGTCCGCCCGGGGCGCGGCGGCGAGGGCGCGCGGGCCCGCCGGAGCCGCGACGCCGCGCGCTGATCCACCACGGACGGCGGGACAGCCCTTAGCGTGTGGAGGATGAACGCGACATCCCCCACGGGCGCGCTGCTGCTGTGCCGCGCCGAACCCGGGGCCGTACGGCCGGTGGCCCGTCTGCTGCGCGAGCGGATGCTGCTCGCGCCCGCCGGGAACGGCTGGTCCGTCCTGGTGCCCGAGGGCAGGACCTGGCGGGGCGGCGAGACCGGCGGGACGCACAGGACGCACGAGACGGACGGGGCGGACGGGACGGACGGGGCACGCGGGCCGTCCGCGTCATCCGCGGCGCACACGTCGTACGCGTCGTGCGGGGAGCGCGGCACGTCGGGTGCGGAGCCGGTCGACCGGGTCGTGGCGGGGTGGGCGGCCGCGCTCGCGGTCGGATCGTTCTGGCCGGTGCTGGCCGTGTGGTGGGACGGCGACCGCGCCGGGTACAGCCTGGCCTCCGGGTTCCGCCGGGCGGTCGGATACGTCTGGTTCGCGGACGGCAGACCGGTCGGCGAGGACGAGGCGATGCGGACGTTCGCCGACCGGCTGGCCCTGGACCCGGTGCTGGACGTCCAGGCGCTCGACGCGCTGACCCGGCCCGATCCGGACGCCGACGCCCGCAACCGGCTGCTGGGGCTGCTCGCCGTCCTCGGCCGCACGGGGCTGGCCCTGCCGCCCGGGCTGGACCCGGGCGCGTCCGTGGACCGGCTCCGGGCGGTGGCCGACGGCCTGCCCGGGACGGAACCCGTCGCCGGGGCGGGCCGGGCCGAGACCGCGAGGGCCGGGCTGAGTGCGGCCGGACGCGGCCGCATCGGCCTCTGGGCGTACGGGCCGGGGGTCCGCGTGCTGGGCGGCCTCCAGGTGGCGGCGGGGCTGCCGCTCGTCCTGTGGGGCGCCGGACGTCGCAGCGGCGGCTGGACCCTTGCCGGGGCGCTGCTGGTGGCGCACGGGGTGCTCGGCCTCGCGTACGGCCGCCGCGGCGGGGTCCCGGCCGGGGCGGCGCGCGGGACGGCGGACCCCGGTCGCGCCGGAGGCGTCGGCCGCGTCGGAGACCTCGGGGGCGACGGGGTTCCCGGGCACGCCTGAGACCTCGGACCGGGCACGTCCGAGACGTCAGTGCCGCCCGGGATCCGCGCGGCGTCGGGATCCGGACGTCAGCCGGACGCCGGAGGCCGCCCAGGCGTCGAACAACGCGGGAAGAACCCGGGGTTCCGGGGCCTCCGGCGGCACGGGCACCCCGGCCGGCCGACCGTGCGACTACTCGTCCTCGTCCTCGTCGTCGAGACGGGCCAGCCAGGTGGCGAGGCGCTCGACCGGCACCTCGAAGTCGGGATTGAGATCGACGAACGTACGAAGCTGCTCGGCGAGCCACTCGAAGGTGACCTCTTCCTCGCCCCGGCGCTTCTCCAGTTCCTCGATGCCACGGTCGGTGAAGTACATGCGGCCCAGCCTAATGCCTGGTGACTGCCCCGCGACGGCCGGGAACGCCCCGTCGGCGGCGGGCCGCGACGGCGGTCCGAGGGCCCCGCGAACGACTGCGCGCGGGCCGGGTCCCCCGGCCCGCGAGTCTCGCGCCGGTCGCCTACTGCCGTTAGCCTGCGGGTAGTTGGGGGAACGGGGGTTTCATGGGCGACAACGGGGCTCGGATCACTCGCATCGAGATGCCGGACGGCACGCCGGTCTGGGCGCGCATCTCGGGGGCGGAGCAATTGGAGGGACCCGCCAGGGGTCCCGCCTTCACGGACATCGGCTACGGGGACATCGCGGACCGGGTGCAGGCCCGGGTCGAGAGCCTGCGGGGCGTGGTGACCAGCGTCGCGCGCTCGCTGGCCGAGCCGCTGCGCGCGGTGCGGCCCGACGAGGTCAGCGTCGAATTCGGCATCGAGCTCACCGCGAAGGCCGGAAAGGTCGTCGGCCTGCTCGCGGACGGCGAGGCCAAGGGAGCCATCACGGTCACGCTGACCTGGCACGGCGGGGGCCCGCCCCTCGACCCGGCGCCCCCGGCGCGGGACGACGGGACCCCCGGCGGCGGGAGCGGGAGCACGGGAGACCCGGCCGCCGGAACCGGCGGCACCGGGGCCCCGGACACCGGGACCGGGCGGACCGGTGCCGCGCCCCCTGCCCCCGGCGCCGCCGCCGGGGACCCGGGCGCGGGCGGGCCGGGCGGTCCGGACGGCGGCGGCCGCTCATGACCCAGCCGCCGGGCCGGGCCGGGTGGGGCGGCTCGGAGAGCACGTACCGGGCGCTGGCGGGCCTCGTGATGGCGGCGACCGTCCGCATCCACCGGCCGGAGCCCGGCCACGCCCCCGACGGGTCCGACCGCGGCTTCCTGGGCAGCGGGTTCTTCGTCGCCCCGAGCTGGGTCCTCACCTGCGCGCACGTGGCGATGGCGGGGGAGGGGCGGCAGGTCAGCGTGGTGTTCAAGCCGGACCCGGGCGCCGCCGAGACGGCGGTCGAGGGGGCCGTGGTCGCCAGCCTGCCGGAGAGCCGGCACGCCGTTCCCGGCCGGGCCCGGCCCGTCGCCGGATGGCCCGCCCCCGACCTCGCGCTGATCCGGCTGCTGCGCCCCGTCGAGCACCCCTGTGTGTACGTGACCGAGCGCCCGGCGGGCATGTTCGGCGGCGGATCGGTCCTCTACACCGGCTGGACCGACAGCGGAGCCGGGCAGCTGACCCGGTTCAGCGGCCGGTGCCAGGTGATGGGCACCTTCGGCGACTGGGCCGAGGACGACGAACAGATGCGGCTCGACGGCGACCGGATGTACCCCGGCCTGTCCGGCGGCCCGGTGGTGGACCTGGCGCGCGGCGAGGTCGTCGGCGTGCTGAAGTCCCGCTCCGACGGCACCACCGGCGGCACCTCGATCGGCGTCGAACGGCTCCGCACGCTGCCGGTGCCGCCCGGCACGGCGGACACCGAGTCCGACGACCCGTACCAGGCGCTGTTCCACGCCCACGACCGCTACCACGCCGACCGGCACACCAGCCCGGTCGGCACCGAACGCACCTGGGCCGACCTCCAGCGGGAGCTGGGCGCCGGGGCGGGGCTCGCCCTCAGCCCCCAGCAGCGCATCGACCTGCTCGGCCGGCTCGCGGAACTCCCGCCCCCGCTCAGCACCCGCAGCCTGCTCGACCTCCTGGACGGGCTGCCGGACACCCACGCGGGCGAGCACCTCACGGCCCCGCGCGGCTGGCGCGACGGGCTCGGCACGCTGTACGACGCCCCCGCCGGCGACAGCGCGCTGGAACTCATCCTGCGGTACTGCATGAGCGCCATCGCCGCCGAACGCCCCTACGTCCTGCCGTCCACCCCGGACGCCGAGGCGGACCTGTGGCGGTGGGTCAAGCGGATGGCGGACGACCGGCTCTCCCGCAAGTTCCGGCACGAACTCGTCGGGCTCCGCTACAACGACCGGCGGGCCACCGCCCGCGAGCATCCCCGCGACCCCGCGCCGGCGCCCGAGCCGGCCCGGGCGCACGACGCCCCGTTCGTCCTGCTCAGGCTGGAGTCGCGGCACTGGGAACCGGACCTCTACGACTGGCGGATCGCGGTCGTGCCGCAGCCCGGGGACTTCCGGCCCGTCGCCGAGGACAGCCGGGGCACCGCGCTGCAGAGCCTGCCGGACCGGCTCGCGGGCCCGCTCGCGGAGGCGTTCCGGCGGTGCGACGCCCCCGACGACCCGGCGGTCCTCCAGGTCGCGGTGGACCCGGCCCTCATGGGCCTGGAGGTCGACGCCTGGCGGATACGGCCCGACGGGCGCCCGCTCGGCGTGGTCCGGCCGGTGGTCGTCCGGCCCCTGGACCGGGGCGCGGACGGGGGCGACCACGGGCCGGCCGAGCGCGAGGCCCGGTGGAACCGGGCCATGACCGCCCCGATGCGGGCCGCCGTCGTCGACTGCGAGGACGGTGTGCGGGTACCCGTGCCGGTGGTGGAGGAGATGCGCCAACTGGCCTACGAGACCGTCCCGGTGCTCTGCCGATACGGCGACCGGCCGGGACCGGAGGGCACGGCCGGCGTGGGGCGGGTGCTCGACGCGGGCTACGGGCTGGCCCTGTGGCGGCGGCGCGCGGCCGAACAGGCCGGCGTCTGCACCGACTTCCACCGGCGCGCCGCCGACGCGGTGGCCGAGGCCCGCACGGCCGATCAGCTTCCCGGGAAGGTGCACGAGTTGAGGAGAGGGGTGCACGCGGGGCGCACGGAGACGTACTGGTCGGACGGGGTGGCTCTGCTCTATGACGACCCGCGTCAGCAACTGCCCGGTTCCGACCACTACTTGGAGGCGCCGTGAGGGGCGGACGGCCCTCCGGGGGCGCGGTGGGGGCGGCCCGGCCCCTTACGGGGTGTGCCTCGGATCGCTACCGTGATGCACGTTCGACAGCTGCCCCTGGCGGACGAGTGACGACGAGGAACACGTTATGAGTGAACCCAGCGAGTGGCTCATCTACCGAGGGGCCGGCGAACCGCACGAGGGCATCGACCGGCTGCCGCCCCCGCCGCCCTGGCGGGACTTCGCGGGCCGCGGCGCCCCGGCCGCCGACGGGCAGGACGAGGACGGGTCGGCCGACCGCCGACTCGGCGGCTACCGGCACATCGCCGAGCTCCACCGGCCGGGCGCCGAGGAGCTGGAGATGATCAACGCGGCGCTCTATCTGCGCCGCCCGCTGCTGGTGACCGGGAGTCCCGGGGCCGGGAAGAGCACGCTGGCCCACTCGGTCGCCCATGAGCTGGGTCTGGGCCGGGTGCTGCGCTGGCCGATCGTCAGCCGCTCGACGCTCCAGGACGGCCTGTACCGCTACGACGCGATCGCCCGGCTCCAGGACGTGCAGATCGCCGCACACGGCGCGGCGGGCGGGAAGGCCGGGGCCGAATCCGTGGAGAGCGTCGGCAGCTACATCCGGCTCGGCCCGCTCGGCACCGCGCTGATGCCCTCGGACCGGCCGCGCGTCGTGCTCATCGACGAACTCGACAAGAGCGACATCGACCTGCCGAACGACCTGCTCAACGTGCTGGAGGAGGGCGAGTTCGGCATCCCCGAGCTGGAACGGATCGTGGACCGGCTGCCCGGCGGCGAGGCGGAGGTCCTCGACGACGACGGAAACAAGGTGAAGGTGCGGGGCGGCCGGGTCCAGTGCCGGGCCTTCCCGTTCGTGGTCCTCACCAGCAACGGCGAACGGGACTTCCCGGCGCCCCTGATGCGCCGCTGCGTCCACCTGGAGCTGGGACGCCCGGACCACCAGCGCCTGGCGACCTTCGTACGCGCCCATCTCGGCGACGAGGCGGCGCGCGCCGGGGACGACCTGATCGCCCACTTCCTGGAACGCTCCCGCAGCGAACTCCTCGCCACCGACCAGCTGTTGAACGCCATCTACCTCACCGACGCGGCGGCGCCGGCCGGCCGGGACCGTCTCGCCGACCTCCTCATCCAGCGACTCGACCGGCCGAGGTGATGGCGATGGCCGGTGGCGGGTCGCGGCACGGGCCGGACGGGGGGCGCCGCCCCGACGACGGCGAGGACCCCCGGGGCCCGGAGCCCTCGGCGGGCGCACCGGGCGCGGCGGGCACGGCGGATGTGCCGGGTGCGGCGGGCGCAGGGGGCGTGGCGGATGCGGCGGGCTCGGCGGGCGCAGGAGGTGCGGAAGGCGGCGGCGAGCCGTCCGGTCGCGTCGTCGTCCGGGCCGGCCCGCCCGGCCGGGGCGAACCCTCCGGCCCGTCCGGTATGCCAGGTTCGCCCGACCGGGCCGGCCCGCCGGGCCCGTCCGGTCAGGCCGGTCCGGACGGGGGCGGGCTGCTGCTTCCCGCCTTCGTCGCGCGGCTGCGCGAGGCCGGGCTCGACCCCGACGCCGAGCAGCTCTGCGACGCCCTCTGGCTGGCCCGCTGGACCCGGCACCCCGACGCGCCGGACGACGACGGCGACGGCCCCGGGACCGGCCCCGCGCCGCCGCTCCCCGAGGCCCCGGACGGGACGGACCGGGCGGAGCGGCCCGGCGTCCCGCCCGCGGGGCGCGAGGAAGACGAGGCCCCCGAGGACCCGGGACCGGGCGACGGGCCCGCGGAACGACACGGTCCCGGGGAAGCCGACCGGCGGGTCCCGCTCCACCCCGTGCCCCGGAGTGCGCCGCCCGACGACGGCCGGTCCGAACGTGGGCCGGGCCGGGCCCGGGGCGGCCGGACGCGCACGCTCACCCTCGGCGTGCCCGCCGCCCCCGCCCTCCCCGAACCACTGGAACTCCAGCGCGCGCTGCGTCCGTTGCAGCGCTACCGCCCGGCCGCGCCGCCGATGCGGTACACCCTCGACGAGGCGGCGACCGCGGAGGACAGCGCCCGGGCGGGCGGGATGATCATCCCGGTGTTCCGCGGCGCGTGCCGGGGCGAGTCGCTGCTCCAGTGCGTCATGGACGCCTCCTCCTCGATGCTGGTGTGGGACCGGATGTTCGGCGAACTCCAGGAATTGTTCGGCCAATTGGGGGCGTTCAGGGACGTCCGGGCGCGCTATCTCCACCAGGGTCCGGACGGGGCCGCCGTGGTGAGCCGCAGCCCCGACCCGGCCGCCGCGCCGCTGAGCTCCGCGGACCGGCTGAGCGACCCCACCGGCCGCCGCGTCACCCTTCTGGTCAGCGACTGCGCGGGGCCGCTCTGGCGCAGCGGACGGGCCCACCGGCTGCTGCACCACCTGGCCCGGCAGGCCCCGACGGCCGTGCTCCAGCCCCTGCCGCAGCGGATGTGGAACCGGACCCGGCTGCCGGTGACCTACGGCTCCCTGGCCCGGGGCGACGGGCCGGGCGGGGCCACCGCGCTCAGGGTCACGGAGCACGCCGGCGCGGGCCCAGCGGTGCACCCGGGCGCGCTTCCCGTCCCCGTGCTCCCGCCGGTGGAAGGGGCGTTGGCGGCCTGGGCGCGGCTGCTGGCCGGCAGCGGGGCGGGGCAGGTGTCCGGCGCGGTCGGCTGGGTGCGGGCCGACCAGCCCCCGGCCGCCGTGCAGCGCCCCGGGGACGGCCTCTCCTCGCTCCAGCTGGTCAGCCGGTTCCGCTCCATGGCCTCCCCGGCCGCCGGCCAGCTGGCCGTGTACCTCGCGGCGGCCCCGCTGTACCTGCCGGTGATGCAGCTGGTGCAGCGCACCATGCTGCCGCATTCCGGCCCCTCGGAACTGGCCGAGGTGCTGCTGAGCGGGCTGCTGTCCCGGGCCCAGGACGAGGAACCGGCCGGGACGCACGGCGAACCGGGCGGCCACTGGTACGAGTTCGCGCCCGGCGTCCGGGAGGCGCTGCTGGGGCCGCTCGGCCGCGACGAGGCGCTGCTGGTGCTGAAGCACTGCTCGCAGTACATAGAGCAGCGGTTCGGGAAGGGCGGGCCCAACTTCCCCGCCCTGGCCTTCGCCCAGCTCGGCGAGGGCCGGCACGGACCGGTGCGTACCGCCGGACGGCCGGGGGCCGGGGGCAAGGACGAGGACGCCGACGTGTTCGCCGGGCGGGCCGAGGAGGACGAGGAGGGCGAGCACGGCGGGGGCGGCACGGGCGGCGGACCACGCGTCCCGCACCCCTTCGCGGAGGTCGCGGTGCGGGTGCTGGAGCGGTTCATGCCGCTGCCCGAGCGGTTCGTCGTCGGCGCGGGCCAGGACCGGCACGACACCGCGCCGCAGACGCCGAACGCGGCGGTGGAGAGCGCCCGGGTGCTGCTGCGGCACTTCGAGTCGGACGGCATGGTCCAGTACCTGATCGACGCCGTGCAACTGCTGCGCGGCGCCACCGAACGCGAGAACCGACCGGGCGCCGACCCCGCGCTGTGGGCGGAGTACTCGCGCTGCGTCCTGCGGCTGTGGGAGGTCCAGGGCGACGCCGAACTGCTCCGCGAGGCCGAGTACGCCGCCGAGCGGGCCGCCGCGCACCCGGCCGCGGTGCGCGAACGGGCCGCCCTCGCCAAGGTGTTGCACGCCGCCGCCGACGACCGGCGGACGCGGGGCGACCGGCGCGGCGCGCTGGAACTGCTGCGCCGCGCCGACCGCGAGTACACCGCCGCCTGCTCCGCCCCCGGACTGGAACCGGCCGAGGCCCTCCGGCTCACCCTGGAGCGCGTCCGGGCCCTGGAGGCCCAGTGGCGGCTCGACGGCGACACCGCGCTGCTCCAGGCCGCGTGCGGGATGCTGGAGGCGTTCGCCGACGTCTGGCCCGACCAGGAGAACCGGCCCGCCGCCCTGCCCCTGGCGCACGGCCGCACCCTGCTCAGGCTCTCCGGGGCCACCGTCGACACCGAACAGTCCCGGGTCTACGCCGCCCAGGCGGCCCGCTCGCTGCGCACGGCGTTCGAACAGGGCGACGGCCGGAGCACCGTGAGCGGCGGGACCCGCGTCCTGCTGGACCTGGTGGACGCCCTGCTCGCCTCCGGCGCGGAGCCCGACGAGGCGGCGACGCTGGTCGAGCACGCCCTGGAGACCGTACGGGAGCAGCGGCTGCGCGCCTCGCTCCTCGCCCGGGCGGCCCGGATCCGGGTCGCCCGCTACGAGCACACCGGCGACCCCGACGAACTCGTCGAGGCGGCCGACTGGTTCGCGCGCGCCGCCCGCGGCGTGCCGCGCGACTCGCAGATCCACGCCGACCTGCTCGCGGAGTGGGGCGGCGCCCTGCTGCGCCGCGCCCGGCTGCCCGACGGCCGCGCGCACATCGGCGCGGCGGTGCGGGTGCTGCGCGACTGCCGTACGGAGACGGCGTCGGGCGGCCCGCGCCAGGCCGAACGGCTGCTGATGCTGGGCCGCGCGCTGATGCTGCGGCACCGCGCGACCGAGGACCGGGTCGATCTGCGGGAGGCCGAGTACCTCTTCGGGCTCGCGGCCCAGGAGGCGACCGAACCCCTGACGGCGGCGGACTGCTGGCTGGAACTGGGCCTGGCCCACCTCGAAGCCGCCCGGGTGCTCCGGCGCCCCGCCCGCCTCGACGAGGCGGCCGAGGCGTTCCGGGGCGCGGCCGAGGCGGCCGGCGCGGCGGAGGAGGAGCTGGACCATCCGCGACTGCGGCGGCGGGCGGCCGCGTTGTGCGCCAGGGCCCACCACTGGCGGGGCGCGACGTACGAACGGGCGGGCCGCCCCCGGGCCGCGCGCGGGGCCTACCGATCGGCCCGCGAGGAATGGCGGAGGCTGCCGGACGGCGGCGGCGCGGCGGGCGAGGCGACCGCGGCGCGGCTGGCGGAGCTGGAACGCTGAAACCGGCGGCCGGCGGGTGCCGTGCGCCGCCCGCCGGTCGTCGGCCGCCGGCCGCCGCGCCTCGGCCATTCCTCGCGCCGTCGTCCCCGTACCGCTGCCCCCGTACCGCCGGCCTCGTATCGCCGCCCTCGCGCCGCCGTGGGACTCCGGGCGGCGCGGAACCGGTGCGGGGCGGCCCGCCGGTGTGCGCCGTATGCGACCGGCGTACGCCGGACGACGGTCGATGACTTGCCCCGGAAGGCGTAGGCCGGGCTGTGCGGGGCATCGGTACAGAAGCAGCCCGTGCGGGCATCACGTCCCGCGACGCCGCAGGTATTTGTCAGACACCCCCTAGGACGCGGCGTGACGGTGACGGGCGGCAGTGTGAGGACAGGCCCTGGAGCGGACACCGTGACGGGCGGAAGCCGTCGCGGCGCGAGCGCGAGCACAGGGGTCAGGGACGCGGATCCGGGATTCGTTCGACGGCGAGCGGATCACCGGGGTCCGGCGCGCGGTACGTGTGACGGGGAGGCGTGATGAACGAGGCGACGGAGAGCGGCGGACCGGCCGTGCGGACACCCGGCGACGGTCCCGGAAGGACGCCCGGCGCGGTGGCGGACGCCGCCGATGCGACGGACGGTGTGCCGGCCGATGGCACGGACGTACTGCCCGAACTGCTGGAACTGGACCTGGAGACGTTGCGGACCCTGGACCATCCGGTGCTCCGCGATCTGGTCGCGGAGCTGTGCGGCCGGGCCGAGCAGCCGCGGGAAACACTGTGGGGATTCACCAACGCCTTCTGACACCGACACCACCGCGGCCGCGCGAGGCGGGCGCGGGGGTCACGGCGGTCCGCCGCCCCACCGAAGCGGTGTCACCCGGCGCCGAAGGCGCGTCACCCGGCGTCCGCGCGACGCCGTCGCGCCCCCATGTCCGAGCGGCGTCCCCTCGCACCCGTGCGATGCCACCACGTGCCCGAGCGACGGCACACCGGGCCTGTGCGCTCTCACACCGGGCCCGTGCGACGGCATTCGGCCCCAACTCCCGTACTGCACACGGTCCGTGGCCGGATCCGCGCGTTTTCGGTCCGGGGCCCGGCCGAACCGGACATCGTGGCCGGGGCCGGGTTTGCCCGCGCGCCGCACCAGGGATACTCGCCTCGGGCCGGCGACGGTGGCTGTCCCGGCATACACGCAGCACGGGGGTGCCGTAGTGGCTGGAAGGACGACGCCGCGCCCACCCCGGCGCACCGGCGGCGACACCGGCGCCCGCCGACGCCCGTTCCCCTTCACGCAGTTCATCGTCAAGGTGCACGGCCGCTGCAACCTGGCGTGCCGCTACTGCTACCTCTACGCGGGCCCCGACCACACCTGGCGCGACCGCCCGGCCGCCGCCCCGCCCGCCGTGCTGGACCGGGCCGCCGAGCGGATCGCCGAACACGCCGCGACCCACTCGCTGCCCGCCCTCGCCCTGGTGCTGCACGGCGGCGAACCCCTCCTGGCCGGAGTCGGCCGCCTCGCCGCCCTCGCGGACCGGGTACGCGGCCTGGCGCCCGCGGGCTGCGCCGTCCACACCACCGTGCAGACCAACGCCACACTGCTCACCGAGGCCCGGGCCGCCGCCCTCGCCCGGCACGGCATCCGCGTCGGCATCAGCCTGGACGGCGGGCTGCCCGCCCACAACGCCCAGCGCGTCGACCACGCCGGACGCCCCGCCTGGCCCGCCGCCTCGCGCGGCGCCCGGCTCCTCGCCGACCGGCACCCCGACGCGTACGCGGGCATCCTCACCGTCGTCGACCCGCGCACCGACCCGGTCGAGACCTACGAGTCGCTGCTGGCCCTGCGCCCGCCCGCCCTGGACCTGCTGCTGCCGCACGGCAACTGGACCAGCCCCCCGCCCGGGCTGCCCGCCCCGCCGGCCCCCCGCACCGGCCCCGGGCCGCGCCGCCCCACCCCGTACGGGGACTGGCTCGCCGCCGTCTTCGACCGGTGGTGGCGGGCCGGACGGCGGGAGACCCGGATCCGCCTCTTCGAGGAGTGCGTCGCGCTGCTGCTGGGCCTGCCCGCCGCCACCGAGTCCCTCGGCCTCGAACCCGTCGACGCGATCGTGATCGAGACGGACGGGACGATCGAGCAGGTCGACTCCCTCAAGTCCGCCTACGACACCGCCGCCGCCACCGGGCTCGACGTCTTCCGCCACACCCTCGACGACGCCCTGCGCCACCCCGGCGTCGCCGCCCGCCAGGCAGGGGCCGGGGCGCTCTGCGCCACCTGCCGTGCCTGTCCGCTGCTGACCGTCTGCGGTGGCGGCCACTACGCGCACCGCTACCGCGCGGACAACGGCTTCACCAACCCCTCAGTCTACTGCGCCGATCTCGAACGGCTGGTGCGCCACGTGGCGGGCCGGCTGTCCGACGCAACCGCAGGAGTCCGCCGATGATCCCCCCACGCATCCCCCCGCCCCGTCCGTCCCCCGGCCCCCCGCGGGGCTGCCCGCCCGGGCCCCCGCACCCCCTCCCGCCCCGCACACCCGCCCCCTCGGCCATATCCCCTCCGCCCATGGCCCATCCGCCCATACCCGCTCCGCCCACAGCCCCTCCCTCCCGGTCCCCGTCGTCCACAGCCCCTTCGACCGCTGCTCCGCCCGGCCCGCCGTCCGCCGGCCCGGCCCCCGTTCCGTCCGTCCGCCCGCTCACCGACGGGATGCTGCGCGAACTCGGGCGCACCGAGGGCGACGCCGACACCCTCCGGATCCTCGTACGCGACCAGGACACCCGTCGGCTCCTCCTCCTGCGGGCCCTGCTCGACGCGGCCGAGGCCGCCTCCGCGACCCTCTGCCCGCCCCGGGCGCTCGACCGGCTACGACAGGACTGGGCCCTGCTGGAGGCCGCCGAACGCACCGACCGGGCCGCCGCGCGCACCGTCCTGTTCCACCCCTTCACCGGCCCCTGGGCACAACGCTGCCTGCACGGGCTCTCCGGCCCCGCGACCGGCCCCGGCGCCACCCGCGCCCACGGCTCCGGTCCCGCGTCCGGCGCCGCGCCCCCACCCCCGTCCCGCTCGGCGCCCGACCCCCGCACCACGGCCCGACTCGCCGCCGATCTCGCCCACTTGAGCCGTCTGGCCGCCGCCGCCGCGATCCGGGCCGGGATGCCCTTCACGGCCCGGCTCACCCCGCACGACGGGCTGCTGCCCCTGCCCACCCTCGGGGCCCTGCGCACCACGTCCCGCACCGTCGCCGCCGACTTCCGGGACGGCGAGCTGTCGTTGCGTCAGGAACCCGGCGGGCGCGCCCTCGTCGTGCGCACGCGGCCCGACGGGGCGACCGGGTCGGCCGATCCGCGCTGGCTCCCGGTGTTCACCCTGCCCGCCGCCCAGCGGGGCATCGGCCCCGTCCCCCTGGACGACATCGACCCGTACCGCACCGACGTCGACGGGCCCCGGCGCCACGGGCTGAGCGCCGCCCCCCACATCGACGACCGAGCGCGCGAGTCCTGGGCCGCCCACTGGGCCGGGGCGGTGCCCCTGCTCCGGGTCGGCGGCGACCACCGGCTCACCGAGACCGCCGTCCTGCTGCGCTGCCTGGTGCCGCTCGCGCCCCCGCCCGGCTCCGGACCCACCGGCGAGGGCGCGGCACACTGCAGCGGCACCAGACGCGAGGCGTTCGGCGCGGTCCTCAGCAGCGAACCCGCCACCGGCGCCTACTTCGCCTCCACCCTCGTCCACGAACTCCAGCACACCAAGCTCTCCGCGCTCTGCGCCCTCGTGCCGCTCCATCACGAGGACGCCGCACCCCGCCACTTCGCCCCCTGGCGCCCCGACCCCAGGCCCTTCGACGGCCTCCTCCAGGGCGCCTACTCGCACCTCGCGCTCGCCGACTACTGGCAGCGGTTCGCACTCGGCGCGCGGCGCGTCACCCACCGCGACCTGGCCTGGGCCGAGCACGCCCGCTGCCGCGAACAGGTCGGGGCCGTACTGCCCGTGCTCGCCGGATCGGCGGCCCTGACCCGCGAGGGCCGGACACTGGTCAACGAGATGATCTCGCTCTACCACCGTCTGGACGATTGTCCGCCTCCGACGGGTCACCTCGCGCGCGCGAAGGCGTACGTGGCCACCACCAAGGTGATATGGCAGCAGAGGAACGGCCCGCGAAGGCCATGAGGAACCCCGTGCGCCGATCCTCTGGAGCGGCCGGGCTCCGGGTGTATGTTGACAAGGCTCGAATCGAGGCAGGGAGACGGTTGAATGCCCGGAACGCGTAAGCAAGTTGGAGCAACCGGGGGGCAGACCGTCACCATCAGTTTCGCCGGATTCAACCGGGCCTGGGCGGCGTGGATCGGGGACCGTCTGGAGCGGCGCGGGGTGTCCGTCGTCCAGCAGCGCTGGGACCCGCCCGTGGAGATCCCGCTGGAGGAGGCGCTGCGGGACCTCACGCTCGCCCGCGGCCGGGTCCTGGTGATCCTCAGTGACTGGTACTTCCAGATGGGGCCGCGCAGCCACGAGGAGTGGAACAGGGCGCTGCGCGAGGTCGTCGCCGCCGACCCCGACCGCTTCGCCGCCGTCTGCGTCACCACCTCCGTACTGCCCGGCGCCACGTCCGTCTTCGGCGCAGCCGACCTGACCAACGTCGGCGCCGACGAGGCCGAACGGCGGCTCTGCGTCCGCCTGGACCTGCCCGCCGACCCGCTCCCCGAGACCGCCGACCACCGGCCCGGTCCCCGCTACCCCGCCGACACCCCCGAGGTGTGGGGCGGGGTGCCGCGCCGCAACACCCGCTTCACCGGCCGCGAGGAACTGCTCAACAAGGCCTACCTGGCGCTCCAGGACGCCGGGTCCGGCGCCGGCGTCGTGACCCTGCACGGCATGTCCGGCGTCGGCAAGACCCAACTCGCCGCCGAGTACGTCTACCGCTTCGGCTCCGAGTACGACGTCGTCTGGTGGGTGCCCGCCGACCGCCGCGCCCTCTACCGCCAGAAACTCGCCGAACTCGCCCCCGAACTGGGCCTGTCCACCGGCGCCGAGTACGGCGAACGGCTCCGCGCCGTGCGCGACGCCCTGCGCCGCGGCGAACCCCACTCCCACTGGCTCCTCGTCCTCGACGGTGCCGACGAGCCCGAGCACATCTGGGACCTGGTGCCCACCGGGCCCGGACACGTCCTGATCACCTCCCGCAACCCCGAGTGGAGCGAACACAACAGCAACCTCGTCGAGGTCCCCGTCTACGCCCGCGACGAGTCCGTCGCGTTCGTCCGCCGCCGCGCCCCGCGCCTGAACCCCGCCGAGGCCGACCGGCTGGCGGAGGCGCTGGAGGACCTGCCGCTGCTCCTCGACCAGACCGCGGGCTGGCTGAACGACTCCGACATGTCGGTCGAGGAGTACATCGAACTCCTGGAGGGCGGCATCGACCAGGACGTCGTCAAGGTCTCCGCCGACTTCCCGCTGGCCTTCCAGACCGCCTGGTCGATACTGCTGAACAAGCTGAGGGACACCGTCCCCGAGTCCGTCGACCTGCTCCGCCTGTGCAGCTTCTTCGCCCCCGGCTCCATCCCCGTGCGGCTGCTGCGCGAGATGCCGCCCGGCGAACTGCCCGAGCAGCTCTCCGGGCTGATGAACGACCCGCTGCTGTGGAACAAGGCCATCGGCCAGCTCCGCCAGTACTCCGTGGTCCGGCTGGAGTCCCACGAGACGGCCGGCGAGGAGGCGTCCTCCGGCGAGTCCCTCTACATGCACCGCATGGTCCACCAGATCATCGGCAAGGACATGCCGGAACGCGACCGCCGGGAGTTCGTCGACGTGGTCCGCCGGGCCCTCGCCGCCGCCGACCCCGGCCGTCCCACCGACACCCGCCTGTGGCCCGCCTACGCCGAGATCACCCCGCACCTCAAATGGGCCGACGTGCTCCGCAGCACCGACCCCGGGGTGCAGACCCTGGTGCTCAACTGCCTTCGCTACATGTACCTCTCCGGCGAGTACCGGGCCGGCATCAAACTCGGCGAACGCGCCATGAGAGCCTGGCGGGAACTCCTCGGCGACGACCACCCCCGGGTCTGGGACCTCAGCTACAACTACGCCAACCTGCTGCGGGCCGTGGGCGACTACGCCGGCACCGAGTACATCGAGCGGGCCGCCGTCGAACACCTCCGGGCCGAACGCGGCCCCATGGACCTGGAACACCTCCGCGCCGCCGGCGGTCTCGCCGCCGACCTGCGGGGACTGGGCCGGTACGACGAGGCGCTGGAGATCTCCGGCTGGATCCTCGTGGCCTACCGCGAACTCCTCGGCGAACAGGACTCCCGCACCCTCAACGCCCAGAACAACATGGCCGTCTCCCTGCGCCTGCTGGGCCGGTACGAGGAGGCGCTCGAACTCAACCGCCGCACCCTGGAGGCCCGGCGGCAACTGCTGCGCCCCCGCCACGGCTGGACGCTCTACTCCGAGATCAACTACGCCACCGACCTGCGTCTGCTGGGCCGCTACGGCGACGCTCTGTCGCTGCAGAACCAGAGCGTCCGGGTGCACCGCCTGGTCATGGGCCCCGACAACCCGCAGACCCTGCGCGCCGAACACAACCTCGCGCTCTGCCAGTACCGTTCGGGAGACCGGGTCAAGGCCGGGGAGCTGTTCACCCGGGTCCTCGAACGCTCCGAACGCGTCCTGGGCGAGACCGACCCGCTGACGATGATGTTCGCCGCCAGCCAGAGCTTCTTCGCCCGCGAGCACGCCGACGTCGACCAGGCCAGGGACATAGGCGAACGCGTGGTCACCGGATATCTGGCCATGCTCGGCGCCCGGCACCCCTATGTGGCGGGCACCCGCGCCAACCACGCCCTGATCCTGCGCAACGTGGGGGAGCGGGACCAGGCGCACGCCCTGCTGGAGGAGGCGCTCGCCGACATGACCCGGGCCGTGGGGGAGTACCACCCCTGGACACTGGGCTGCGCGATCAACGCCTCGGCGCTGCGGAACCTGGTGGGAGACCCGGAATCCGCCGCCGCGCTCACCGCCTCGGTCGTCACCAGGGCCGTCGAGGTCCTCGGCCGCACCCACCCGCTGACCCTGTCCGCCCGGATCGCGCACGCCGCCGACCTGCGCGGGCTCCGGGACCGGCAGCGGGCGGACAAGATCGAGACGGAGGCCCTGGGCGACCTGGAGGCGACCCTGGGCGCCCAGCACGTCCACACGGTCTCGGCCCGCTCCCGTTCCCGCCCGTACTGGGACTTCGAACCGCAGATGGTCTGACGACCCGCCCGGGCACGCCCGCACGCGAAGGGGCCCCGCACACGAACGCGCCCGCACACGAAGGGGCCCGGCCCCGCGATCGTCTCGCGGAACCGGGCCCCTTCGCGTACGGCAGCCGGTCAGGCCTCGAAGACCTCGGCGATCAGCTGCGCCTGCTCGGCCTGGTGGCGCTTGGCCGAGCCGACCGCCGGGGACGAGCTGTGCGGCCGCGAGATGCGACGCAGACGCTCACCGTGCGGGACGTCGGCGCCGACGGCCAGGTCCAGGTGGTCGATCAGGTTCAGGGCGATGAACGGCCAGGCGCCCTGGTTGGCCGGCTCCTCCTGCGCCCAGAGGTACTTCTCGGCGTTCGGGTACTTGGCGATCTCGGCCTGGAGCTCGGCGCCCGGCAGCGGGTACAGGCGCTCCAGCCGGATGATCGCGGTGTCCGTGACGCCGCGCTTCGTGCGCTCGGCCTCCAGGTCGTAGTAGACCTTGCCGGCGCAGAAGACGACCTTGCGGACGTCCTCCGGCTTCACCGTGTCGTCGCCGATCACCGGACGGAAGCCGCCGGTGGTGAACTCCTCCGCCTTCGACGCCGCCGCCTTCAGGCGGAGCATCGACTTCGGGGTGAAGACGATCAGCGGCTTGTGGTGCGGGTTGTGCACCTGCCACCGCAGAAGGTGGAAGTAGTTCGACGGCAGCGTCGGCATGGCGACCGTCATGTTGTTCTGCGCGCACAGCTGGAGGAAGCGCTCCGGGCGGGCGGACGAGTGGTCCGGGCCCTGGCCCTCGTAGCCGTGCGGCAGCAGCAGCGTGACGCCGGAGGTCTGGCCCCACTTCTGCTCGGCCGAGGAGATGAACTCGTCGATGACGGTCTGGGCGCCGTTGGCGAAGTCGCCGAACTGGGCCTCCCAGATGACCAGCGACTCCGGACGGGTCAGCGAGTAGCCGTACTCGAAGCCCATCGCCGCGTACTCGCTGAGCAGCGAGTCGTAGACGTTGTAACGGGCCTGGTCGTCGGAGAGGTAGAGCAGCGGGGTGTAGTCCTCGCCGGTCACCTGGTCGACGAGGACCGCGTGGCGCTGGCCGAAGGTGCCGCGGCGGGAGTCCTGGCCGGCGAGCCGGACCGGGGTGCCCTCCATCAGCAGCGAACCGATGGCCAGGGTCTCGCCCATGCCCCAGTCGATCGTGCCGTTCTCCACCGAGGCCGCGCGACGCTGCATCTGCGGGAGCAGACGCGGGTGGACGGTGATCCGGTCGGGGATGTCGACCTGGGACTCCGCGACGACCTTCACGACCTCCGAGGAGACCGCGGTGTTCACGGCGACCGGGAACTCGGGCTGGACCTCGGGGGTGTGCGCCGGGGCCGGCAGCGAGGTGGCCTCGCGGACCTCCGCGAAGACCTTCTCCAGCTGGCCCTGGAAGTCCTGGAGCGCCTGCTCGGCCTCTTCCAGGGTGATGTCGCCGCGACCGATGAGGGACTCGGTGTAGAGCTTGCGCACCGAGCGCTTCTTGTCGATCAGGGTGTACATCTGCGGGTTGGTGAACTCCGGGTTGTCGCCCTCGTTGTGACCGCGGCGGCGGTAGCAGATGAGGTCGATCACGACGTCCTTGTTGAACGCCTGCCGGAACTCGAAAGCCAGCCGGGCGACCCGGACCACGGCCTCGGGGTCGTCGCCGTTGACGTGGATGATCGGCGCCTCGATCATGCGCGCCACGTCCGTGGCGTACATCGAGGAGCGGGAGGACTCCGGGGCGGCGGTGAAGCCGACCTGGTTGTTGATCACCACGTGCACGGTGCCGCCGGTGCGGTAGCCGCGCAGCTGCGACATGTTGAGCGTCTCGGCGACGACGCCCTGGCCGGCGAAGGCCGCGTCGCCGTGGAGCGCGATGGGCAGGACCGTGAAGTCCGTGCCGCCCTTGTTGATGACGTCCTGCTTGGCCCGGACGATGCCCTCCAGGACCGGGTCCACCGCCTCCAGGTGCGAGGGGTTGGCGGCCAGCGAGACCTTGATCTGCTCGCCGTCCAGACCGGTGAAGGTGCCCTCGGCGCCCAGGTGGTACTTGACGTCGCCGGAGCCGTGCATCGACCGGGGGTCGAGGTTGCCCTCGAACTCGCGGAAGATCTGCGCGTACGACTTGCCGACGATGTTCGCCAGCACGTTGAGCCGGCCGCGGTGGGCCATGCCGATGACGACCTCGTCGAGGCGGGCCTCGGCGGCGGAGTCGATGACCGCGTCCAGCAGCGGGATGACGGACTCGCCGCCTTCCAGCGAGAACCGCTTCTGGCCGACGTACTTGGTCTGCAGGAACGTCTCGAACGCCTCGGCGGCGTTCAGCCGGCGCAGGATGCGCAGCTGCTCCTCGCGCTCCGGCTGCGGGGTGCTGGTGCGCTCCACCCGGTCCTGGATCCACTTGCGCTGCTTCGGGTCCTGGATGTGCATGAACTCGATGCCGGTGGTGCGGCAGTACGACTCGCGCAGCACGCCGAGGATGTCGCGGAGCTTCATCAGCGACTTGCCGGCGAAGCCGCCGACCGCGAAGTCCCGCTCCAGGTCCCACAGGGTGAGGCCGTGCTCGGTGATGTCCAGGTCGGGGTGCTTGCGCTGGCGGTACTCCAGCGGGTCGGTGTCGGCCATGACGTGGCCGCGGACCCGGTAGGAGTGGATCAGCTCGAAGACCCGCGCCGCCTTGGTCACGTCGTTGTCGTGCGAGGCGTCGATGTCCTTGAGCCAGCGGACCGGCTCGTAGGGGATGCGCAGCGCCTTGAAGATCTCGTCGTAGAAGTCGTTCTCGCCGAGCAGCAGCTGGGAGACGATCCGCAGGAACTCGCCGGAGGCGGCGCCCTGGATGACCCGGTGGTCGTACGTCGAGGTCAGGGTCATGACCTTGGAGATGCCCAGCTTGTTCAGGGTGTCCTGGGAAGTGCCCTGGAACTCGGCCGGGTACTCCATGGCGCCGACGCCCATGATGAGGCCCTGTCCGGGCATCAGGCGGGGCACGGAGTGGACGGTGCCGATGCCGCCCGGGTTGGTCAGCGAGGCGGTGACGCCGGTGAAGTCGTCCATGCCGAGCTTGCCGCTGCGGGCGCGGCGGACGATGTCCTCGTACGCCTGCCAGAACTCGAAGAAGTTGAGCGTCTCGGCCTTCTTGATGGCCGCGACGACGAGCTGGCGGTCGCCGTTCGGCTTGACCAGGTCGATGGCCAGGCCGAGGTTGACGTGCTCCGGCTTGACCAGGGTCGGCTTGCCGTCCTTCACCGTGAAGGAGTGGTTCATCGCCGGCATGGCCTTGAGGGCCTGCACCATCGCGTACCCGATGAGGTGGGTGAAGGAGATCTTCCCGCCCCGGGCGCGCTTGAGGTGGTTGTTGATGACGATGCGGTTGTCGAACAGCAGCTTCACCGGAACGGCGCGGACGGAGGTGGCCGTCGGCAGCTCCAGCGAGGCGTTCATGTTCTTCGCGACGGCGGCCGACGGGCCGCGCAGCGTCACGTACTCCGGGCCCTCGGGCGCCTCGGCGGCCGGTGCGGCGGCGGCCTTGGCCGGGGCGGCGGGCTCGGCCTTCGCGGCGGGGGCCGGGGCGGCCTTCGCCGGAGCGGCCGGAGCGGCCGGTGCGGGGGTCGCGGGCGCGGGGGCGGGGGCCGCCGGGGCCTTCGCGGCCGGAGCCGGGGCCTGTGCGGGGGCGGCCTGCGGCGCGGCGGCGGCCGGGGCCGGGGCGCCGGGAACGGGCTTGTCCGCCGTGCCGGAGGCGCCCGGCTTGTAGTCGGCGAAGAAGTCCCACCAGGCGCGATCGACCGAATTCGGGTCCTGGAGGTACTGCTGGTAGATCTCGTCGACGAGCCACTCGTTGGGGCCGAAAGCGGCGGCCGGGTCGGAACCCGGGCCGGCTTGATCGGTCGAGATGCTCGAGTTACTGGGGGACTGAGACGACACGGCGGCAACCGCCCTCTTCCGCTTCACAAGGTGATGGACAGCGGAAATCAAGGCTACGCCTCCCGGGCCGTTCCACGCAGGCCGGGCCGCTCTTCGTCGCGCAAGTCACATTGGACGGCGGGTTTCGGCGCATGGATTGGCGGGAAACAAGCATGGTTCCGCTTGCCCGTTGAACACGAGGGACCGCGGCTACGGTCCCCTGGACCATACCCTCGCAGGAGGACACGCAGAACGCGCCCTTCCGGTTCGAACCCTATGTCAACCTCGCGGTTGTGGAATCCCTGGAAGGGTGACGCGAATGCGGCATCCGCGAGCGGATTCGGCCACTCCGATGCGTCCGCCGTGCAGGTCCACGGCCCAGCGGGCGATCGCCAGGCCCAGCCCCGTGCCGCCGTCGCTGCCCGGACCGTGCGGGGAGGAGACCTCGCCGCGGTTGAAGCGCTCGAAGACCCGGTGCCGCTCCGGCTCCGGGATGCCCGGCCCCTCGTCCAGGACCTCCAGGTGCAGGGACTCCGGCCCGTCGCCGCGCCGCGCCAGCACCTGGACCCGGCCGTGCGGCGGGCTGTGCTTGACAGCGTTGTCGATCAAATTGGCCACCACCTGGTGCAGCCGTTCGGTGTCCGCGTACGCGGTCAGCTCGGGCGGCGACACGTCCAGCGCCAGGGCCACGTCCTTGCGGCCGTGGTGCCCGGAGCCGGAGGACAGCGCGCGGTGCGCGGCGGCGAAGTTGTTCGCCTCCTTGAGCACCCCCGACAGATACGGCCACACCTCGAAGCGGCTCGCCTTCAGCGTGACCACGCCGTTGTCCAGCCGGGACAGGTCCAGCAGGGTCTCCACCAGCCGGCCGAGGCGCTCGGTCTGCTTCAGCGCCGTGCGCATCGTCTCCGGATCGGCCGAGGAGACCCCGTCCACGACGTTCTCCAGCACCGCGCGCAGCGCCGCGATCGGCGTGCGCAGCTCGTGCGAGACGTTGGCCACCAGCTCCTTGCGGTGCCGGTCCACGGCCTCCAGGTCGTCCGCCATGCGGTTGATCGTCTGGGCCAGGTCGCCGAGCTCGTCGCGCCGCCCGGCGCCGCTCACCCGTCTGGTGTAGTCGCCGTGCGAGATCGACCGGGCCACGGTGGTCATCTCGTCCAGCGGCGCGGTCAGGCCGTGCGCCACGAACTGCGTGATCAGCAGCGTCGCGATCACCGAGAACACCGTGATGAACCGCAGCTCGGTCCTGGTCCGCAGGGCCACCATCAGCAGCCCGGTGGTGATGAACACCGAGACCACCACGAGCGTGCCCAGCTTGGCCTTGACCGAGAAGGGGCGGAGTCCGGAGCCGGGCCGCGTCATGGCGCCGGGGTCTCCAGCGCGTAGCCGACGCCGTGCACGGTACGGATCCGCTCCGCGCCGATCTTCCGGCGCAGCGCCTTGATGTGGCTGTCGACCGTACGGGTGCCGGAGGCGTCCGCCCAGTCCCAGACCTCCGCGAGCAGCTGCTCCCGGGAGAGCACCGCGCGCGGCGTGTTGGCCAGGCAGACCAGCAGGTCGAACTCGGTCGGCGTGAGGTGGACGTCCTCGGCGCGCACCCGCACCCGGCGCTGCGCGTGGTCGATCTCCAGCTCGCCCAGGCGCAGGATGCCGCTGCGCGGCGTGACCGCGGCCAGCGCCGCCCGCTCGACCCGGCGCAGCAGGACGTGCACCCGGGCCGCGAGCTCCCGCATCGAGAAAGGCTTGGTCATGTAGTCGTCGGCGCCGACCCCGAGCCCGACCAGCATGTCGGTCTCGTCGTCCCGGGCCGTCAGCATCAGCACCGGCACCGGCCGCCGGGCCTGCACCCGGCGGCAGACCTCCAGGCCGTCGAAGCCGGGAAGCATGATGTCGAGCACCATCAGATCCGGCTGCCACGCCTCGGCCGCGTCCACGGCCGCGGGCCCGTCGAGCGCCGTCTGCACCAGGAAGCCCTCGGCCCGCAGCCTGGCGGAAATGGCTTCGACGATCGTGGCGTCGTCCTCGACCACCAGCACCCGGCGCTGCGCTCCCGGGGTCGCCGCGACGCCGTTGTGGGTGGTGTGTGTCTGTTCCATCGCCCCGCCCCTGCCCGTCCTCGCGGGGACCATTCCCCGGACGCGCGGTCTTCGCTTGTGGATTTCGTGGGTGACCCCGTCACCGGTCACGTGGGTGACCCCGTCACCGGTCAGCAGCGTAAGGGCAGCGGACTGCTCTCGGCTACGCAGGGTGTAACGGCGGGAGGCTCGGCGGAGCGGTGGAGTGTCGGCCTTGTGGTGCTTGGCCCCCGGCTGTCCGGAGGCCGGGGCTCCGACGGGTTCCTCAGACCGTCCGGATCGCGAGATGCACCACGTCGGGCACACCCCGGGCAACGCGTACCTCTTCCGTCCGTACCCCGCCGAATCCGGCATTCCGCAGGGCCTGTTCGAAGGCGGGGGAGGGCTGGGCGGACCAGACCGCGAGCACCCCGCCGGGCGTCAGCCGCTCCCGGCAGTCGGCCAGCCCGGCGGGGGAGTAGAGGCCGGCGTTGTCGTCGGTCACCGTCCAGTCCGGTCCGTTGTCGATGTCCAGACACAGGGCGTCATAACGGTCCGTAGTCGTCCGCAGATGCGCGACGAGGTCGGTGGTGAGCACCGACGTGCGCGGGTCGGCCAGCGCCGCCCCGGAGATCCGCCCCAGCGGGCCCGTCAGGTGCCAGTCCACGATCGCCCGCTCCCGCTCGACGACGGCGATCCGCCCCCACCGCGGCTCGGCGGCGGCCCGTACGAGCGAGAACCCGACGCCGAGTCCGCCGATGAGCACCGCCGGATCGCGGCGGTCGGCGGGCAGCGCGGCCAGCGCCGCGTCGATCAGCAGCCGTTCCGAGCGCCCGTCCGAGGTGTCCATGAGGAAGCACCCGTTGGCGATGATCTCGAAGTCGTCCCCCCGGCTCCGCAGCACCACCTCGCCGTACGGGCCTTCGCGGCGGTCGAGCGTGACGGGGGAGTGGACGTCGGGTCCGAGGGTGTCGGGCATGATGCGG
Organism: Streptomyces tyrfis; assembly: GCF_037034285.1. NCBI lineage: Bacteria > Bacillati > Actinomycetota > Actinomycetes > Kitasatosporales > Streptomycetaceae > Streptomyces > Streptomyces tyrfis. The sequence continues at coordinate 121,545 of NZ_JBAGJZ010000013.1, read as the reverse complement.
ATCTCCGGAGGACGACGGATGCGTTCCCCGCCATCCTGGCCCGTCGCCGCACCGTCCGGCCAGCCGCACCGTCCGGCCGGCCGGGCGCGGGACCCGCGGGGGGCGGCGCTTCCCGGCCCGGTCAGTCGTCGTCGCCCCGGTTCGGGCTCAGGGGTCGGCGCCGGGAACGGCGCGCCAGCTCGCCCGCGGCCAGGGTCACGCGCGCCACGCCGCGGGCCCACCGGGGCCCGCCGCGATCCGCCCACACGACGCACGCGCACCCGCCGACGGCGAGCACCAGGATCCCGAGCAGTACCAGAACAGCCATCGCTTCCCCCATGTCCGCGCGTGCCGGAGAGCATACGGTCCGAGTGATCGTCCCAGGCCGCCGCCGGGCCTGTCGGCGGGAGGGGCCGACAGCGCGGCGGTCCGCCCCGCGCCGCCCGGTGCGGCGCCACGGAGCACGTCCGACTGATCGCTCAGAGCGAACACGGCCCGGGGAACAATGGCGGGCTCAGAAGCATTGAGCCTTAGCAGCTCAAGTTGACTGCCGAAAGGGAGATCATGACTACCGAGTCCCACACGGTCACCCCGCTCGCCCTTCCCGTGCTGCCGCTCGACGACGAGGTCGTGCTGCCCGGGATGGTGGTCCCGCTGGACCTGTCCGACGCCGAGGTGCGCGCCGCCGTGGAGGCCGCGCAGGCCGCGGCCCGCGAGGGCGGCGGCAAGCCCGAGGTGCTGCTCGTGCCGCGCGTCGACGGGACGTACACCGGCACCGGCGTCATCGGCACGGTCGAGCAGGTCGGACGGCTGTCGGGCGGTGACCCCGGGGCGCTCGTCCGCGGCCGGGGCCGGGTGCGGATCGGGGCCGGGACCAGCGGGCCCGGCGCCGCCCTCTGGGTGGAGGGCGTCCGGGTCGACGTGGACGCGCCCGACCCCCTCCCCGGGGCCGCCGCCGAGCTGGTCAAGGAGTACAAGGCCCTCGCCGCCAGCTGGCTGAAGAAGCGCGGCGCCTGGCAGGTCGTGGACCGGATCCAGCAGATCGAGGACGTCTCCGCGCTCGCCGACAACTCCGGCTACTCGCCCTTCCTCACCACCGCCCAGAAGGTGCGGCTGCTGGAGACGGCGGACCCGGTCGCCCGGCTGAGGCTCGCCGTCCAGTGGCTGGGCGAGCACCTGGCCGAGCAGGACGTCGCCGAGTCCATCGCCAAGGACGTCCAGGAGGGCGTCGACAAGCAGCAGCGGGAGTTCCTGCTGCGCCGCCAGCTGGACGCCGTGCGCAAGGAGCTCGCCGGGCTCAACGGCGACCCGGAGGACGAGTCCGGCGACTACCGGGCGCGCGTCGAGGCCGCCGGCCTCCCCGAGCACGTCCGCGAGGCGGCGCTCAAGGAGGTCGACAAGCTGGAGCGCGCCTCCGACCAGAGCCCCGAGGGCTCCTGGATCCGGACCTGGCTCGACACCGTCCTCGAACTGCCGTGGAACGAACGCACCAAGGACGCCTATGACATCCGCGGCGCCCAGGAGGTCCTGGACGCCGAGCACGCGGGCCTGCAGGACGTGAAGGAGCGGATCACCGAGTACCTGGCCGTCCGCAAGCGGCGGGCCGACCGCGGCCTCGGCGTCGTCGGCGGCCGCCGCGGCGGCGCCGTGCTGGCGCTGGTCGGGCCGCCGGGCGTGGGCAAGACCTCGCTCGGCGAGAGCGTGGCGCACGCCATGGGCCGCCGCTTCGTCCGGGTCGCGCTCGGCGGCGTGCGCGACGAGGCGGAGATCCGCGGCCACCGGCGCACCTACGTCGGCGCCCTGCCGGGCCGGATCGTCCGCGCGATCAAGGAAGCCGGTTCGATGAACCCGGTCGTCCTGCTCGACGAGATCGACAAGGTCGGCTCCGACTTCCGGGGCGACCCGGCCGCCGCACTCCTCGAAGTCCTCGACCCGGCGCAGAACCACACCTTCCGCGACCACTACCTGGAGGTGGAGCTCGACCTCAGCGACGTCGTCTTCCTGGCCACGGCCAACGTCCTCGAAGCGATCCCGGAGGCCTTGCTCGACCGCATGGAGCTGGTCCGGCTCGACGGCTACACCGAGGACGAGAAGGTCGTCATCGCCCGCGACCACCTGCTCCCGCGCCAGCTGGAGCGGGCCGGGCTGGGGCCCGACGAGGTGGCGATCGACGAGTCCGCGCTGCGCGCCCTGGCCGGCGAGTACACCCGCGAGGCCGGCGTGCGGAACCTGGAACGGTCCGTCGCCCGGCTGCTCCGCAAGGTCGCGGCCCAGCACGAACTGGGCGAGCGGGAGCTGCCGTTCACGGTCGCCGAGGCCGATCTGCGCGGGCTGATCGGACGCCCGCACCACGTCCCGGAGTCCGCCCAGGACCCGGCCGAGCGCCGCACCTCGGTGCCGGGCGTGGCCACCGGGCTCGCGGTGACCGGCGCCGGCGGGGACGTGCTGTACGTGGAGGCGTCGCTGGCCGACCCGGAGACCGGGGCGTCCGGACTGACCCTCACCGGCCAGCTCGGCGACGTGATGAAGGAGTCCGCGCAGATCGCGCTGAGCTTCCTGCGGTCGCGCGGCGCGGAACTGGAGCTGCCGGTCGCGGACCTGAAGGACCGCGGCGTGCACATCCACTTCCCGGCGGGCGCGGTCCCCAAGGACGGCCCCAGCGCGGGCATCACGATGACGACGGCGCTGGCCTCGCTGCTCTCCGGGCGGCTGGTCCGCACGGACGTGGCGATGACCGGCGAGGTCTCGCTGACCGGGCGGGTGCTGCCGATCGGCGGCCTGAAGCAGAAGCTGCTGGCCGCGCACCGGGCCGGGATCGCCACCGTGGTGATCCCCAGGCGGAACGAGGCGGATCTGGACGACGTCCCGGCCGAGGTCCTGGAGACCCTCGACGTCCACCCGGTGACCGACGTCCGCCAGGTGCTGGAGATCGCCCTCGCGCCGGCCTCCGCCGCCGTGCCGGGGGAGCGGGTCCCGGCCGCGGCGTAGGCCCCGGCCTCGCACCGAGGCCCTCCGGCACGTCCGGGCCCCGGCACACCGCGGGTGTGCCGGGGCCCGGCGCGTTCCGGGACGCGCCCCTTTGCTGCCGGGGCGGCGGACCGCCTTTGGTGTCAGGGGTGGTAGACCGTCCCCGGCACCGGCTCGGCGGGCGCCATCAGCTGCGGGACGGTGACGAACGTGTACCCCTGCTCCTTCAGCGCGTCGATGATGCCCGGCACCGCCGGGACCGTCCCCTCGTAGATGTCGTGCAGCAGGATGATGCCGTCCTTGCCCGCCTGGTCCAGGATGCGCTTGCGGATCAGCGCCGAGTCCGTCGTCGAGTAGTCCTTGGCGGTGGCGCTCCACAGCACCTCGGACAGGCCCAGCTCCTTGCTGATCTTGGAGACCGTCTCGTCGGTGCGGCCCTGCGGCGGGCGCATCAGACGCGGCTTCTTCCCGGTGATCTCCGCTATCGCGTCCTGCGTCTTCTCCAGCTCGGCCCGTATCTCCGCGGGCTCGCGGTCCGTCAGGATCCGGTGCGTCCAGGTGTGGTTGCCCACCTCGTGTCCCTCGGCGGCGAGCCTGCGCACGGTGTCCGGGTACTTCTTGACGTGGTTCTTGCCCAGCAGGAAGAAGGTCGCGTGCACCTTCTTCTCCTTGAGGACGTCCAGCAGATGCTCGGTGTCCTCGCCCGGTCCCGCGTCGAAGGTCAGCGCGATGCACTTCGCCTTGCGGCAGTCCGCCGGGCCGAAGGCGCCCTTGGCGTCGGAGCCCGCGTCGGCGCGCGCGTCCGCCGGGGCGGTGGTGTCCGAGGAACAGCCCGCCAGCGTCAGGGTGAGTGCCGTCACAAGGGCGGCGGCCAACCCCGCGCCGGCCGGCTTCGTCTTCGAGAACAAGGCGGGTCACTCCTCCGTAGCCGCACGAACCGAGCACGCGATGCGCGCCGGAGAAGGACTATACATACGGTGTATACACGTATTGCATAGGGGTGGGCGCCTGGCCGGGGGCACGGGCCGGGGCACGGCGAAGCCCCCGGCGATGGGTGGTCGCCGGGGGCTCGACGGGATGCGGCGGTCGGACCGCGGTGCGGGTGCGGACGGCCGGCTCAGCCGTTCGCGAGGGCCTGCACGCGGTCGTAGGCGCCGTTGAAGCGGTCGTGGTCGCCCACGTAGGGGCCGGACGAGGTGTACTGCCACATCGTGTAGAAGCCCCAGCCGGCCGGGAGGTCGCCGACCGTGCTGTTGTAACGGGCCACCCACAGCGGGTTGGTGGCGCCGAAGCCCGCGTTGTTGCCGGTGCAGGTCGTCCACCAGCTGGTCGCCGTGTAGATGACCGCGTCGCGGCCGGTGCGCGCCTTGTAGGTGTTCACGAAGTCGCGGATCCACGACACCATGGCCGACTGGCTCTTGCCGTAGCACTGGTCGCCGTACGGGTTCCACTCGATGTCGAGCACCCCGGGCAGGGTCTTGCCGTCCCGTGACCAGCCGCCGCCGTGGTCCACGAAGTAGTTCGCCTGCGTGGCGCCGCTGGTGGTGTCCGGGGTGGCGAAGTGGTACGAGCCCCGGATCATGCCGACGTTGTACGAGCCGTTGTACTGCTGCGCGAAGTACGGGTTCGTGTAGTACGTCCCCTCGGTGGCCTTCACATAGGCCCACTTCACGCCGCTGTTCCAGAGCGTTCCCCAGTCGACGTTGCCCTGGTGGCCGCTGACGTCGACGCCTTCGGTCTGGACGGCGCGGGTGTCGCGGGGCAGGGCGCCCTGGCCGTCATGGGCGACGACGCCCATGCCCATCGTGGCCGCGCCGCGGGCGGGCTTCTTCGCGGCGGCGTCGGACCCCGCGGCGCCGGCCGCGCCGGGCAGGGCGAGGAGGAGGGAGAGGGCTGCGAGCAGGGTCCCGGCCGCGGCGAAGCGTGAGCGGCGGGGCCGTCCGGGGCCGGATCTGAGCACGGGCATGTGGTGCCTCCGAGGCGTTGGTGGGGGGACGCGCTGATCCCAGGGAGCGCCGGGTGCACCCCCTGTCGTCGTGGCATGGTGTGAACATGCCAGGCATGACGCTACGCACGTAGACCCCGGGGAGGGAAGAGGGGCTCGCCGCCGTCGTTGGTCTATGCCTGCGAAATACTGACCGAGCTGCGGCGATGACCAGCGGCGGAAGAAACTTTCAGCGGCAGGAAAGCTCATGAGGGGTGTTGACGTGCACGGGAGCGAAAGCGGTAGTGAACGCGGCGCGACCAGTGGAAGTGGTGTGGACCACGCATTCCTCGCCCTGGAACGGGAATTGGCCGTCTTCCTGCGCCGGGCGCGCGCCAACTCCGGCGAGATGGCGCGCGAGGTCCATCCCGAACTGGAGCCCGCCGCCTACGGGCTGCTCGTGCGGCTGGAATCGGCCGGGCGGCAGCGCGCCACCGACCTCGCGGCCTACTTCGGCGTGGGCAAGGCGACCGTGAGCCGTCAACTGCGCGCCCTGGAGGGGCTGGGGCTGGTGGCGCGCGAGCCCGATCCGGACGACGGGCGGGCCTCCCTCGTGCACCTCACGGACGAGGGGCTGGACCGCTACCGCAGCGTCCGCGACGCCCGCCGCGAGCGCTATGTGCGCAAGCTCGCCGACTGGGACCGGGACGAGGTGGCCGAACTGGCCCGGCTGCTGCACCACTTGAACGCCCGCGCCGAGGGCTGACCCCGCGCCGCGTACTCCGTGCGCCGCAGTCCGCGCCGCGCACTCCGTGCGCCGCATTCCACGCCCCGTCCGGCGCGCGGTGCGCCGTGCGCCCCGGCGCGTGTGCGGGCCGCCGCCGGCGGGACGCGCCGTCTCCGTGCGCGCCGCCACCGGCCTCGCGGTCCCACGGCCCTACGAGGCCGCCGCCGGCCTCACGGCGTCACCAGGACCGCCGTCGCGTCGTCGTGCGTCTTGCCGCGGCGCAGGCGCGCGCGCCCCGCCCCCGCGTCCGCGTCCTCCAGCGCCCTGACCCGGTCGATCAGCGACTGCGGCCCCTCCTCGCGGAGCACCGCGAGGCAGTCCGCCCAGTCGCCCTCGTGGAACATCTCGGTCCAGCGGGCCGCGCCGTCGGTCAGCGCCGCCACCGACCGTATGCCGGCGAGCGGGGTGCGTCCGGTGACCGCGCGGGCCGCTGCGGAGGGGTCGGCCGCGGCGGTGAAGAAGCCGCCCTCCTTGTTCCGCAGCCGCGCGTCCACGGTCGCCTCGTCGGCCAGCGAACCCGGCGGCAGCCGGTCCAGGCGGTCGTCGAGGAGGGGGCGCACGGTCCCGTCCGCCAGGCCGAACAGCAGCACGGAATCGGAGAGCACCGCATGCTCGATCTCGTGTTCGTCCCAGCGCGCCAGGACGACCGTCGCCTGCGGCGTTCGTGCGTGAGAAAGGTCACACGAGGATGCGTGAGCCTCGGCGGTGCACCGAATGGACTCGGCCAAGATCTCCCGCAGACTCAGATCTCGTCGCGAACCGGACAGTTCGAGCAGTGAGCCGCCGAGTCGGGCGGTGAACCACGGGACGGAGTGCACGCAGCCGTCGTCGCCCGTCGGCGGGGTGACCCCGTCGAGCAGGACCAGCGTCCCGCCCTGGCCGGAAGCGGGAAGAGCGGCGGCGGCCCAGTCCTCGTTCGGGCGGTCGGGGCTCCCGGCGGCGGTGGCGAGTTCGATGCGCATGCGCCCAGTCTGCACGACGTCTTCACGGGCCCTGCACATGGCCAAAATTGGCCTATACCAGCAGGTCAGAGGGGTGCAATGAGCGGAAGGAGAGGCTCCGTGCCGCGTGCGGGCGGGCATCTTGCCAAAGCCGGGACCGAAGTTCCACCTGACGGTCCAGGTGTGGTGGACGCGCCTCCGGGGGAGACTTGTTCGTCAACTCTGGAGTGATGTTCACTCGTTCGGGTGGCGGAGCGGTTGATGCGCGCCCCCTTCTCAAATGCGCTGGAATGGTCGGAAGCCGTACCAGGGGTCGGGGCGCTCGCTCACACGTGACCGCGCGTCACCTCTGCTTCAAGGGCGGACGAGTCAAGAATGCGAGCACCGGTGCAGAAGAAGCGGCCTCGGAGCAAGGGCGGCAAGAAGAGCGGTTCCGAGGTGACGCCTCCGGCGCCCGCCGAGGGCGCGAGCACCCGGCGAGCCGTGCGCGTACGCACCAGGCTGGTCGCCGGTGTCGCCGTCGTCGGCATCACCGTCATCGCCGCGGGGTCCCCCGCGATCCTCGGCGCCTCCGCCGACCTGAACGAGTCGCAGCGGCTGGTGACCCTCGCCGAGCTGAACCAGCAGGCGATCGCGCTCGCCCACGCCCTCGCGGACGAGCGCGACGAGGTCACCGCCCGCATCGCGGCCGACCGCGACGAGAAGGCCGGGGGCAAGGGCGGCTCCGGCGCGCGGAGCGCCCGCGTCGACCAGCAGCTGGACGAGATCCGGTCGGCCGCCCCCGAGTCGCTGCGACGCGATCTCGCCACCGTCCCGTCCGTGCGCCGTGCCGCGCTCGGCGGCAAGGGCACGGCGCTGGAAGCCCACCAGGCGTACTCCGAGATCATCGCCAAGCTCCACGACGTGGCCGACGAGCTGGTGGAGAAGACCCCGCCGCGCGCCGCCTCCACCGGGCGGGCCCCGCTCGCCCTCGGCCGCGCCACCGAGCAGGCGTCCGCCACCCGCGGGCTGCTGGTCGCCGCCCTCTCGGTGCCCGGCGCGGACTCGGCCCCGCAGATCGACCCGATCACCGGCCTGCCCGTGCAGCAGCAGGGCGGAAGCGACGACGACCGCGTCCGCGACGAGCTGAGCGCCGCGGCCCAGCAGGCCCGCGTCGGCGAACTCGCCTCGCTGGCCGACTTCGACCAGAGCGCGGGCCCCGCCACCCGCGACAAGCTGACCTCCGTCGTCACCGGGCCCGAGGTCGCCGGCGCGGAGAAGTACCTCAACACCCTGACCGACCGCCCCGAGCTGTCCGAGTCCGAGCAGCGCACCAGCCGCAAGAAGGTCGAGGAGGCCCTGTCCGCCCGCCTCGACCGGATGCGCAGCGTCGAGTCCGCCCTCGGCACCGAGCAGATCCGCCACCTCGAACAGCTCCGTGACGACGATGTCACCGCGCTCGAACTGCGGATCGCCCTGCTCGGCGGCTGTCTGCTGGTCGCGGTCGGCGTCTCGACGGCGGTGGCCCGCACGCTCACCCAGCCGCTCGCCGTGCTCCGGATCGGCGCCGCCCGCCTCGCCGCGGAGCCGGACACCGCCGAGCCCATCCGCTACACCGGCCGCAACGACGAGTTCGCCCAGGCCGTACGGTCCGTCAACGCCCTGCATGGCAGGCTCCAGGGCCTGCTCGGGGAGCACAACGGCCGCTTCGAGCGCCTCCGGGCCGAACACGCCGAGCTGGTCGCCGGACGCGAGGCGCTCACCGTGCAGCGCGCCGAGCTCCAGGTCCTGACCACCGATCTCACCGCCCAGCTGGAGCGGTTGCGGAACACGGTCGACCACACCTTCGTCAACCTCGCCCTGCGCACCCTCGGCCTCGTCGAGCGCCAACTCGGCGTCATCGAGAGCCTGGAGGAGCGCGAGCACGACCCGGAGCGGCTCTCCACCCTCTTCAAGCTCGACCACATGGCCACGGTCATGCGCCGGCACAGCGAGAACATGCTGGTCCTCGCGGGCGCCGAGCACGGCCACGGGCACGCGGGCCCGATCCCGCTGGTCGACGTGGCGCGCGCGGCCGTCTCCGAGATCGAGCGGTACGAGCGGGTCACCATCCAGTCCCTGCCGCCGCACGCCCAGATCGCCGGTTTCGCCGCCGACGACCTCAGCCACCTGGTGGCCGAACTCCTGGAGAACGCCACCTCGTTCTCACCCCCCGACTCCCATGTACAGCTCTCCGGCTGGCTGCTGGAGACCGGCGAGGTCATGCTCTCCGTGCAGGACGAGGGCATCGGGATGTCCGCCGAGCGGATGGCCGACCTCAACACCCGGCTCGCCGACCCCGCCCTGTTCACCTCGTCGGGGCACGACGACAAGGGCGCGCCCGAGGCCGGACTCGGCCTCCACGTCACGGCTCTGCTGGCCGCGCGTCACGGGGTGCGGGTCCAGCTGCGCGACCACACGGGCAGCGGCCTCACCGCCGTGGTCGTGCTGCCCACGTCGCTGCTGCCGAAGGCGCCGCCGGCCGCCGCACCGCCGCCGGTGAAGGTCGCCGGGGACGGGCCCGGGCTCAACCTGCCCGGATCGGTCGCCGAGGCCAACTCCAACGCGCTTCCCGGCCGTACCACGCCCGGCGGCCAGGCCGACGATCCGCTGATCGCCGCCGCCGAGCGGGCGATCCTCGCCTCCGGAACCACCGCCGAGCCCGCGCCCGCCGCCCCGGCGGCCCCCGCGCCCGCCCCGGCCGCGGACCACGGCGCGGCCGAGGCCGAGATCACCATGCAGGTCCGGCTGCCGAAGGCCCCGGACCCCGCGGACGCCCCGGCCCCCGATACGTACGCCACCGGCCCCGACCCGTACGCCACCGCACCCGACGTGCCAGCCGGGACCCCCGATGCGTACGCCACCGGCTCCGCCCCGTACGCCGAGGGTTCCGGCGGATTCGCCGCCGCCCCGGACCCGTACGCCGCCGGCCCCGACCGGCACGAGCGCGCCGCGGACGAGTCCCCGGAGCCGTACCGCCCGGAGACGCCCGCCCCGGAGCCGTACGCCGCGTCCGCCCACGACGTCGCGCCCGAGCCGTACGCCGCGCCCGCCGCCCCGGAGACCTACGGCGCGCTCGCGCCCGCGCCGGACGCCGCGCCGGAGCCCGCCGGGGCGTCCGCCGCCGACTCCCTGCCGGGTCCCCGGCAGCCGGAGCCGCAGCAGGAGGTGGTCACGGACAAGGGGCTGCCCAAGCGCACCCCCAGGATCGTCAAGCCCAGCACCGCGCCCACCAGCGAACGCAAGGGCGGCCTGGACAAGGAGGCGCTGCGCCGACGGCTCGGCGGCTTCCACCAGGGAGCCAGGGACGGCCGCCGCGACGTCGAAGCGGAGCTCGCCGCGACCACGGCGACCCAGCCGCTTCCCGGAGCCGCCGCGCCCACCGACCACAGTGAACCGGCCAACCGCACCAACGACCGAAGCGATGAGACGGGGGACACAGTCGAGGAGGCACGCAGTTGACTGCGCCCAGCACATTCGGGCTGAGCACCGAGGCCCGGAACCTTCACTGGTTGCTGAGCAATCTGGTGGAGGAGGTGCCAGGGGTCCACTCGGTCACCGTCGTGTCGTCCGACGGGCTGATGCTGCTCTCCTCCGACCCCGGCCATCTGAACGCCCAGGCCACCGGCCGACAGGACGGGCCCAAAGGATCCAGCGCCGACCTGGCCACCATCGTCTCCGGCATCGGAAGCCTCACCCAGGGCGCCGCCAAGCTGATGGACGGCGGCAACGTCAAGCAGACCATGGTCGCCATGGACGAGGGCAGCGTCTTCGTCATGTCGATCAGCGACGGCTCGCTGCTCGGAGTGCACGCCACCCCGGACTGCGACATGAGCGTCATCGCCTACCACATGGCGTTGTTCGTCGGCCGAGCCGGACACGTACTCACCCCCGAACTCCGCAGTGAGCTGCGCAAATCGATGGAGAGCACCCAGTGACGTCCGCTGCTGAACCCGCCCGCAGGCTCCCGGTCCGCGGGTCCGACCGAAGGCCGGCGCGGGTCCGCCCGTACTCGCTCACCGGCGGCCGCACCCGCTTCGGCCACGTCCTGCTCGTCGAGACCTTCGTGGCCGCGCTCGAAGCCCCCGAGGAGCGCCGCGAGCTGACCAACGGCACGCGGCCCCGCCTGATGCCGGAGCTCCAGGCCATCGTCGAGCTCTGCCGACGGATGCGCACGGTCGCGGAGATCTCCGCCCTGCTGAAGATGCCGCTGGGTGTGGTCCGGGTGCTGCTCAGCGACCTGGCCGACCAGGGAAAGATCCGCGTGTACGGGACCGGCCACGGCGCCGGGCAGCCCGACCGCGCACTGCTCGAAAGGGTGCTCGATGGACTCCGCCGTCTCTGAGGCGTCGCTCTTCGCCCCGCGCCAGCCGGGCGCCGTGGACCAGGCCGAGGAATCGTTGCAGTCCTGGCAGCTGGACCACACCCGGGCGCCCATCGCCACCAAGATCGTGGTCGCGGGCGGCTTCGGCGTCGGCAAGACCACCTTCGTCGGGTCGGTCTCCGAGATCACCCCGCTGAAGACCGAAGCGATGATGACCCAGGCCAGTGAGGACACCGACGACCTCACCGCGACGCCCGACAAGCTCACCACGACCGTCGCGATGGACTTCGGCCGCATCACGCTCGCCGACGACCTCGTGCTGTACGTCTTCGGCACCCCGGGTCAGCAGCGGTTCTGGTTCATGTGGGACGACCTGGTGCGCGGGGCGATCGGCGCGGTCGTGCTCGCCGACACCCGCCGCCTTGCCGACTGCTTCCCCGCGCTCGACTACTTCGAGAGCTGCGGCCTGCCGTACGTCGTCGCCGTCAACCACTTCGAGGGAACACCGGAGTTCGAGGCGGAGGACGTCCGGGAGGCCCTGACCATCCCTCCGCACGTGCCTGTTGTGATCATGGACGCGCGTAACAGGATCACCGTGGTCGAGTCGCTCCTCGCCCTCGTCGGCCACGCCCTGGACGCCACCCCCTGACGGGACGGAACCGGCCGCGCCGGCCGGTCCGCCCGTGGCACAGACACGCAGAACATCGGAGAACCGCGATGCGGAGAATACTCATAGTCGGGGCCGGGCAGTCCGGCCTCCAGCTCGCCCTCGGACTTCAGTCCAAGGGGTACGAAGTCACCCTGATGTCCAACCGCACCGCCGACGAGATCCGCTCCGGCCGGGTCATGTCGACGCAGTGCATGTTCCACACGGCGCTCCAGTACGAGCGCGACTACCAGCTCAACTTCTGGGAGTCGCAGGCCCCGCGCATCGAGGGCCTCGGGCTCTCGGTCGCCGCCCCCGACTCCTCGCGCGCCGTCGACTGGGTCGGCAAGCTGGACGGCTACGCCCAGTCCGTCGACCAGCGCGTGAAGATGGCCGGCTGGATGGAGACGTTCGCCCAGCGCGGCGGCCAGCTCGTCATCCACGGCGCGGCCGTCTCGGACCTGGACTACTTCTCCCGCACCTACGACCTGGTGCTGGTCTCGGCGGGCAAGGGCGAACTGGTCTCCATGTTCGCCCGGGACGCCTCGCGCTCCCCGTTCGACGCCCCGCAGCGCGCCCTGTCCGTCGCGTACGTCCACGGCATGGGCCCGCGCCCCGAGCACCCCGAGTTCGACGCGGTCCGCTGCAACCTGGTCCCGGGCGTCGGCGAGCTCTTCGTGATGCCGACCCTGACCACGTCCGGCCGCGCCGACATCCTCTTCTGGGAGGGGATCCCCGGCGGCCCGATCGATGTGTTCCAGGGCATCAAGGACCCCTCCGAGCACCTCGCCAAGACGCTGGAGCTCATGGAGCGGTACCTCCCGTGGGAGTACGCCCGTGCCACCAAGGTCGAACTGACCGACGCCAACGGCACCCTGGCGGGCCGCTACGCCCCGACCGTCCGCAAGCCGATCGGCCGGCTGCCCGGCGGCGGCCTGGTGCTCGGCGTCGCGGACGTCGTCGTCGCCAACGACCCGATCACCGGGCAGGGCTCCAACTCCGCTTCCAAGTGCGCCAATTCGTACCTGGACTCCATCCTGGAGCACGGCGACCGGCCGTTCGACGAGACCTGGATGCAGGCCACGTTCGACCGCTACTGGGAGACCGCGAAGCACGTCACGAAGTGGACCAACGCCATGCTCGGCGTACCCCCGGAGCACGTGCTGAACCTGCTCGGCGCGGGCAACCAGTTCCAGGCGATCGCCAACCGGTTCGCCAACGGCTTCAACAACCCGGCGGACTTCGAGAACTTCTTCTTCGACCCGGAGAAGACCAACGCCTACCTCGCCGAGGTCACCGGCGCCGCGTAGGCGCCCGACCGTGACGGCCCGGGCCGGGCCCCGCCGGGATGCCACCGGGTTCGTACCGGGTGCGCTGGGATCCCGCCGGCGGGGCCCGGCCCGGCCGTCGTCCGGGGCCGCCCCGCGCGGGACGGTTCCCCCGGCGACTGCCCGTACGGGCCGTTCCGGCGGGACCGTCGCGGCGGGCCGTTTCTACTCCGCGGGCGCGGAGGAGAAGCCGTAGCCGGTGTCCGAGCCCGCGGTCGCCCCGTGCGGGAGGCGCGGGGGCTTGTACGCGGTCAGCGAGGCGTTCCCCGGGTCGGGGCGCACGGCGCCCAGCAGGGGGTTGGACGCCACCGGCGACACCTTCACCCGCGCGCCGGGCCGGGGGGCCTGCACGACCAGGCCGTTGCCGATGTACAGCGCCACATGGGTGGCCCCGGGGAAGTAGATCACCAGGTCGCCCGGGCGCAGCGCGTTCAGCGGCACCCGGTGCAGCCGCCGCCACTGCTCCTGCGAGGTGCGCGGGATGATCCGGCCCGCCTTCGCCCACGCCCGCGAGGTCAGCCCCGAGCAGTCGAAGGAGTCCGGGCCCTGGGCGCCCCACACATACGGCTTGCCGAGCTGCCGCAGCGCGTACCGCATCGCCGCGCGCCCCTCGGCCGACGGCGCACGGGACGAGGACAGCACGCCCGAGGCGAGCAGGGCGCGTTGCGCCCGCTCCATGCCCCGGCGTTCCAGCCTGGCCAGTTCGGCCAGTTGCCCGCCGGAGAGCGACGCCAGCCTGGTCTGCACGGCTTCGAGCCGTGACCGCACGGCGTCCCGCCGACTCCTGCGCTGTGCGGTCAACGCGCGCTGACGGGCCAGCACCGCGCGGGACTCGGCGGCCAGCCGGCGGGCGCGCTCCTCGTCCGCCGTGAACCGCCGTACCGCCGAAGCCTGTTCGGCGGCCAGGCGCTCGACCAGGTGCTCCTGGTCCAGGAAGTGCTCCGGATCGCGGGCCAGCAGCAGCTGGGCGTACACGGAGAAGCCGGACCGCCCCTGGTACTGCTCCCGGGCCAGCCGGCCCGCCTCGTCACGGCTGCCGGCCAGTGCGGTCCGGGCGGCGGCGAGGGCGGTGTCGAGCCTCTTCGCCTGAGCCGTGCGCTTCTTGAGCTCGGCGGCCGTCCCGTTGTACGCCTCGGTGGCCTCCTCGGCCCGCTGGTACAGCGTCTGAAGCTCGGTCAGGAGCCGGGCGACACGGCCCTGGCCGGGGGCGGGGGCCGGGGGCGCCGGTGTCGTGGGGGCGGCGGGCGGCCTCTCGGCCCGCCTCGCGGCGGGCGCGGCGGCGGTGGCGGGAGAGGCCGCGACGAGCGTGGAGAGGGCCGCGGTGCAGCAGACGGCACGCAGGAATCCGCCTGACACGACATCACCTCCGGGCATGGGGCGCAGCGTCGGCGCACGCCATAAGTGGACGTATCGGCTCATTACGGCCACTGGGCGCCGGAAGATGCAAGAACCCGCGTGGCGTGGCGGAGCAGCGGTTCGCCCGGAAGGCGGTGAGCCGGCGCCGGGGCGCCGGGCTTCGTGGGCGGGGGCGTCGGCGGGTGTCAGGCCACGGGGAAGGCGTAGAAGATCCGGTCGCGCTGGACCACCGCGGTCCGGCCGGACGCCAGCACCCGGTACGGGGCGGTGACCGTCGGGCCCTGCGGGTCCTGGGCCCCGATGTCCTGGAACTTCCACAGCCGCCGCCCGTCCTGCGCCGCGAACGCGGTGACCTGGGCGGCGTCCGAGGCCAGCAGCGTCCTGCCGGTGCCGCTGACCGTCACGGCGGGAGCGGCGGCGCCGGCGGGCGCCTCCGTCGAACGCCGCCAGCGCGGCCGTCCCGTCGCCCGTTCGACCGCGCCCACCTGCTGGTCGCGGCTGGTGGTGTGCAGCAGGGTGCCGCTGACGACCGGGGTCCCGTACGGGGCGCCCGCGGTGCCGTTCAGGGTCCACTTCGGCCTGCCCGTGGCGGTCTCGAACGCCTGGAGGCCGTCGCCCACCGCCGCGTACAGCAGCCCCTGGTCGTCGCCCGCGGCCGCGCCGTCCGGTGCGACCGTGCCGATCGCCCGGGCCCACAGCTGCTTGCCGGTCTTCCGGTCGAAGCACCGGAAGACGGCCTTCCCCTTGGCCGCCGCGACGTCGGCGGGGGCGAGCGTGGCCGGGGTCTGGCGCAGTACGACGTCGTTCTCCCGGAGGGCGATCAGCCGGTACCCGGGGGCGGCGGGGCCGCGCCCGGCCGGTACCGGGGCGTGCCACAGCTCCTTGCGGCTCACGATGTCGTGGGCGAACAGATACGACCTGACGACCCGCTGGTCCTTGCCGCGCTTCTTGCCCTTCTTCGGCGGCGGGGCCTTGACGGTGACCTGGTGCGAGCCGGTGAACCAGACCACGGACCCGGACCCGCCGACGACCTCCGGGACCGCGAGGTCCGGCGCCCCGGCGAGCCGCTCCGCGTGGTTCTCCCGGTGCACGACCTCGCCGTTCTTCGCGGACAGCCACAGGAACCCGGTCGGGACCGCGACGAAGCAGAGGTCCGGTCCGGCCGGCAGGACCGTCCGTCCCTTGGCGGCCTCGGCGCTCCGCCAGATCCGGCGGCCGGTGCGCAGGTCGACGCCGCTCGCCCCGTCCTCGCCGGTCAGCACCAGCAGCCGGTCGTTCCAGAGGGCGGCGGCGAGCGGGGCCGGTTCGGCCGCCGGGTGCCGGTACACCCAGCGCGGCCGCGGCGGCAGCCCCGCCACGGTGGGGCCGCTCGGGCCCGGCGCGGGCGCGGGGGAGTCCGTGCCCCCGTCGCCGGAGGCCAGCGCGAACGCCCCGCCCCCGCCGACCGCCAGCCCCGCGACACCGGCCGCGAGCCCGATGAACAGCCCGCGCCGGTCGATCCCGGCCCGGGCGATCCCACGCCGGTCGGACGCGGCGGGCGCTGCGGGCGGGGCCGCCGCGGCGGAGGGGACGGGTGCGGCGGGTGCGGCGGCGACGGAGGACCCGGGCACGGGAGGAGCGGCGGGCGCGGGAGAAGCCGGGGACGCGGGGGCGGGCTCGGCGGCCGGCGGCGGGAGGGGCCGCGCGGTCGTGTCGGCGGGCGGGGCCGCGGGCGTCGCGGGGGAGCCGGTGAGCTGCTGCGGCACGGACAGCTGGGTCGTGGGCCGGTCGGTCGCCGTCACCCGCCGCCCGACATCGCCGAGCTGTGCGGTACGGGTGTCGGCGGCGGGGCGGGCCGCGCTGGTCAACTCCCGTACGCGCAGGCGCTGTCGCTCCAGCGCGGAGATCAGCGGCTCGGGCAGCCAGGCGCCGTCCTCGGCCCGTGGCGGCAGGCCCTCCGGGGCCAGTTCCGAGGCCATCTTCTCCGCGCCGGGCCGCTGGGCCGGGTCCTTGGCCAGGCAGCGCGCGATCGGATCGCGCAACCGCTCGGGCACCGCGCCGAGTTCGGGGTCGGTACGGGCGATGCGCGCGGCGCCCTCGGCGGCCGGGCCGTCCGCGAGCGGGGTGGTTCCGGTCGCCGCGTACGCCAGCAGCAGGCCGAGCACGAAGAGATCGGAGGCGGGGCCGGGTTCCTCGCCCTCCACCTGTTCCGGGGTGAGGTAGCCGAGCCGTACGGACAACTGCCCGCCGGGCCGGGTCTCGGCGGCGGCCGCGGCGCCCAGCGGGCCGAACGCGGCGAGCCGCGGTCCGTCACCGGTCAGCAGCACCGTGCGGGGAGCCAGCCCCTGGAGCACGCCCCCGGTGGCGTGGACCCGGGAGAGGGTCTGGGCCATGCCCGCTCCCAGGATCCGCACGGCGCGCTCGGACAGCGGGCCCGCGAGCTCGATCGCCTCCGCCAGCGTCAGGGCGGGCGTGTAGGGAACGGCCGTCCACGGCAGTTCGCCGTCCGTGCCGTCGGCGAGGGCCGCGGGCAGGGGCCGGTCGCCGGCCCCGGCCAGCAGCTCGGCGGTACGGGCCTCCGCCTGGAAGCGGCGCCGGAAGGCGGGCAGCACGGCGAGTTCGGCACGGGCGGCGGTGACCACCACCACGGCCGCCGGATCCGGCCGCCCGCCGTCCGCCCCGGAGCCGTCCGTCGTCCCGGAGTCGCCTGTTGTCCCGGAGCCGTCGGTCGCCGTCCCGCGCGCGAGGTACTGCACCGCGCTCGCGGTCTCCCGGAGTCGCGCCAGCACCGCGTACGGGCCGATGCGGCGTGGATCGTCCTGACGCAGCGCCTCCATGGCGCACCCCCCTTGCTGACCGTGCCCGGCACCAGACCGTCGATCTTAGACGGCCGGGGCGGCCGGCTCCGGCGGCGTACCCTCAGTTCGGCTTCGACCAGGGCCACTTGGGGCGGTGCCGCACCCGGCCCTCGGGAACGTACACGTACACCCAGCCGCGCGGGAGCCCCAGCCGACGGGAATGGCCGGCCGGCTCCCTGCGGTACGCGTACACGGTGGCGGGGCCGCCGTCCGCGGCCGGCACCGGCACCTCGTACCACTTGGGGGGATGGCCGGTCGGGCCGGTCAGGACGGGCAGCACCCGCCCGTCCAGCGGGCCGCCGGTGAAGGGGGTGTTCTCGCTTCGCACCCCTCCAGTCTCACCGATCGCGCCCGCGGCGCGACCGATCGGCCCCCGGAAGATCTCCGAAGGCATCCGGCCGGCTCCCGGAAGGTCCCCGAAGGCATCCGGCCGGTGGCCGACGGCTCCCGGAACGGCCGCCCGCGATCCCCGCCGTCCGTTATCCGCGTCCCAAGCCGCCGTCCGTCGTCCGCGTCCCAAGCCGCCTGCCGCCTGCCCCTTGTCCCCTGCCGCCCGCGTCCCCGATTGCCCGCGTCGCGGTCCCGGGAGCCCCCGGTCAGTCCCCGGGGAGCAGGTGGGCCGCCCCGTCGACGACCGGGATCAGCCGCCGCGCCAGCCGGCCGGCCGGGCTCGACGGGGTCTCCAGCGGCAGGAGCGCCGCCACCACCGACGCGGTCTCCGGGTCCGTCGCCGCCGTCGTGGCCAGCAGCCCGACCAGCTGGTCGACCAGCCAGTCGCGCAGCTCGGCCGCGGCGGGCCGCTTGCCCTCGTCCAGCCAGATCAGCGAGGCCGCCTCCACGGCCGCGATCCAGGTGCGGACCATCATCCGCAGCCGGGGCCCCGGCTCGCTCCCCGCGGCGCCCCCGGCCAGGTGCGGCAGGATCTGCTCGGCGGCGGCCCGCCGCACCTCGTCGACGATCGCCGTCGTACGGGAGGTCTCGACGACGCTGCCGCCGCGCAGCAGCGCGCTGAACCCGGTGTCGTGCTCGTCCACGAAGGCCAGATAGCGGTCCAGCACCCGCCGCACCCGTTCGGTGGGCGGGCCCGCCGGCGGCTCGGCGAAGCACAGGACCAGCTGCTCGGCGGCGGACCGCAGCGCCGCCTCGTACAACTGCTGCCGCCCGCCCGGGAAGTAGCGGTACACCAGCGGGCGGGAGACCCCGGCGACCGCCGCCACCTCGTCCAACGACACCTCGTCCGGGGCCCGGTGGGCGAACAGGGTGAGCGCCGCACCGAGGAGCTGGGTGCGGCGCTCCTCGACGCTGAGCCTTCGGTACGCGCGGTTCGGCGGAGCGGCGGCAGGGGTCATACGGGAAGCCTAAGCGAGTCCCGCCGCGCGGGACCCGTGCTCAGGCCAGCAGTCCCGAGCTCCGCCACAGCCGGCGCCCGACCCCGTTGAGCACCCCGATGTCGTCGAAGAAGTCCGTCAGCCGCTTCGCGCCCGCCTGCATGGTCTGCGCGCGGTGGCGGCTGGCCCGCACCTGGGCGACCGCCTCCCGGCGGTCCAGGCCGACGCTCTCGTACACCCGGGGGTTGATGAAGCAGACGGAGAAGACGCGGGCCGCCTCGCCGCAGCTCACCCGGGTCAGCTCGCGCTCCCAGCGCGGAGCGGTCACCATCTGGCGGCGCAGCTCCTCCCGGGCGTACCGGACGTGCCGGGCCTCCTCGACCACATGGATGCGGGTCACGCCCCGGATCAGCGGCTGGACCCGCTCGTCCGGGAACGTCAGCCGCTGCATCCAGTCGAGGATCTCCTCGCCGAGCAGGGTCGCCGCGAACGAACCGGGCGTCGTCGAGACGGTCTTCAGCACCCGGGCCAGGTTGTGGTAGACGCGCGGCACCGGGTAGTCGGGCGCCCCGCTCCACTTGATCATCCGGGCGAACATCATCGAGTGCCGGCACTCGTCGGCTATCTCGGTGAGCGCGTAGCGGACGTGGTCGCTGGTCACCGGCCGGTCGTAGACGTGCCGGACCAGCAGCTGCATCAGGATGATCTCGAACCAGACGCCCAGCGAGGCCAGCGACGCCGCCTCGTGCCGGGACAGGTCGATCCGCTGCTCCTCGGACATCCGCCGCCACAGCGGGGTGCCGTAGAGCGAGACGAGTTCCGGCGGCCAGAACCACTTGCCGTCCTCGGCGGGCGAGTCCCAGTCGAGTTCCTTGTCCGGGTCGAAGGAGTGCTTGGCCGAGGCTTCGAGCAGCCGCGCGGCGATCTGCTCGCGGTCCCGGAGCGGGCCGATCGCATCGCGGAGCAGCCGCACATCGCGTTCGGTCACTGGCGTCATGACTGGAGGCACCTCGCACGAGGAGGACAGGGGAATGACCGCCGGTTACCGGCGGTCACCTCTTATGAGACTGCTTGTCAGCAGAGTCGTCAATCCCTTGCGCACGACTTGTTGACCCGACGTCTACCAACGTGTGAACCTGCCAACTGAGGTGACCAGCAGGCCACTTGACGGAGTACGCCAGGCGTGAGGAGCCGTCCGTGTCGACCTTCGACCTGTACACCACCGCCCCCGAGGCGCCGCTGTGGCAGGTGCCCGCCTCCGGCGCCGCCCGCTTCAGCTGGGACTACGACGACGGCCGTGAACGCCTGCTCGCCCTCTACCGGAAGGGCAAGGACAAACAGTGGGACGGCGACAAGCGCATCGACTGGACCCTGGAGGTCGACCCCGACGACCCGCTCGGCGCGCCCGACGACGCGCTTCCCCTGTACGACACCCCGCACTGGGCGAAGCTGACCGGGAAGGACCGGGCCGAACTGCGCAGGCACTACGCCTCCTGGCAGTTCAGCCAGTTCCTCCACGGCGAGCAGGGCGCCATGGTCTGTGCGGCCAGGATCGTCGAGTCCGTCCCCGACCTGGACGCGAAGTTCTACTCCGCGACCCAGACCATGGACGAGGCGCGGCACGCCGAGATCTACGGCCGGTTCCTGCACGAGAAGATCGGGATGCTCTACCCGGTCGACGACAACCTCCAGTCCCTGCTGGGCGACACCCTGCGCGACTCCCGCTGGGACATGCCCTACCTCGGCATGCAGGTCCTCATCGAGGGCCTCGCCCTGGCCGCGTTCGGCATGATCCGCGACACCACGGACAAGCCGCTGCCCAAGCAGATCCTCGCGTACGTCATGCAGGACGAGGCCCGGCACGTCGCCTTCGGGCGGATGGCGCTGCGCGACTACTACCAGCAGCTGACCGACGCGGAGCTCCGTGAGCGCGAGGAGTTCGTGATCGAGGGCTGCTACCTGATGCGGGACCGGCTCCGGGGCGTCGAGGTGCTGGAGAACTTCGGCGTCGGCCGGCAGGAGGCGCACGAGCTGTCCGAACGGTCGTCGTTCCTCCAGCTCTTCCGGAAGCTGCTGTTCAGCCGGATCGTGCCGTGCGTCAAGGACATCGGGCTGTGGGGCGAGCGGCTCCAGCGCGCGTACGTGGACATGGGCGTCCTGGAACTGGGCGACTCCAATCTGGACCTGCTGATGACCCAGGACGAGGAGGTCGCGGAGCGCCTGGACCGGGAACGCTTCGCGGTGGAGGAACGCGCCAGGGTCGCCGAGGTCGAGGAGGCGGTGGCGCGGGGCGCGGCGGGGGAGTGAGGCGGTGCGTGAGGGCGTGCGGAGGGGCGGCCGGGCCTGAGAGCGTTGCGGAGGGGCGGCGGGGCTTGAGAGCGGCAGGGTTTGAGGGCGGTCGGCGCCGCGAAGCCCCCGGCGCGGGCCGGGTGCGCCGGTGCGGGCGGCTCCGGGGCGCGCGGCTCCGGGGCGCGCGGCTCCGGGGCGCGCGGGCCCCGGAGCGAGCGCGCCGGCTCACAGCCGCGCGACGAAGTCCCGTACCAGCGCGGCCACGCGCTCGGGGGCCTCCAGCAGCATCGCGTGCGTCGCCTCGACGCCCTCCACGGCGACGACGCCCGCGCGCTCCGCGGCGAGCTCCGCCAGATCGCGGGCCAGACCGTGCCCGTACGCCTCCATCATCTCGTCCAGCCACTCCGCACCCGGTGTCGGCGCCACCCGGCGCAGGGCCCGGACCAGCAGCAGCGGACGGGGGACGCGGCGGAACAGCGCGAAGAGGTCCAGGGCGTCCATGGCGTCCAGCATCTCCAGGGCGCATTCCCGCTCCGGCAGCAACTGCCAGCCCCCGTCCGGGAGTTCCCGCACGGAGGCGCGGAACGCGGCCGCCGCCCGCGTGTACGGGATGCCCAGGCCCACGCTGTACTCGGCCTGCTGCTCCACGTACTCCGGGGGCATCCGCTGCCCGGCCGAGGCCCGCGTCATGGTCCCGATGTCCGCCAGCCGCCGCACCACCTCGTCCCGGTCCATCCCCGGGTACTGCGCGGGCGTGCCCCACCAGAAGCCGTCCAGGTTCACCGCGCCCGCGACGCGGTCCGGCCGTGCCGCCGCGTACAGCGCGGCCGCCATCCCGCCCAGCGAATGCCCGACCGGGACCACCGGCCCCGTGACGCCCGAGGCGGCCAGCGTCTCGTCCAGGTCGCCGGTCAGCGCGTCGAAGGACCACGACGAGGCGGTGCTGAGGCCGTGACCGGGCAGGTCGACGGCGAGCACCCGGTGGCCGGGGGGCAGATGCGGAACCGAGGCGTCCCAGTCGGCGAGGGAGCGCGAGGCGCCGTGGAGCAGCAGGAGGGCGGGCCCGTCGCCGGAGCCGCCGTGATCGCGTACATGAAGGACCGTCATGCACCCACCGTAGGACGCGGGAAACAGCGCGATATCGTCCCACGGCACGAGGGAACGGGGCGTGCTCCGGGGGCATGATGGATGTGCGCCGACCGCGCGGGCGGTTCCGCAGCCGGCCGCGCGTCGTCCGTCAGGGCCGTGCGGCGGTCAGCGCCGCCTCCGCCGCGCACGCCGTCTCGACCAGTGCGGCGTCCGCCCCGCGCCGTGCGACCAGTTGCAGCCCCACCGGACAGCCGTCCGCCGTGAAGCCCGCGGGCACGGTCGCGGCCGGATGCCCGCTGAGGTTGAACGCCCAGGTCAACGCGGTCGAGTAGAGCTCGCCCGGACCCTCGTGGCCGTGCGGGCGGTTCGGGGTGACGGGGGTGAGCAGCAGCGGGACCCGGGCGAACAGCGCGTCGAGCCGCCGGTCGTTCTCCTCGCGGACCGCGTCGGCGTACGAGGACGGCTCGGCGTCCGGCGTCCGGGCGCGGGGCGGCGGCGACGGCTCCCCGCCCCGGACCGCGAGCCACGCCTCTCCCGGGTCCAGCAGCTGGCACTCGCCGCCCGGCAGCCGCACCGCGCCCGCCGCCGCCAGCCGCTCCACCGCGCGCCGGACCACCGCCCCGACCTCCGGCTCGACGTCCGCGTACCCCAGGTCCGGGCTGAAGACGGCCGGGACCGGGAGGGCGGGCGCCACCGGCCGGTACCCGTCCAGGACGCAGCGCAGATAGGTCCGGGCGGCGGCCGCGGAAGGGGCCAGCACCCCGGCGGAGGCCAGCCCCGTCCGGTCCGGGGACGGCAGCAGCCCGCTCGTGGTCTTCAGCCCGAACACCCCGCACCACGCGGCCGGTATCCGCACCGAACCGGCCCCGTCGCTCCCGGTGGCCAGCGGCACCAGACCCGCCGCGACCGCGACCGCCGAGCCCGCCGAGGAACCGCCCGGCGTGCGGTCGGGCCGCCAGGGGTTGACCGTCCGGCCGTGGGCGCCCAGCCCCCACGTCTGCCAGCACGTCCCGGGGCCGGGCACCGAGGTCGCGCCGACCGGCACCCCGCCCGCCGCGATCAGCCGCCGGGCCGCGTACGAACGGATGCCGGCCGGCCCCTTCACGGCGAACGGCAGGGCCCCCAACGGCAGTCGGGAGGCGCGCGCCACGTCCGCGAGCGCGCGCTCCGGCCAGACCTCGATGAACGCGGACAGCCGGGGGTCCTCGCGCCCGATCCGCTCCAGCGCCGAGGCCACCGCGCCCGCCCCGGCCGCGGCGACCGGGTCGCCCGCGTCCGCAGTGCCCGCCGTGCCCGCCGTGCCCGCCGTGCCCGCGCCGTCCGTACCGTCCGCCCGCCCCGCAACGCTCGAACCGCTTGTATCGCTCGCGCCGTCCGTGCCGTCCGAGTCCGTCATGCGGTCAGTCTCGCAGGGCCGCCTCCATCACGGCGCGCGCGATCGGGGCCGCGCTGCCGCCGCCGCTGATGTCGGCCCGGTGCGCGGCGGCGTCCTCCACGACCACGGCGACCGCGACGGCCGGGCTGCTCGCGTCCGACGCCTGCGCCCAGGAGATGAACCAGGCATACGGCAGGCCCGAGTTGTCGACGCCGTGCTGCGCGGTGCCGGTCTTGCCGCCGACCGTCGCCCCGTCGATCGCGGCGTTGGAACCGGTGCCCCGTTCCACGACGTCGACCATCATCTCCTTCAGCCGGGACGCGGTGAACGGGTTCATCGCCCGCTGGTAGGTGCGCGGTCCGTACCGGCGGACGACCGAGCCGCTCGCGGTCGTCGTACGGTCCACCAGATACGGGTACTTGAGGTCGCCGCCGTTCGCCACGGCGGACGCGACCATCGCCATCTGCAACGGGGTCGCCGTCGTGTCGAACTGCCCGATCGACGAGAGCGCCAGCTGGTCGTCGGACATCCTGGTGTCGAAGTTGCTCTTCGCCACCCCGGACGGGATCCGCAGCCCGGAGTCGTCGAAACCGAACCTCCGCACCGCCTCGACCATGCCCTTCAGCCCGACCCGCACCCCCAGTTCCGCCATCACGGTGTTGCAGGAGACCCGGATGGCCTCCGCCAGCGAGGCGTCCTCGCAGCCCTCGGCCTCGTTGGGGAGCGTGGTCCGCGTGCCCGGCAGCACATAGGGCGACGGGGTGTCGGTCGCGGCGTGGGGATCGGTGACGACGCCCGCGTCGAGCGCCGCCGCCGCGGTCACGATCTTGAAGGCGGAGCCCGGCGGATACGTCTGCCGGATCGCCCGGTTCAGCATCGGCAGGCTCTTGTCCGCGTTCAGCCGGCGCCAGGCGTCGGCGGCGGACGGACCGGTGCCGGCGATCAGCCCGGGATCGTACGAGGGCGACGACACCAGCGCCAGGATGCGGCCGGTCGACGGCTCGACGGCGGCCACCGCGCCCCGACGTCCGTCCAGCCCCTGGTAGGCGGCGCGCTGCAGCGACGCCTTGACGGTGGTCACCACGTTGCCGCCGGGCTGCCGGCCCCGGGTGATGTCGTTCCACAGCGGGATCGGGGCCAGCGCCGAGTCGGTGCCGGACAGGATGCCGTCCTCGGCGTTCTCCAGCAGGGTGGTGCCGTACGTCTGCGAGGCGTAGCCGGTCACCGGCGCGTACAGCGGGCCGTCCCGGTAGGTCCGCTCGTAGGCGAGCTGACCCCCGGTGTTCCGGGAACCGGTGACGGGCCTGCCGCCGACCAGGACGTCGCCGCGCGGCGCGCCGTAACGGGCGATCGTGAGGCGGCGGTTGGCGGGGTTGTGGTCCAGCCTGTCGGCCTCCAGGACCTGGACGCGGGCCGCGTTCAGCAGCAGCGCCACCAGTAGCACCAGACAGAGCGCGGCGGCCCGGCGGATGTAGCGGATCACGGCAGTTCCCTCCGCTTCGGCGTCCCGTCCACGGGCCGCGGCGCGATGATCCCGGTCTCCACCTGGCCGGGGTGCGGCCGGCGGGCCTGGTCGCTGAGCCGGATCAGCAGCGCCACCATGATCCAGTTGGTGACGACCGACGAACCGCCCTGCGCGAGGAACGGCATCGCCATGCCGGTCAGCGGGATCAGCCCCATCACCCCGCCCGCGATCACGAACACCTGGAGGGCCAGGATCGAGGCCAGCCCGATCGACAGCAGCCGCCCGAACGGATCGCGCAGCGCCAGCCCGGCCCGGTACCCGCGCGCCACCAGCAGCGCGTACAGCAGGAAGATCGCGGTCAGCCCGGTCAGGCCGAGCTCCTCGCCCGCGGTCGCCAGGATGAAGTCGGACTTGGCGGCGAAGCCGATGAGGATGGAGTGGCCGAGCCCCAGCCCGGCGCCGAGCATCCCGCCCGCCGCGAACGCGAACAGCGACTGGGCCAGCTGCCCCGGCCCCTGTCCGGCGGCGATGGTCGCGTACGGGTCGAGCCAGTCCTGCACCCGGCTGTGCACATGCGGTTCGAGGGAGCCGACCACGAACGCGCCGACCGCGGCCAGCAGCAGGCCCACCGCGATCCAGCCGGTCCGGCCGGTCGCCACGTACAGCATGATCACGAACAGGCCGAAGAAGAGCAGCGAGGTGCCCAGGTCGCGCTCCAGGACCAGCACGCCGACGCTGAGCACCCAGATCGCTGCGATCGGACCCAGCACCCGGCCGGTGGGGAACTGGAGCTTCCAGATCCGGCGGCCGGTGAAGGCGAGGGCGTTGCGGTTGGCGGCGAGATACGCGGCGAAGAAGACGGCGAGCAGGATCTTGGCGAACTCCCCGGGCTGGAACGAGAATCCGCCGACCCTGATCCAGATCTTGGCGCCGTTCACCGCCGGGAAGAAGATCGGCAGGATCAGCAGCACCAGCGCGGTGGCGACCGACAGATAGGCGTAGCGCTGGAGCACCCGGTGGTCGCGCAGACACAGCACCGCCACGATGAAGAGCGCCACCCCGAGCGTCGACCAGATCAACTGGGTCGGCGCCGCCTGGTCCTTCGGGGTCTCCAGGTCCAGCCGGTAGATCAGCACCAGCCCGAGCCCGTTGAGCAGCACGGCGATGGGCAGCAGCAGCGGATCGGCGTACGGGGCGCGCAGCCGGACCGCGAGATGGGCGAGCAGGGCGAGCAGGCCCAGCCCGCCGCCGTAGCCGGCCACGTCGGGCGGGACCGCGCCGTTCCTGGCCAGGCCGACGGCGGCATAGCCGTAGACCGGGACGAGGACGGCGCCGATGAGGAGCAGCAGCTCGGTCCCGCGCCGTCTGGGCAGGCGCAGATCGGGCGGCGGCGAGTCCGTCGTCGTAACGGTCATGACACGCAACGTAGCAAGAGGAGGGGTCTATTTCCCTTATGTCATAGAGGGGATGTCAACCGGTGCGCCCGTCCCGTGCCGCTCCGCCGTCCGGCGGAGACGCGCGCGTCCCGTCCTCCGACGGTCGTACGGGGGCCGTGCCGTCCGGCGGCCGTACGCCGACCGCGTCGTCCGCCGGGCAGGCCGCGGGCGACGCGTGGCGCGTTCCGCCGTCCGGCGGGCGTGCGTCGTCCTCCGGCGGCGGCACCTGCGCGTCGTCGTCCCCGGGCAGGTACTCGGGCAGGGTCAGCCGGGCCACCGCCCCGCCGTCCGGGGCGTTGCGGAAGGCCAGCTCCGCGCCGATCACCGCGGCCTGCCCGACGGCGATGGTCAGCCCCAGGCCGTGCCCCTTGCCGCCGCCCTCGGTGCGGAACCGCTGCGGGCCGCCGTTCAGCAGGTACTCCGGGAAGCCGGGGCCGTGATCCCGCACGGTCACCGTCGGGCCGTCCACCGTCAGCAGCACCGGGGGACGGCCGTGCCGGTGCGCGTTGGCGACGAGGTTGCCCAGCACCCGTTCCACCCGCCGCTTGTCGGTCTCGACCCGGACGGGCGCGGGCAGCGGCGCGGACGCGTGCTCCCGCCGCCGCGCCGCCCCGGCCGCCGGGCCCGCCCCCGTGGCGGTCTTCCCGTAGCGGACCTCGGTCGTCGTGCCGGAGGCCCGCACCACGCGTTCGATGAGCGGCGCGAGTTCGAACACGTCGAGCTCGACCTTCTCGGTGCGCGCGTCGAGGCGGGAGATCTCCAGCAGGTCCTCCGTCAGCGCCCGCATCGCCCGGACCCGGTCGCGCACCAGCTCGGACGGCCGCCCGGGCGGCAGCAGTTCGGCGGCGGCCGTCAGACCGGTGAGCGGGGTGCGCAGCTCGTGCGCCACGTCGGCGGTGAACCGCTGCTCGGCCAGCAGCTTGCGCTGGAGCGTGGACGCCATGGTGTCCAGGGCGCCCGCGACGATCGCCACCTCGTCCTGCGGGCGCGAGGGGTGCGCCGTGCGCGGGTCGCCGACCCGGGCGTCGAGGTCGCCCTCGGTGATCCGGCGGGCCACCCGGGCCGTCTGGTGCAGCCGCCGGGTGACCCGGGTGACGGCGAACGCGCCGACCAGCAGGGTGGCCCCGGTGGCCAGCAGCGAGGAGCCGACGATCGCCCCGTCGAGCGCGTTGATCGTGCGGGCGCTCTGGCTGTAGTCCACCGCCGTGGCCAGCGCGCCGCCGTCGGCGGGCGCCGCCGCCCACATGGCGGGGCGCCCGTCCCGGTCGGCGACGAGCGTGCCGCTCTCCCCGCGCTCCGCCAGGGCGCGCAGGGCGGCGGGCAGCCCCGGCGGGTCGATCCCGGAACCGGGCGGCAGCGCCTCGCCCGCCTCGTACGCGGTCGTGACGAGCTCCAGCCGGACCAGCGCCTTCTCCCGGGCCTCGGCGACGGTCTGACGGGTCACCTCGCCGTGGACCAGCACGCTCAGCAGCGCGGCGAGGGCGCAGCACATCACCGTGATGAAGACGGCCGCCTTCCAGGTCAGCGTCGCCGTCCAGGCGGGCGCCCGCAGCCGCCCCGGCCGGGCGCCGGACGGCCGCGTTCCGCGCCGCCCGCCGCCGGTCCGTCCGGAGCCGGGGATCCGCCCGGAGCCGAGGGGCCGTCCGAGGCCGGTCCGCCCGAGGCCGCGCCGCTTCATCGTCGCTCCGCGGAGACACCGGCCGACGGGGTGGCGTCGGGGCCGGCCGGCGGGACGGCGTCCGGCGCCGGGGGCGGGGCGAGCTCCGGGACGGCGGGCGGGCGGGCGGTCCCGGCGGGCGGCCCCGGCGCGCGGGGCGAGGGCATCCGGAGGATCTCGTCCCGCGTCGGCAGCATCGCGCGCTGCCGGCCGTCCCACGACCAGGCGGTGCGGTACTCGTATCCCCGGATGGCCGACGGCACCCGCATGATCAGGTCCCGCCCGGCCAGCTCGACGCTGATCACCGCGTCCGAGGTGGACAGGATCCGGGTCAGGCCGCCTGCCTCCGGCATATAGACGCGTACCGAGAGCTGGTGGCCGGGCAGCCGGATGCCGAGCACCATCTCGTCCTTGCCGTCCCCGGTCAGATCCCGGAAGTAGGGGCGCAGCACCGGGCAGGAGGCCGGTGCGTCACGGCACGCCGAGATCTGGCGGACCGTGTCGGCGGGCAGGTCCGTCGTGCCGCGGGACCGGTCCGACCGCGCCTTCAGCCCGGCCTGCACCACCGCCACCGGGTCCAGCCGGTGCACATCGCCGCCCGGCACCTTGATCCCCGGGATCCGCGCGGTCTCGCCCTCGCCGTAGTCGTACGGGGCGGCGGAGGCGGGGGGCAGCTCGGGCCAGAGCCGGGCGGGGCCGACGGCGTGCGGGGCCGGGCCCGTGCTCCGGAGCCCGCCGGCCGCGCCGCAGCCGGCCAGCAGCGCGGCGCCGACGACGGTCCCGAGGACCGCCGCCGTACGGCACCGAAGCCGGCGACGCGGACGCATGTCAGGCTCCCTTCCCTCGGCCCATGCCCCCTAGACATTATTCGGAAGGAAGTCGTTTATCCCTATTTGCTTACAGCCGCACACTGATCGCGTACGCAATGTGCGCCGCCCGCCCCCCACACACCCGCCGGAACTCCGCCCGCCTCGGCCTCGGCCCCGGGGCCGGAGCCGGAGCCGATCGTTCCGGGCCCGGCCCAGTCCCGGTACGGGACCGGCTCGGCCCAGTCCCGATTCAGGACCGGCCCGGCCCAGTCCCGGTACGGGACCGGCTCGGCTCAGTCCCGGTACGGATTCGGCCCCTGCCCGCCCGGGGCGTACCCCGGCCGCCGCCCCTGCGCCGGGTCCAGGTCGTACCCGTGCGGACCGCCCTGCCGGGCGACCGTGTGCCGCGCCAGCAGCTCATCCGCCTGTTCCTTCGAGATCCGCTGCTCCCCGCCGCAGAACGTGCACTGCGTCGCGAACTTCGTCGAGAACGGGAACAGCGGCACGAAGAACAGCGTGAACCTGGTGACCCGCTTGCGCAGCGCGTGCGCGGCCGGGTTGCCGCACCAGCCGCAGACCAGCGTCAGCACGGCCAGCTGGTACAGATATCCGCGCGTACCGAAAATGATCACGTGAGGGGCCCCTTCCCCATGCCCTCCGGGCCGTCCGCGTTCCCCCGGCCGTCCGCGTTCCCCGCGTCGCCCGCCGTGCCGCCCGGGTGCCGCCGGAGCGCCTGCCGGCAGTACGCCAGCAGCCGTTCGTCCTCGTAGGTGTCATGGCTGCCGAACACGCCGTCCATCGCGTTGTGACGGCGCACGGAGGCGAGCTCGGCGCGCAGCACCCGCGCCACGTCCGGCCCCGCGCCGCCGGAGCCCGCCCGCGCCAGGCACTCCGCCACCCGGACCCGGGCCTGACGGCTCCGCTCCCAGACCGCCAGCAGCACCGGCGCCGACTCCTCGGCCCGCCCGGACACCTCCCACAGCGCGGCCGCGGCGTCCACCCGCAGCCACACGTCCTCGTGCCGCAGCAGCGCCCGCAGCCGGGGTATGGTCACCGCCGCCCGCGCCCCGAGCCCCGCCACCGCGTTCACGGCGGCCCGCAGCTCGTGAACGCGTCCGGCCCGCAGCCCCCCGGCCAGCACCGGCAGCACTGCGTCCGCGTCCCCGCTCACCGCCCACAGGGCCTGAGCCGCCTCGACCGCCTCGACCGTCGAGACGCCCCCGGAGGCGCGCAGCAGCGCCCGCAGCTCCGGCTCGGCGTCGCGCGCCGCCGGTCCGAACGAACCGAGCGTCCGCAGCGCCGCCGTGCGCAGCCACTCGCCCCGGTAGTCGGGGGCGCCGCGCAGCACCCGCAGCACCTCCGGAACCGCCTCGTCCGCCCGCACCGCGGCCAACGACGAGAGCAGCGGGCTCGCCCGGTCGTACGCCGCCTCGTCCAGCCGGACCTCGCCGAGCCTGCGGCGCAGCGCCGCGCCCAGCGGGGCCGCCGCCGCGCCCAGGAAGCCGATGGCGAACCCCACGTCGTGCGGCACCTCGGGCCGCTCCAGCGCCGAGGCCAGCGCCGGCAGGGCCCGCACGTCGCCCAGCCGGGCCAGCGCCTTCGCCGCGCTGCCCAGCGCCGGGGGCCCGCTGGGCCAGTCCCGCACCCAGGCGTCCGGATCCGCCGCGACCCGTGCCGCCAGCGCGTCGGCGGCGGGCGCGGCCAGCCCGAAGAGGTCCTCCAGCACGTGCGCCGCCGCGTCGGCCAGCCGCGGCTCCGGGGTCGCGAGCTGTTCGCCGACCAGCCGGACCAGCTCCTCGTAGGAGCCCCGCCAGCTCCGGATCAGCCCGCTGCTCATCCGGAGCGCGTCGATCCGCTGCTGGTGGTCGGGGCTGCGCAGCTGATCCGCCAGCAGCGCCGTCCGCTCGGCGACCCGGTCGTCGAGGCCGGTGTGCAGCGTGCGCAGCAGATCCGCCGTACGGAGGGCGGCGGGGGCCGGGTCCTCCTCGCCGGACAGCGCCCGGGCCTGGCCCACCCGGGCCGCCGGAGCGGTCCGCTCGTCCGCCGGGGGCTCCGCGGCCCCGGACGTCTCGGGGTGCGGGTCGACGCCCGCGATCACCTCGGCCGCACCCGTGCGCGCCTCGCCCGGGCCGTGCCCGGCCGGTCCGGAGCGCCGGGCGGGCGTCGCGCGCAACTGCCGCAGCAGCCCGGTCACCACCCGTACGACGTCTCCCGGCAGCGCGTCCGGCGCGCACCGCGCCAGCTGGGCCAGCGCGGCCAGCCGCAGCCCCGGCGGGAACCCCTCACCGGTCAGCCGGGTCAGCCAGCCGGAAGCCTGCCCGGCCAGCGAACGGTGCCGCAGCGCGACCCGTCCGGCGGCCTCCACCAGCGCGAGCCGCACCTCCTCGGACGGCTCCACCGGAAGGCGCTCCCGCAGCAGCGCCAGCACCCGCAGCGGGCGGCTGTGCAGGCCGGCCAGCGCCGGCGGCACGGCGAGCCGCACCCCCGGGTCCTCGTCGGCCATCAGCTCGCAGAACACCCCGGCCCCGGCGGTGACGGCGGTCGCCGCCATCGCGTAGTTCGCCGCCCCCTCGATCTCCTCCTCGGCGATCTCGTCCTCGTCGTCCTCGTCCAGATCGATGCCGCCGATGCTGGTGAGCAGCTCCACGATGCTGCCCCGGTCCTGGACCCCCGGATCCACGACCAGTTCGAAGAGAAAAGGAATGCAGGCCAGCGTGCAGGCGTACACCTCACCCTGGTGGTGCACGGCCCCGTACATCCCGTCCAGCGCCGCCTCGCGCACCACCGGATCGTCGGACGCCAGGCCGCGCAGCATCGCCGGTACATCATCGGCAGGCCCGTAGGCATGCTCCATCGAGGCCCAGTCGACTTCGTCGATCCCTGCGAACACGCCATCGCCTCCCCACGCGATTCCACGAAGCAGTGTCTGCCAGAGTGTGCACCACGGCCCCCACCGCCTGCCCTCTACATGCGGTCTTTTCCTGACGGACATGACAAATTTCCCGTCATGCGCTATCAGGAGACCGGGAGGAACGTTTCCTTCCGGTGACGGTACGGCAGAACGTCCGCCAGGTCGCCCCCGGCACACCAGGAAACTGGAGTCCCACGAAGGAAGCGCCGGGCACGGCCGTCCCGCACTCCCGTACGGCCCGGACACCTGTACGGCCCGTACGGTCCGGATTCCCGTGCCTCGCCCCGACCCGGACTCCCGCCCGGCCCGCCCCCGCCCGTTCCTCAGCGCACCGCCGGCAGCGGCCCGGCCCGGCCGGGATCGGTGAGCGGCCCGAGCAGATCGCCGTACCGCTCCATCCTGGCCGCCATGTCACCGGCCAGGAAGACGAGTTCTCCGGGCGTTCGGCAGTTCTCCGTCTCCTCCCAGGTGACGGGCGCGGAGACCGTCGGCTCGGGCCGGGCGCGCAGGGTGTAGGGGGTGGCGGTCGTCTTCGCCGCCGCGTTCTGGCTGAAGTCGATGAACACCTTCCCCGGCCGCAGCGCCCGCGCCATCCGGTGCACCACCAGCTCCGGAAGAGCCTGCTCCGCCTCGACGGCCAGACTTCTCGCGTACGCCGACACCCGGTCGGCGGGGGCCGGTTCCACCGGTACGAGCAGATGCAGCCCCTTCGACCCGGAGGTCTTCGGGCAGGCGAGGAGCCCGTCCGCCGCCAGCCGCTCGCGCAGCCACCGCGCCACCGCGCAGCACTCCACCACCGTCGCGGGCGCGCCCGGGTCCAGATCGAACACCATCCGGTCGGCGATTTTGGGCGTGCCGGCCCGCCACTGCGTGGTGTGGAACTCCACCACCAGGTTGGCCGCCCACATCAGCGACGCCAGATCGTCCAGGACCACCTGCCTGGCCCGCTCGTCCTCGCGGTGCGGCACCGGAGTGGTCCGTACCCAGGACGGCGTACCGGGTGGCGGGTTCTTGGTGAAGAAGAGCTGCCCGTCCGGGCCGTCCGGGTAGCGCAGAAAGGACACCGGCCGGTCGCGCAGCTGGGCCAGCAGCGGCTCGGTCACCACGGTGGCGTAGTAGTGGAGCACCTCTCCCTTGGTGGTTCCGGTGGCCGGATACAGCACCTTGTCGAGGTTGCTGAGCGCCAGCCGTCGCCCCTCCACCTCTGTGATCGGCGTCATACGATAAGAATCACATGTTTCCCGGACCAACGGGCGTACACCGGATCAACCGCACCTATGCGAACACGAGGGGCGAACTGTGAGATCCATATGGAACGGAGCCATCTCCTTCGGCCTGGTCAGCATCCCGATCAAGCTGGTCAACGCCACCGAGAGCCACTCGATCTCGTTCCGCCAGATCCATCTCGCCGACGGCGGCCGGATCCGTTACCGGAAGGTCTGCGAGCTCGACGAGCAGGAGGTCGACGCGGCCGAGATCGGCAAGGCGTACGAGGACGCCGACGGCTCGCTGATCCCGATCAGCGACGAGGAGCTCGGCTCGCTCCCGCTGCCCACGGCCAAGACGATCGAGATCGTCGCCTTCGTGCCCGCCGCCTCGATCGACCCGCTCCAGATGGACGCGGCGTACTACCTCTCCGCCAACGGCGTCCCCGCGGCCAAGCCGTACACCCTGCTGCGCGAGGCGCTCAAGCGCAGCCAGAAGGTCGCCCTCGCGAAGTACGCGCTGCGCGGACGGGAACGGCTCGGCATGCTGCGGGTGGTCGACGACGTGATCGCCATGCACGGCCTGCTCTGGCCGGACGAGATCCGCAGCCCCGAGGGCGTCGCCCCGGAGGCCGACGTCACGGTGCGCGACGCCGAACTCGACCTGGCCGACGCGCTGATGGACACCCTCGGCGAGGTCGACATGGACTCGCTCCACGACGACTACCGGGAGGCCGTCGAGGAACTCATCGCGGCGAAGGCCGAGGGCCGCACCCTGGAGCCGGAGCGGCCGGCGGATTCCGGCCGGGGCAAGGTCATCGACCTGGTCGCCGCGCTGGAGAAGAGCGTCCGGGCGGCCAAGGAGGCCCGCGGCGAGGAGGCGGAGCCGGCGGAGGGGGAGCGAGGGGAACGGGAACCGGGCGAGGCGGCGGACCGCCCCATGGCCGGGGTCACCTCGCTCACCGGCCGGAAGAAGCCGGGCGCCGCGCGGCCGAGGAAGAAGACCGCGGCGCCCGCCGGGAAGGCGGCCGCGAAGAAGCCGAAGTCCACGACGGGCAGGGCGCCCGCCAAGAAGTCCGCGTCCCGGTCGACGGCGAAGAAATCGGCGTCCGCCAAGGCGGCGTCCGCGAAGCCGGCGTCCGCCAAGGCGACGGCCAAGAAGACCACCGCGAAGTCCGGCGCCGAGCCGGCGGCGGGCAGGACCGCTGCCCGCAAACGCGCCTCGGCCTGACGACCCGGCCCGGCGGACACCCCCGGCGCCGCCCCGCACGCGCGCCCGCCCACCCGGGCCGTCCGCGACCCGGGTGGGCGGGCCCCACCTCGCGTGCCCGCCGGGCGGCCGGGCCCGTGCGGAGCGGCGCCGCTCGTCACCTCACGTGCACGCGCGCCGGGGGCGGCCGGGCCCGTGCAGGTCCCCCGCGAGGTGGTCTACGCGCGTGGAACACGCGCTGAATGAGGTGTGCATGTAATGCATCACTCTGACGAGGAGGCGTTCATGTGGGAGGCACCCATGTGCCAAGGTTCACCAAGTGCGCTGATCGGGTGGGCGATTCATGGTGAATATGGCCGAATGCCCGTCAACTCGGCTGCGGACCAAGGCGTTTGAGGTCACCGATGAACACGCCGATGAACACGCCGATGAACGCGCCGACGGGGCGTGCCCCGCGTTCGCGGTCCGACGAGCGCGTCGGCGGCCTCACTCGCCCGACGGTCGCGACTGCGGCAGCGGCCCCGGTCCCGGCCGCAGGACGACCGAGGACAGCGCGGTCACGACGACGAACAGGGCCAGCGGCCCCAGCGGCATGACCGTGTCCGGCCGCTCGGCCAGCCGGTCGATGCACTGGCCGACGGTGAAGAACCAGCCGACCGTGCCGACGAGCACGGTCACATACACGCGACGCTCCCGCAGCAGACGCATCCCCAGCCACAGCACGGCCGGCATGGCCAGCAGCGTGTTCACCACGGCCGCCGAGAACGCGGTGTCCCCCGAGCCCCCGAGATCGCCGCCCACGTTCGCGGCCGCCTGTTGCCACTGGGAGAGCGACAGCCCGTCGGACAGCAGCAGATGGGACAGAGCGGCCGCGACCACGGTCACCGCCAACGCCTTGGCGACCCGCCGCGCCACGTGTGTTGCCTGCATGAACCGTCACGATAGGACGCGCGTACGACCATCCCGTGACGGGGGTCGCCCCTCCGCCGTGCGGGCCACGCTCCCCCCTGACGCTCCGTCGGCCCCTCCACCTCTCTCTCCCGCTCCCCGATTCCTCCTCCGGCCTCCCGTTCTTCCCGCACTTCCCGCACTTCCTGTACGGCATACGCGCGGCCGCCCCCGTACGGCCCGCCCCCGCGCCTATGCTCACGGCATGGAGCAGAGCGAAGTGGTGAAGCGCGTGGTGGGAATCCTCACGGAGGCGGGCGAGATCCGCCGGCTGCTCGAAGAGAGCGGCGACCGCGACGACGTGGAAACCGACTCCACGGTGGTGACCGCGCTCCTCAACGAGACGATGCCCCGGATCACCATCCCCGAGGACGCCTCCATCGAGCAGGTCGCCGCCCTCGTCGGCCGCGAGGTCGGCGGCGCGGTCGAGCAACTGGTCGGCGCGTTCACCCTGGCCTTCGCCATGCTCGCCCAGGTGCACGACTCCGGCCAGACGGACGTGACCTCCGCCGACGTGCTCCAGGACCTCGCGCTGCGCGCCGAACAGATCGGCAACGGCGGCTCGGAGGACACGGACACCTGAGCCGCCGCTGTCGATTTGTTCGGCGACGCGCGCCGGGACCCTTCGCGCGACGCGACGCCGCGCACCTCGGCACGGCACGAGTCGGCGACGCGTGACCCCCGCGACGCGCGCCTCGACCATGCGTGACCCCGGCGACGCGCGCCTCGGCCACGCGTGAGCCCGGCCACGCGCGACGGCACGCGGCCTCAGACGCGCCTGAGCACGTGCAGCAGATACTCGTCCCGGTTCAGCGGGTCGGCGCCCTCGGGCCGGGGCCGTACGGGAACGTCCCCGACGGCCGGCCGGTAGCCCCGGAGCTCGGTCAGGAACACCCCCTCCCCGTGCGTCAGGCCCGGCACCTTCCCGCCGAAGTCGTGGACCCGGCTGGTCGGCATCGTCCCCTCCACCCGGAAGACGTCCCCCTCGGCCACGGGCACGCCGGGCACCGCGCCTGCCTCCGCGAGCTTCGCCAGCACCGGGCTGAGCCGGGCGGCGGGGACCTCCAGCTCGAAGGAGCTCACCGGTTCGTGCACCCGGGTGCCTGCCCGCGCGAGCGCGCTCATCAGCACCAGCGGGGTGACCTTGCGGAAGTCGTCGGCCGCGCTGACCGGGCTGGCGAAACCGGTCCGCGTCAGCGTGACCAGGCAGTCGGTGACCTGCCAGCCGTACAGGCCGTGGCGGAGCGTGGTGCGGACCGTCTCCTCGATGGCCTTGTGGAAGGCGAGGGGGAGCGACCCGAGCTCCACCGCCAGCCGGAAGACCACCCCCGCGCCCGGTCCGGCCGGTTCGACGCGCAGGCCCACGGTCGCCCAGAAGTAGGTGTGCTCCCGCGCGTCCATCTCCTCCACCGCCTCGCCCGTTCCGACGGGCTTCTCGACGCAGACCGTACGGGTCCGGTCGAAGCGGGCCTGTACCCCGAAGGACTCGGCGAGCGTGGCGGCGAGGATCTCCTTCTGCACCTCCCCGTAGAGGCGGACCACCGCCGCCCCGTCCGCGTTCTCCTCGTCCTTCCGCAGATCGATGGAGGGGTCCTGCTCGGCGAGCATGCGCAGGGCGGTGTGCAGCCGTCCCGCGTCCGCCGGCCGCTCCGGCCGGACCACCGTCTCCAGCGCGGGCGGCGCGAAGAAGCGCCGCGGCGGCGGCCCGTCCAGCCGCCCCGCCCGGTCCCCGACGCGAACGTCCTTCAGGCCCCGGAGCCGGACGATGTCCCCGGCGGCGGCGCGCGCCTCGACCGTGGCCGACCCGTGCGCGAATACCTGCACCGAGGCCACCCGTCCGGTGTGCTCGGTGACCCGGCCCAGGTGGTCGACCCGGTACAGCGTCACCCGCTCGCGGGCCCCCAGCGTGCCGGAGCGCATGCGCAGATACGCGACCGCCTCCCCGCGCGGCCCGCGCTCGACCTTGAACACGGTCGCCCGCAGCGGCGCGTTCACCAGTGCGTCCGCCCCGCCGTCCGCCGGGCCGTGCGCGCTGTCGACCGTTCCGTCCGCCGCGCCGTCCGCCGCCGGGAGCAGGTCCCGGATCCCGCCGAGCAACTGCCCCAGGCCCTCGCCGGTCAGCGCGGACCCGAAGAACACCGGATGCGCCAGACCGCGCGCGGTCTGCGCGGCCAGCTCCGCCGCGTACTCCTCCCCGGTCGGCGGCCGCTCCTCGTCCAGGTACGCGGCGAGGAAGGCGTCGTCCTGCCCGGCCAGCAGCTCCCCGAGCCGGGCGGCGAACGCCGGGTCGTCGTCCGGTACGAGCGGAACCGAGCGGGCCTGCCGCGTACCGATGCCGGACACGGCCGAGAGGGCGACCGCCCCGGGCGTGAGCCGGTCGCGGATCTCCCGCAGCACGCCGTCGTGGCGGGCGCCGCCGCGGTCGATCTTGTTGACGAAGACCAGCGTGGGGATCCCCAGCCTGCGCAGCGTCCGCATCAGGACACGGGTCTGCGGCTGCACGCCCTCCACGGCCGATACGACGAGAACGGCTCCGTCGAGCACCCCCAGCGCCCGCTCCACCTCGGACACGAAGTCGGCGTGCCCGGGTGTGTCGATGAGGTTGACCTGGAGACCGTCGAGAACGAAGGAGGCCACGGCGGACCGGATGGTGATGCCGCGCCGCCGCTCCAGCTCCATCGAGTCGGTCTGCGTGGTCCCGGCGTCCACGCTGCCCGCCTCGTCGATCGCTCCGGTGCGGTGCAGCAGGCGCTCGGTGAGGCTGGTCTTGCCGGCGTCAACGTGGGCGAGAATGCCAAGATTGAGCTTCTTCATGGGGAGGCGTCAGATTTCTGTGCGTCGTGATGCGGACCTTTCCTGCCGGAGCCGTGGTCGCCTGCCGCATCGTTCGCCCCTTCTCACATGACGTCACTCGCACGCCCGCCCGGAAGCCATGCCTCCCCGACGAGCGCCGTCACCGTAACAAGCACTCGGCTCCGGGGCCCGTGATTTTCAACGGTCCCACCGCCAAGGCCTCTCGCTCTCTTCACCGTGGAGCCGCGCAGGACGCCGCTCGCATCCGACGGACCGTGCGACTGCTCGCGCCGGCCGCCCGGCCCCACGGCGGATTCACGGCGTGGAAGGCCGCCCTCGCCGGTGCGTCGCGGCTCCGGGGGCACATGGCTCATGACCGCGGCGTGCCCACTCGGTGGCTCACAGCCGTGCCGGCCCCGGCCGGGATCAGGATCGGGCCTTCGGGGTCCCGGCCGGTCGACGCCGTAACGGCACCCTGCCGCGCGGAGCGGTCATCGCCGCCGAGGCCGCGTGCGGTCTGGCATGTAATGAACCGGCATGCAATGAAGAATGAAGAAGGCGCTGATCGCGTTTCCGCTGATCAGCGCCTCTGTCCGGAAGTGCCCCCGGCAGGATTCGAACCTGCGCACACGGCTCCGGAGGCCGTTGCTCTATCCCCTGAGCTACGGGGGCGTTTCGCCGGTGTTCCTTGGCGACGGGGAAAACACTACCAGCTTCCGAGGGGTGCCCGTGAACAGCTATTTCCGCGCTGCCGGGGGCGGGGCGCGGGCGCGGGGCGAGGCCGGAGGGGCGGGGTGAGGGGGGAGCCCGGGACGGGTGGCGTACATCCGGCCATGCTCGGACCACTCGTCCGGGGGCGGAAATGGGCAAAACCCGGACGCAGCCCCTACGTCCCACCTACTCTCGAAGGGTGTCAGGCGCGTGTGGCCGCGTGCTTGTTGTCGACGACAACAAGGTCATCCGGCAGTTGATCAGGGTCAATCTCGAGCTTGAGGGCTTCGAGGTCGTGACCGCGTCCGATGGTGTCGAGTGTCTGGATCTGGTGCATCGGGTCTGCCCCGATGTGATCACGCTCGATGTCGTCATGCCCCGGCTGGACGGTCTGCAGACCGCCACCAGATTGCGTTCCGATCCGCGGACCAGACATCTGCCCGTGGCGATCATCAGCGCCTGCACCCCCTGCGAGGTGGAATCCGGGATCGCGGCGGGCGTCGACGCGTTCCTGGCGAAACCTTTCGAGCCGAGCGAACTCGTGCGGCTCGTGGGGCGGTTGGCGAGCCGGGCGGAGCCGCCCGAGGTCGAGGGCAGGCAGGGGGCCGGCCGGGCGGAGAGCGCCGCGGGGTGACCGCATGGCGAAACGGGTCGCGGGGTCGCCCCCTTCCTCCCATACGCTTGTCCTGTGACCCCCGCCGATCTCTCCAGGGCCGTGCTGCACGCCGTGCGCCGCGCGGTCGACGAGGACGCCCTGCGCGCGCCCGTGCCCGCGCGCGTGCGGGTGGAGCGGACGCGACCGGGCGGGCGCGGGGACTACGCCTGCGCCGTCGCCCTCCAGCTGGCCCGGCCCGCCGCGCTGCCGGCCAGGGACGTCGCCGAGATCATCCGGGAGCGGGTCCGGGGCGTGCCGGGGGTCGGCACGGTCGAGGTCACCGGGCCCGGCTTTCTGAACTTCACCCTGTCCGACGGCGGCGACCGCCTCGGCGCGCTCGTCCGGACCATCGGGGAGCGCGGTGAGGAGTACGGGCACGGGGACGTCCTCGCCGGTACGGCGGTCTCCTTCGCGCCCGTCGAGGAGGCGCGCGCCCTGGTCGTCACCGAGACCGTCGAGCGGCTGCTCCGGGCCCAGGGAGCGACGGTGGGCGCGCGGAGCGCGGGCGGGGAGGCGTTGCACGTGATGCCGCTGCCCGCCGCCGACCGAGACCTCTTCGCACGGCTGGGGAACGACGCCGCGCGCTGGGCGCTGCTGCGGGCCGCCCCGCACGACCGGCCCCGGGACACCGGGAGCGACGCGCTGCTCGCGCAGCGGGAGGGCAATCCGCTGTTCCGGGTGCGGTACGCGTACGCCCGGACCCGGGCGCTGGGCCGGAACGCCCGGCAGCTGGGGTTCACCGCCGCGTACGGCCCGAGCGCCGCGTACGGCCCGAGCGATGCGTACTACGGCCCGAGCGATGCGTGCGGCCGGAGTGGCGCGTGCGGTGCGGGGGACGCGCTCGGCGCCGTGCTCGCCGACCACCCCGACGTGCTCGCCGCCGCCGCGCGGCACCGGGAGCCCGACCGGGTCGCCCGGCAGCTGGAGGCGGTCGCGCGGGCGTTCTTCGACTTCCACGACGGCGCCCCGCCGCTCCCCGTCGGTGACGAGAAACCCTCGGCCGCCCACCGTTCCCGGCTCGCCCTCGCCGAAGCCGCCGGGACGGTGCTGGCCGGCGGCCTGTCCCTGCTCGGCATCAGCGCACCCGAAGTCCTCTGAGAGATCCGAGAGAGCAGAGCAAGACCATGAGCCGATCCGCACACCCCGCCGGGCCCCGCCACGCCGACGTCCTGCCGGAGGGGCACTACGCCGCCCCGCCCGCCGATCTCAACGCCCTCGACCGGAAGGTCTGGTCCCGTACCGTCACCCGGGCCGCGGACGGCGCCGTCCGCGTCGGCGGGATCGAAGTGGCGCGGCTGGCCGAGGAGTTCGGCACCCCCGCCTACATCCTCGACGAGAGCGACTTCCGCGCCCGCTGCCGGGCCTGGGCCGAGGCCTTCGGGCCGGACGCCGACGTGTTCTACGCCGGCAAGGCGTTCCTGTCCCGCGCCGTCGTGCGCTGGCTCACGGAGGAGGGCCTCAACCTCGACGTCTGCTCCGGCGGCGAGCTGACCTGCGCGCTGGACGCCGGGATGCCCGCCGAGCGCATCGCGTTCCACGGCAACAACAAGACCGCCGCCGAGATCGAGCGGGCGGTCACCGCCGGCGTCGGGCGGATCGTGCTCGACTCCTTCCAGGAGATCGCCCGGGTCGCCCACATCGCGCGGCGGCTCGGCAAGCGGCAGCGCGTGCAGATCCGGGTGACCGTCGGTGTCGAGGCGCACACCCACGAGTTCATCGCCACCGCGCACGAGGACCAGAAGTTCGGGATCGCGCTGGCCGGGGGAGAGGCCGCCGAGGCGGTGCGCCGGGCCCTCGCGCTCGACGCGCTGGAGCTCACCGGCATCCACTCCCACATCGGCTCGCAGATCTTCGACATGGCCGGCTTCGAGGTGTCCGCGCGACGGGTGGTCCAGCTGCTCGCCGAGGTGCGCGACGAGCACGGCGTCGAGCTGCCCGAGATCGACCTGGGCGGTGGGCTGGGCATCGCCTACACCTCCGATGACGACCCGCGCGAGCCCCACGAGATCGCCAAGGCGCTGGGCGACATCGTCGCCCGCGAGTGCGAGGCGGCCGGTCTCGCCACCCCGCGGATCTCCGTCGAGCCCGGCCGCGCCATCGTCGGCCCCTCCGCGTTCACCCTCTACGAGGTCGGCACCATCAAGCCCCTGGAGGGGCTGCGCACCTACGTCAGCGTCGACGGCGGCATGTCGGACAACATCCGCACCGCCCTGTACGACGCCGAGTACAGCGTGGCGCTGGTGTCGCGCGCCTCGGACGCCGAGCCGATGCTCGTCCGGGTCGTCGGCAAGCACTGCGAGAGCGGCGACATCGTGGTCCGGGACGCCTTCCTGCCGTCCGACCTGGCCCCCGGCGACCTGATCGCCGTGCCCGCCACCGGCGCGTACTGCCGCTCCATGGCCAGCAACTACAACCACGCGCTGCGCCCGCCCGTCGTCGCCGTGCGCGACGGAGAGGCACGTGTCATCGTCAGGCGCGAGACGGAGGAAGATCTCCTGCGTCTCGATGTCGGCTGATGAAATAGATGTCTCAGGATCCGGACGTATGACAGAAACTCCCGTCCGGTGAGTGAGACTGGTCCAGATATCTGAGGTATGAGGAATCGAGGTCGGATGATGCGTACGCGTCCGCTGAAGGTGGCGCTGCTGGGCTGTGGAGTGGTCGGCTCAGAGGTGGCGCGCCTCATGACGACGCACGCCGACGACCTCGCCGCGCGCATCGGCGCGCCGGTCGAGCTCGTCGGCGTCGCCGTCCGCCGGCCCTCCAAGGTGCGCGAGGGCATCGACCCCGCGCTGATCACCACCGACGCGACGGCCCTGGTGAAACGCGGTGACCTCGATGTCGTCATCGAGGTCATCGGGGGCATCGAGCCCGCCCGTACGCTCATCACCACCGCCTTCGAGCACGGCGCCGGCGTGGTCTCCGCCAACAAGGCGCTGCTGGCGGAGGACGGCGCGGCCCTGCACGCCGCCGCCGAGCAGCACGGCCGGGACCTCTACTACGAGGCGGCCGTCGCCGGCGCCATCCCGCTGGTCCGGCCGCTGCGCGAGTCCCTCGCCGGCGACAAGGTCAACCGGGTCCTCGGCATCGTGAACGGCACCACCAACTTCATCCTCGACCGGATGGACACCAGCGGCGCCGGATACTCCGAGGCGCTCGACGAGGCCACCGCGCTCGGCTACGCGGAGGCCGACCCGACCGCCGACGTGGAGGGCTTCGACGCCGCCGCCAAGGCCGCGATCCTGGCCGGCATCGCCTTCCACACCCGCGTGAAGATCGGTGACGTGCACCGCGAGGGCATCACCGAGGTCACCGCCGCCGACATGGCGTCCGCCCGCCGCATGGGCTGCACCGTCAAGCTCCTCGCGATCTGCGAGCGCGCCGCCGACGGGAACTCCGTCACGGCCCGGGTGCACCCCGCCATGATCCCGCTGAGCCACCCGCTGGCCTCCGTCCGCGAGGCGTACAACGCGGTCTTCGTCGAGGCCGAGGCCGCCGGGCAGCTCATGTTCTACGGCCCCGGGGCGGGCGGCTCGCCGACCGCCTCCGCGGTCCTCGGCGACCTGGTCGCGGTCTGCCGCAACAAGCTCGGCGAGGCCACCGGTCCCGGCGAGTCCGCGTACACGCGGCTGCCCGTCAGCCCGATGGGCGACGTCGTCACGCGGTACCACATCAGTCTCGACGTGGCCGACCGGCCGGGCGTGCTCGCCCAGGTCGCGACGGTCTTCGCCGAACAGGGCGTGTCGATCGAC
The DNA here is from genome assembly GCF_037034285.1 of Streptomyces tyrfis. Classification (NCBI taxonomy): domain Bacteria; kingdom Bacillati; phylum Actinomycetota; class Actinomycetes; order Kitasatosporales; family Streptomycetaceae; genus Streptomyces; species Streptomyces tyrfis. The sequence goes on along the minus strand of NZ_JBAGJZ010000013.1, from coordinate 78,805 downwards.
ACCGTCCGCCAGCAGGGCCGGAGCGCGAGCGGCGTCGACGCGGCCGCCGCCGCCCAGGCCGGCGGCGAGGCCTCCCTCGTCGTCGTCACCCACCGCGCGCCCGACGCCGCCCTCTCGGCGACCGTCGAGGCGCTGCGCAAGCTCGACACCGTGCGCGGTGTCGCCAGCATCATGCGTGTTGAAGGGGAGTAAGGACCCATGACCAGCAAGGGCACCCACCAGTGGCGCGGCATCATCGAGGAGTACCGGGACCGGCTCCCGGTCACGGACACGACGCCGGTCGTCACCCTTCGTGAGGGCGGTACGCCGCTCGTCCCCGCCCAGGTCCTCTCCGAGCGCACGGGCTGCGAGGTCCACCTCAAGGTCGAGGGCGCCAACCCCACCGGGTCCTTCAAGGACCGCGGGATGACGATGGCGATCACCCGGGCCAAGGAGGAGGGCGCGCGCGCCGTCATCTGCGCCTCCACCGGCAACACCTCGGCCTCCGCCGCCGCGTACGCGGTACGGGCCGGCATGGTCTGCGCCGTCCTCGTGCCGCAGGGCAAGATCGCGCTCGGCAAGATGGGGCAGGCGCTGGTGCACGGCGCCAGGATCCTCCAGGTGGACGGCAACTTCGACGACTGCCTCACGCTGGCCCGCTCGCTTTCGGACAACTACCCGGTGGCGCTGGTCAATTCGGTCAACCCGGTGCGGATCGAGGGCCAGAAGACCGCCGCGTTCGAGATCGTCGACGCCCTCGGCGACGCCCCGGACGTCCATGTTCTCCCGGTCGGCAACGCGGGCAACATCACCGCGTACTGGAAGGGGTACAAGGAGTACGCCGTGGACGGCATGGCCACGCACACCCCGCGCATGTGGGGCTTCCAGGCGTCGGGCTCCGCGCCCATCGTCCGCGGCGAAATCGTCAAGGAGCCGTCGACCGTCGCCACCGCGATCCGGATCGGCAACCCGGCCTCCTGGCAGTTCGCACTGAACGCCCGGGACGAATCGGGCGGTTTCATCGATGAGGTGACGGATCGTCAGATCCTGTCCGCCTACCGGCTGTTGGCCTCCCAGGAGGGCGTCTTCGTGGAGCCCGCCTCGGCCGCCTCGGTCGCCGGGCTGCTGAAGGCCGCGGAGCAGGGCAAGGTCGACCCCGGGCAGAAGATCGTCTGTACGGTCACCGGAAACGGTCTCAAGGACCCCGACTGGGCCGTCGCGGGCGCCCCGCAGCCGGTCACGGTCCCGGTCGACGCGGCCGCCGCAGCCGAGAAGCTGGGCCTCGCGTAGGAGCGCGGCCGGGCCCGCGCGGGGGAGTCCGCCCCGCGCGGGCCCGGCGTGCACGCGGGCAGGTGCGTACGGGAGCCGGTGCGTACGGAGGGTGCGGCGGAGTCCGTCGTGAAGGGCCCGCCCCGTGCCCGTCGTGAAGGGTCCCGGCCCGGCCCGCCGGAGCCGCGTTCGCGTCCCGCTTCCGCCCAGCTCCCGCCACGCATCCGTCCGGGCGCCGGGCGGGAGCACGGGGCGTCGCGGGGGAGCGCGACCCCGGCAGGGCCGTTCGCCGTTGGGTGAGAACCCGGCTCAACCGTCTCTTTCCGGGACGGAGAGCGCGTAGGAGGCGGGCGACACGCATCGTGCGCCTCCTGTGCGCCCTATGTCGCCACAGAACCTTCCTTCGATAAGCTGTATCCAACCCGCCCCGCCGCATATGCCGCGGTGCGAGGGTCGTTGTGGCCGTCGGTCCCTCCCGGACCCCACTCCCGCCGCCACGACGCCCGCCACCGTCGAGAAGAACGCATCACCACCCCCCGCTGTCTCACAAGGAGAGTCGTCCCACCGATGGCCCCTCCCGCCTTCCGCGCCGCCGCCGTCCGGGTGCGCGTTCCCGCGACCAGCGCCAACCTGGGCCCGGGATTCGACGCCTTCGGCCTCTCGCTGGGGCTGTACGACGACGTCGTCGTCCGCGTGGCCGACTCCGGGCTGCACATCGACATCGCGGGAGAGGGCGCCGACACACTGCCCCGGGACGAGCGGCACCTCCTCGTGCGCTCCCTGCGCACGGCCTTCGACCTGCTCGGCGGGCAGCCGCGCGGGCTGGAGATCGTCTGCGCCAACCGCATTCCGCACGGGCGCGGTCTCGGCTCCTCCTCGGCGGCCATCTGCGCCGGCATCGTCGCCGCCCGCGCGGTGACCACCGGCGGCGAGTCCCGGCTCGACGACACCGCGCTGCTGGATCTCGCCACCGAGATCGAGGGACATCCGGACAATGTCGCGGCCTGTCTGCTCGGCGGATTCACCCTTGCGTGGATGGACGGCGCGGCGGCCCGCGCGATCAGGATGGATCCGGCGGATTCCATCGTTCCGGTGGTTTTCGTGCCCGACCGGCCGGTGCTCACCGAGACCGCCCGCGGCCTGCTGCCGCGCACGGTCCCGCACGTCGACGCCGCCTTCAACGCAGGTCGTGCCGCACTGCTCGTCGAGGCCCTGACCAGGCGTCCCGAACTGCTGCTGACCGCCACCGAGGACCGGCTGCACCAGGAATACCGCGCCCCGGCGATGCCGGAGAGCACGGAACTCGTGCACCGGCTGCGCGCCGACGGCGTGCCCGCGGTGATCTCCGGTGCCGGGCCCACGGTGCTCGCACTGGCCGAGGACGGTGCGGCCGACAAGGTCGCACGGCTGGCGGGCGAGGGCTGGGCCGCCAATCGGCTCACCCTCGACGCCCCGGGCGCGAGTGTGCTGCCGCTGGCCCCGTAGCCGAGAAGTGATTGCCGGTGAGTGAGAGGGGGAATGTTTGTTGGAGCCGGTAGTGTTAACCTCAAGTCTGCAATCGACGTCTATGAGGCGCGTTGCTTCGTGTCCCTTTCCGGGACCACCATTTCTCCGGGAGCCTCCCCAAACTGCCTGAGCAGCCCGCCTGAGCAGTTTCGTGCACGCTCCGGAACCGGCACGACACATCCCTCGTTCGTCCAGGAGTGGGCCGAGCAGGGGGTTGCTCGCGCCGGACCCACGCACATCCTCATTCCTCCGCCGTACCCGGCGGACCACCGCCCCGGCACGGTCCGCAAGCAGAAGGACCGCAGTCGGACAGCACAACCGGTCGCCGAGCCAGAAGGCCGACGTCCGCTCCAGGGAAGGACCCTTCGTGAGCGACACCACCGATCTGATGGGCGTGACTGCCGACAAGACCGTCGACAGCGCCGCGCCCGCCGAAGGTGCTGCCACTGGCACCACCACACGGCGCCGCCGCTCCGGCACCGGCCTTGACGGCATGGTCCTGGCCGAGCTGCAGCAGGTCGCGTCCGGCCTCGGCATCAAAGGCACCGCGCGGATGCGCAAGGGCCAGCTGATCGAGGTCATCAAGGAGGCGCAGGCGGGCAACGCCGCGCCCAAGGCCGCGGCGCCCGCCGCGGAGGCCGAGGCCAAGCCGAAGCGCCGTGCCACGTCCAAGGCGCGCACCGGCGAGGAGACCCCCGCCGCCGCGCCCGCCGAGAAGGCCGCCGCCCAGCAGCAGATCGACATCCCCGGCCAGCCGGCCAGCGACGAGCAGCCCGTGGTCGAGCGCCGTCGGCGCCGTGCCACCGCTCAGGCGGGCAGCCCGGAGCCCAAGGCGGACGGCAAGCCGGCCGCCGAGGCCAAGGCGCAGCCGCAGGCCGAGACCCGGAGCGCCGAGCCGAAGGGCGAGGAGCGCGCCGAGGCCAAGGCCGAGGCCGCCGCGGACACGGCCGAGGGCCGCCGCGGCGACCGCCAGGACCGGGGCCAGCGCGGCGACCGCCAGGAGCGCGGGGACCGCCGCGACCGGCAGCGCGACCGCCGCGGCAAGGGCGATGACCAGGGCCAGGGCAGCGGCCAGGGCCAGCAGGGCGGCCAGCGCCAGCAGCGCCAGGGCGGCCAGCAGGACGACGGCTACGACGACGAGGCGGGCGGCCGCCGCGGCCGTCGGGGCCGGTACCGCGACCGCCGGGGCCGTCGCGGCCGCGACGACTTCGCGGGCGAGGTCCAGGTCTCCGAGGACGACGTCCTGATCCCCGTCGCGGGCATCCTGGACATCCTCGACAACTACGCGTTCATCCGGACCTCCGGCTACCTGCCGGGCCCGAACGACGTGTACGTCTCGCTCGCCCAGGTCCGCAAGAACGGCCTGCGCAAGGGCGACCACGTCACCGGCGCGGTGCGCCAGCCCAAGGACGGCGAGCGGCGCGAGAAGTTCAACGCCCTGGTCCGCCTCGACTCGGTGAACGGCATGGCGCCCGAAACCGGCCGCGGCCGACCGGAGTTCCAGAAGCTGACCCCGCTCTACCCGCAGGACCGGCTCCGCCTGGAGACCGACTCCAACGTCCTGACGACGCGGATCATCGACCTGGTCGCGCCGATCGGCAAGGGCCAGCGCGGTCTGATCGTGGCCCCGCCGAAGACCGGCAAGACCATGATCCTGCAGGCGATCGCGAACGCGATCACCGTCAACAGCCCCGAGTGCCACCTGATGGTCGTCCTGGTCGACGAGCGTCCGGAAGAGGTCACCGACATGCAGCGGTCGGTGAAGGGCGAGGTCATCTCCTCGACCTTCGACCGTCCGGCCGAGGACCACACCACCGTCGCCGAGCTGGCCATCGAGCGTGCCAAGCGTCTCGTCGAGCTGGGCCACGACGTGGTCGTGCTGCTGGACTCCATCACCCGCCTCGGCCGCGCGTACAACCTCGCGGCCCCGGCCTCCGGACGCATCCTGTCCGGTGGTGTGGACTCGACCGCGCTCTACCCGCCGAAGCGCTTCTTCGGCGCCGCGCGCAACATCGAGGACGGCGGTTCGCTGACCATCCTGGCCACCGCGCTCGTCGAGACCGGCTCGCGTATGGACGAGGTGATCTTCGAGGAGTTCAAGGGCACCGGCAACATGGAGCTCAAGCTCGACCGGAAGCTCTCGGACAAGCGCATCTTCCCGGCGGTGGACGTCGACGCGTCCAGCACCCGCAAGGAGGAAATCCTGCTCGGCGGCGAGGAGTTGGCCATCGTCTGGAAGCTGCGCCGGGTGCTGCACGCGCTGGACCAGCAGCAGGCGATCGAGCTGCTCCTGGACCGGATGAAGAAGACCCAGTCGAACGCGGAGTTCCTGCTCCAGATCCAGAAGACGACGCCCGCGCCGGGCAACGGCAACGACTGACGCCGTCCCCGGACCGGCCGGATCGCACCGGGCCGCCCCCGTCACCGCGAAAGGTGACGGGGGCGGCCCCTTTTCGTACCCCCTTTCTCGTATGCCGGTTCGTGTGCCGGTTCGCGTGCCCGGAAGGCGTCGGCATGCCCGGAAGGTCTCCGGCGGACGCCTCGGCCCCTCCGTCCCGCCGGAGACCTTCGCCACACGGCGGGCCCGGCGGCGGGCGTCGGCGCGATCGCTGTATCGAGCATGAAACCGCAGGTGAGCGCCGGGTGACCCGATGTCCGGCGATGCGAGACGCCCTCTTTGTGCCGGTCCGTTCCCCGCCCGGATGTGACGGAACGCTGTGCAACCCTTCTTCATGCCGCGACGTCGTACGAAGCGGAAGTACAACACCAAAGTCGATCAATGCGACATCGAAGTCGATCGGGTCGATCAGACAGTGCGGGTGCCGCTGCCGGGGGTGGCCGGAAGAAGCCGAGGACCGAGGGAGAAGGATGACCGGGCGGAACGGGAGCGGTGTTCGAATACGTCCCACCGGAAGGCGCCGGAAGAGGCCTTCCCGTCGTCGCCGGGCGGCGGTGGTCGCGGCATGGACCCTGGCGGGCGTCGTGACCGTCGGCGGCGGGGGACTGGCCTTCGCCTACCTCAAGCTCGACGGCAACCTGAAGGCCGTCGACATCAACGCGGCGCTGGGCAAGGACCGGCCGGCCAATGTCGACAACGGCTCCCAGGACATCCTCGTGCTGGGCTCGGACTCCCGCTCCGGCGCGAACGCCGCGTACGGCAAGGACGAGGGGACGGCCCGTTCCGACACCGCGATGGTGGTCCACGTCGACCGGGGACACCGGACGGCGTCGGTGGTCTCCATCCCGCGCGACACCCTCGTCACCCGCCCCGACTGCGTGAGCGACACCGACGGGCGGACCGTCCCCGGGGAGCGGCGCGCGATGTTCAACACGGCGTACGAGGTCGGCGGACCGGCCTGCGCGGTCAAGACTGTCGAGGCCATGTCCGGCATCCGCATGGACCACTACCTCGAAGTCGACTTCACCGGGTTCAAGAAGCTCATCGACGAGCTGGGCGGGGTGAAGATCACGACCACCCGGGCGATCCACGACGCCAAGAGCCATCTGGACCTGCCCCCGGGAACCCATGTCCTGAACGGCGAGCAGTCGCTGGGCCTCGTCCGCACCCGAAAGAGCGTCGGCGACGGCAGCGACCTGGGCCGCATCCAGCTCCAGCAGGCGTTCATCAAGGCGCTGATGGAGCAGGTGCGGAGCGTCGGGGTGTTCTCCGACCCGAAGACCCTGTTCGGCCTCGCGGACACCGCGACCAAGGCCGTCACCACCGACTCCGACCTGGGCTCGGTCAAGCGGCTGACCGGCTTCGTGAACGGCCTCAAGGGGCTCGACGCGAAGAACGTCCACATGGTGACCCTGCCGGTGCGATACGACCCGGCCGACCCCAACCGCGTGGTGCCGCTGGAGGAGTCCGCCCGGCAGGTCTGGGACGCGCTCAAGGCGGACAAGCCGATCCCGGCCTCGGCCACCGAGGACTCGGCCGGGGACAAGGGCTCGGCGGGCGACATCGTCCGCTGATCGCGCCGCCCGGCGGCGTGCGGGCCGCCACCGGAGCGCCCGGGGACCGGCGGCCCGCTCCGGGCCCGCGCGGCAGCGGTACGGGCCGCTGCCGCACCGCCCGGGAATAGCTGCGGCCCGCCCCCGGTTTTGGGAGATGCGGCCGGTCCTGGCAGACTGGACCGTCGGCCCCGGTTCACGGGCGCGCATCCCGCGTGTTCGACCCGGCGCCCTCCCGAACCTAGGAGAAACCCTTGAAGCGCGACATCCACCCCGAGTACGTCGAGACGCAGGTCAGCTGCACCTGCGGCGCGTCGTTCACCACCCGGAGCACCATCGCGGGCGGCACCATCCGCGCCGAAGTCTGCTCCGCGTGCCACCCGTTCTACACGGGCAAGCAGAAGATCCTCGACACCGGTGGCCGTGTGGCCCGCTTCGAGGCCCGCTTCGGCAAGGCTGCCGGCTCCGCCAGCAAGTAGCGAGCCACTGCGCCGGTTCTCGGCGCCCTCTTCCCGGGGGCGTCGGGACCGGCGCTTTTCCGGCTCGGGGTACGGGCCGCATCCGCACCCCCGCCCGGGCGGCTCCACACCGCCCGGCAGGCACGTACGAGTGAAGGAACCAGGAGCCCGAGGATGTTCGAGGCGGTCGAGGAACTGATCGGCGAGCAGGCCGATCTGGAGAAGAAGCTCGCGGACCCGGCGGTCCACGCCGACCAGGCCAACGCGCGCAAGCTGAACAAGCGCTACGCCGAGTTGACCCCGATCGTCGCCACGTACCGCTCCTGGAAGCAGACCGGTGACGACATCGGGACGGCCCGCGAGCTGGCCGCCGACGACCCCGACTTCGCCGCCGAGGTCAAGGAGCTGGAGCAGCACCGCGAGGAGCTCACCGAGAAGCTCCGCCTGCTGCTGGTCCCGCGCGACCCCAGCGACGACAAGGACGTCCTCCTGGAGATCAAGGCGGGCGCCGGCGGCGACGAGTCCGCCCTCTTCGCCGGCGACCTGCTGCGGATGTACCTGCGCTACGCCGAGCGGGTCGGCTGGAAGACCGAGATCATCGACTCCACCGAGTCCGAGCTCGGCGGCTACAAGGACGTCCAGGTCGCGGTGAAGACCAAGGGCGGCAACGGGGCCACCGAGCCCGGCCAGGGCGTCTGGGCCCGCCTGAAGTACGAGGGCGGGGTGCACCGCGTGCAGCGGGTGCCGTCCACCGAGTCCCAGGGCCGCATCCACACCTCCGCCGCCGGGGTGCTCGTCACCCCCGAGGCCGAGGAGGTCGACATCGAGATCCACGCCAACGACCTGCGCATCGACGTCTACCGCTCCTCCGGGCCCGGCGGCCAGTCCGTCAACACCACGGACTCCGCGGTCCGCATCACCCACCTGCCGACCGGCGTCGTCGCCTCCTGCCAGAACGAGAAGAGCCAGCTCCAGAACAAGGAGCAGGCCATGCGCATCCTGCGCTCCCGGCTGCTCGCCGCCGCGCAGGAGAAGGCCGAGGCCGAGGCCGCCGACGCCCGCCGCAGCCAGGTGCGCACCGTCGACCGCTCCGAGAAGATCCGCACGTACAACTTCCCGGAGAACCGGATCTCGGACCACCGCGTCGGCTTCAAGGCGTACAACCTCGACCAGGTGCTCGACGGAGACCTGGACGCGGTGATCCAGGCCTGCGTCGACGCCGACTCCGCAGCCAAGCTCGCCGACGCCTAGGGTGTGAGTGCCGAAAGCGGCGCCGCCCGCCCGCAGGGCCGGACGGGACGCCCGCGACACACCCCGGGACCCGTGCCCGCCGGCCGGTCCGAGCCCAGTCCGCCCCGCCCGTAACCCCGTACGGAGTACCGCGATGAACCTGCTGCTCGCCGAGGTGGCCCAGGCCACCCAGCGGCTGGCCGACGCCGGTGTGCCCTCACCACGATTCGACGCGGAGGAGCTCGCCGCGTTCGTGCACGGCGTCAAGCGGGGCGAGCTGCACCGTGTGCCGGACGCGGACTTCGACGCCCGGTACTGGGAGGCCGTCGCCCGCCGCGAGGCCCGCGAACCCCTCCAGCACATCACCGGCCGCGCCTTCTTCCGCTACCTGGAGCTCCAGGTGGGGCCCGGGGTCTTCGTGCCCCGGCCGGAGACCGAGTCGGTGGTCGGCTGGGCGATAGACGCGGTGCGCGCGATGGACGTCGTCGAGCCGACCGTCGTCGACCTGTGCAGCGGATCGGGCGCCATCGCCCTGGCCGTCGCCCAGGAGGTGCCCCGCTCCCGGGTGCACGCCGTGGAACTCTCCGACGACGCCCTGAAGTGGACCCGGAAGAACGCCGAGGGGTCCAGGGTGACCGTCCACCACGGCGACGCCCTCACCGCCCTTCCCGAGCTCGACGGCCAGGTCGACCTGGTCATCTCCAACCCGCCGTACATCCCGCTCACCGAATGGGAGTACGTGGCCCCCGAGGCCCGCGACCACGACCCGGAGATGGCGCTCTTCTCCGGCGAGGACGGCCTCGACACCATCCGCGGCATCGAACGCACCGCGCACCGTCTGCTGCGCCCCGGCGGCCTCGTCGTCGTCGAGCACGCCGACACCCAGGGCGGCCAGGTGCCGTGGATCTTCGCGGAGGAGCGCGGCTGGGCCGACGCGGCCGACCACCCCGACCTCAACAACCGGCCGCGGTTCGCCACCGCCCGCAAGGCCATGCCGTGACCGGCGGCCCCCGCCCGCGCGCCCCGCACCCGCCATACCCGTACACGCTTGAGGAGGCCGGCTGATGGCACGGCGATACGACTGCAACGACGCGACCGACCGTACGACGGGGCTGCGTGAGGCCGTGTCGGCCGTCCGCCGCGGCGAACTGGTCGTGCTGCCCACCGACACCGTGTACGGCGTCGGCGCGGACGCCTTCAGCTCCGAGGGCGTCGCCGACCTGCTGACCGCCAAGGGCCGCGGCCGCAACATGCCCACCCCCGTCCTGATCGGCTCCCCGAACACCCTGCACGGCCTGGTCACCGACTTCTCCGAGCAGGCGTGGGAACTCGTCGACGCCTTCTGGCCGGGCGCCCTCACGCTCGTCGCCCGCCACCAGCCCTCGTTGCAGTGGGACCTCGGGGACACCCGCGGCACCGTCGCCGTCCGGATGCCGCTGCACCCGGTCGCCATCGAACTGCTCACCGAGTTCGGGCCGATGGCCGTGTCCAGCGCCAACCTCACCGGCCACCCCGCCCCCGAGACCTGCGACGCCGCGCAGGAGATGCTGGGCGACTCCGTCTCCGTCTACCTCGACGGGGGACCCACGCCCGGCATCGTGCCGTCGTCGATCGTCGACGTCACCGGCAAGGTCCCCGTGCTGCTGCGCGCCGGCGCGGTCTCCGTCGAAGAACTCCGCGAGGTGGTACCCGACCTCGAGGTGGCGAATTGACCGCCCCTGAGGGGCGTGGCATAGCGGGGCGGGCCGACACTTTCCGCATCCTCCACGTCAGCACCGGCAACGTCTGCCGCTCGCCCATCACCGAGCGGCTGACCCGGCACGCCCTGGTGGACCGCCTCGGCGATCCGCTGCTGGGCGGACTGATCGTGGAGAGCGCGGGCACCTGGGGCCACGAAGGCGCCCCCATGGAGGCCAACGCCGAGATCGTCCTCGCCGACTTCGGCGCCGACCCCACGGGCTTCGTCGGCCGCGAACTCCTCGACGAGCACGTCATCCGCGCCGACCTGGTGCTCACCGCCACCCGCGACCACCGGGCGCAGGTCATCTCCATGGGCCACTCGGCCGGGCTGCGGACCTTCACCCTCAAGGAGTTCACCCGCCTGGTCCGGGCCATCGACCCGGCCACCCTGCCCGACCCGCGCGAGGAGGGCGTCGTCGAACGCGCCCGCGCCCTGGTGCGCGCCGCCGCCGCGCTGCGCGGCTGGCTGCTGGCGCCCACCGCCGAGGCCGACGAGGTGAACGACCCGTACGGGGCCCCGATCACGTTCTTCCGGTCCATCGGCGACGAGATCAACCAGGCCCTGGAGCCGGTCGTCACCGCGCTGACCGGCGTGCCCGCCGTGCACTGACCCGGGCGCCTGCCCGCACCGGCCGAGGCGGCCGGGCGCCGCTCCGACGGCCGTACGCGGGGCCGGGCACCCGGGAGGGGCCGGGCGGGTGCACGACGGCCGCACAGCGGGCGGGAGGCCCGCGGCGGGCCTACATTGGAGCTGACGCCAGCGCACCCGTTCCAGGCCCGGAGCCGTCAGATGCCGGTCACCACCCCCGCCGCCCAGCCCTCGCCCCCCGCCGCCGGCGGCGCGCTGCCGCAGGACTTCGACGCCCTGTGCCGGGAGGACCCGGAGATCGCCGCCGTGCTCCTGGCGGAACTGGACCGGCAGTCGAGCAGCCTGCAGCTGATCGCCGCCGAGAACTTCACCTCGCCCGCGGTCCTCGCCGCGCTCGGCTCACCCCTGGCCAACAAGTACGCCGAGGGCTACCCCGACGCCCGCCACCACGGCGGCTGCGAGCACGCCGACGCCGCCGAACGCATCGCCCGCCGCCGCGCCACCGCCCTCTTCGGCGCCGACCACGCCAACGTCCAGCCGCACTCCGGCTCCTCCGCTGTGCTCGCCGCCTACGCCGCCCTGCTGCGCCCCGGCGACACGGTGCTCGCCATGGGACTCCCGTACGGCGGGCACCTCACCCACGGCTCGCCCGCCAACTTCTCCGGCCGCTGGTTCGAGTTCATCGGCTACGGGGTGGACCCGGAGAGCGGCCTGATCGACTACGCGCAGGTCCGCGCCCTGGCCCGGGCGCACCGCCCCAAGGCGATCGTCAGCGGCTCGATCGCCTACCCCCGCCACCCCGATCACGAGCTCTTCCGGGAGATCGCCGACGAGGTCGGCGCGTACCACATCGCCGACGCCGCGCACCCGATGGGACTGATCGCCGGGGGAGCGGCCCCGAACCCGGTCCCGTACGCCGACGTGGTCTGCGCGACCACGCACAAGGTGCTGCGCGGGCCCCGCGGCGGGATGATCCTGTGCGGCGCGGAGCTGGCCGAGCGGATCGACCGGGCGGTGTTCCCGTTCACCCAGGGCGGGGCGCAGATGCACACCATCGCCGCGAAGGCCGTCGCGTTCGGGGAGGCGGCCACGCCGGCGTTCGCCGCGTACACCCGTCGGGTGATCGCGCACGCCCGGGTGCTGGCCGCCGGGCTGCGGGCGGAGGGCTTCGAGATCACCACGGGCGGCACGGACACCCATCTGATCGTCGCGGACCCGTCCCCGCTGGGCGTCGACGGCCGGGTCGCCCGGGCCCGGCTCGCGGAGGCGGGCCTGGTGCTGGACACCTGCGCGCTGCCGCACGGGGACGCGCGCGGCATCCGGTTCGGCACCGCCGCGGTCACCACCCAGGGCCTGGACGACGCGGACATGGCGCGGCTGGCGGTGCTGTTCGGGGCGGCGGTGCGCGAGGAGGACGGGGCGCGGGAGGTCCGCGCGGAGGTCCGGGAACTGGCCCGCGCGCACCCGCCGTACCCGTCCGGGGCCTCGCCCGGCGGGCCGGCCTGACCGGGGCCGCACCGGGGCCGGAGACGGAACCACCGGCCCGTCCCCGGGTGTCCTCGGCCATGGCCCCGTGGCGCGCTCGGCCACGGGGCGGACCGGAGAGACCGTCTAAGGTGGGCTGAGATGGCCGGCGAAATCTGTGGGGCAGCCCGTGCGTGATTACCTGCTGACACTCTGTGTCACGGCTGCGGTGACCTGTCTGCTGACCGGTCCGGTGCGCAAGTTCGCCATCGCGGCCGGGGCGATGCCCGCGATCCGCGCGCGCGACGTGCACCGGGAGCCGACGCCGAGGCTCGGCGGCATCGCGATGTTCGGCGGGCTGTGCGCGGGACTGATCGTCGCCGCCCACCTCCACAACCTCGACTGGGTCTTCCGGCAGTCCAGCGAGCCGCGGGCGCTGCTCTCCGGGGCCGCCCTGATCTGGCTGATCGGGGTCCTGGACGACAAGTTCGAGATCGACGCGCTGATCAAGCTCGGCGGGCAGATGATCGCCGCCGCGGTCATGGTCCTCCAGGGGCTGACGATCCTGTGGCTGCCGATCCCCGGCATCGGCACGGTCGCGCTCACCCAGTGGCAGGGCACGCTGCTCACGGTCGCCCTGGTGGTCATCACGATCAACGCGGTGAACTTCGTGGACGGTCTGGACGGCCTCGCGGCGGGCATGGTGTGCATCGCCTCCGCCGCGTTCTTCCTGTACACGTACCGGCTCTGGTACGGGCACATGATCGAGGCGGCGGCCCCCGCGACGCTGTTCACGGCGATCCTGATGGGCATGTGCCTGGGCTTCCTGCCGCACAACATGCACCCGGCCCGGATCTTCATGGGCGACTCGGGATCGATGCTGATCGGTCTCGTGCTGGCGGCCGGCGCGATCTCCGTCACCGGGCAGGTGGACCCGGACACGATGAAGATCTTCGCGGGCAGCGAGCGCGAGGCCACCCACGCGATGCTGCCGGTCTTCATCCCGCTGCTGCTGCCGCTGACCATCATCGCGATCCCGGCCGCGGACCTGGTGCTGGCGATCGTACGCCGCACCTGGAACGGCCAGTCGCCGTTCGCCGCGGACCGCGGGCACCTGCACCACCGGCTGCTGGAGATCGGCCATTCCCACAGCCGGTCCGTGCTGATCATGTATTTCTGGTCGGCGTTGATCGCGTTCGGCGCGGTCGGATATTCCGTGCACTCGGCGTCCCTGTGGATCGTGCTGGTGATCGTGGGACTGAGTGCACTGGGCCTCGTTCTGCTGCTCATGCCGCGCTTCACGCCCCGGGCGCCGTATTGGGCGGAACGCTTCGTGCCGCCCCGCTACCGGCACCGCCGCGCCCACGGCGACGAGGCGGTGTCCGGAGGGGCGTCGGGGGTGGCCCAGGAGGCCCAACAGGGGCCTGCGGAGGGGCAGATGGGGGAAGCCGGCGGAGGGCGCCGGGAACGGCCGCCGACCGCTGCCGCGGGGGTGCGCGGCGTCAATGGGGCGACCGCTCTGAGCGCTCGTTCGCGTCTTTCGGACAGAGATACGGCTGATTCGGCTCGCTGACCATCCCGATTCGCCCCCCTGACGATTCGGTCATCGGGGGCAATATCAGGCGAGATATCGAGTTGTCTTGCTCACACGCGCAAATTCACTCTCATGTGTGACAGCAAGCACAGACCTTAGTAAAGACCTCATCAAATAGTTTGTGATACCGTTCACTAGGCCCGGTGACGGAGTTGAAGGACGTGAGAAGCGCGGTCCTTCGGCCCGAGGCATCGACTCGGACCGGGCCCTACGCTCGTCCTCGACGACACACTGCCCACCCCCAGTAAGCGGAGCTGCCCCATGCCGTCCAACGACGCCCGGACTCTCCTCCAGACCGCCGTACCCACCGCTGCCGCCGGCGCCGTCGCCGCCGCGATCAGCGGCGGAGTCGCAGGCGGCAAGGGAGCCCTCGGCGCGGTCGTGGGGACGCTCGTGGTGATTCTCTTCATGGGGATCGGACTCGTGGTCCTGCAACGGACCGCCCGGTCCCTGCCCCACCTGTTCCAGGCGATGGGGCTGATGCTGTACACGGCTCAGCTTCTCCTGCTGTTCATCTTCGTCGCCGCATTCAAGAACACCACGGTGTTCAACCCGAAGTCCTTCGCGATCACCCTGGTCGCGGCGACTCTGGTGTGGATCGGCGCACAGGCGCGTGCGCACATGAAGGCCAAGATCCTCTACGTCGAACCCGAGTCCGACAAGAGCGAGAAGCCCGAGAACGCCGGGTCGAAGTCGTGAAGGGTAGGGGCGGGATAAGCACGGGTTCAAGACCCTGCTATCGTCCGGTTCCAACTGCGGCATTGCGGGCGCGGGCATGTGAGCTGACGCCTGCTCGATCGCGAGGCTCAATGCCTGACTGCCGCTCACACATCCGTAACACCAGTCCAGTGCCGAACCGCGGCTGCGCGCCGCGCCGACACAACGAGGTTGCCGTACCTATGCGCCACGCTGAAGGAGCCCGCGGTGAGTGCTGACCCGACACAGGTGCTCGCCTTCGAGACCGATTGCCACATCTTCGACGGTTGTGGTTTCCCGGCACCCGGCTTGCACTCGTTCCTGTTCAAGCCCCTCTGGGGCGACGCGGACAGCAACCTGTACTTCAACAAGACGATGCTGCTGGCCCTGCTCGGCTCGATCATCATCGTCGGCTTCTTCTGGGCGGCGTTCGCCAAGCCGAAGCTCGTCCCCGGCAAGCTGCAGATGGTGGCCGAGGCCGGCTACGACTTCGTGCGCCGTGGTGTCGTCTACGAGACGATCGGCAAGCGCGAGGGCGAGAAGTACGTCCCGCTCGTGGTCTCGCTGTTCTTCTTCGTCTGGATGATGAACCTCTGGTCCATCATTCCGGTCGCCCAGTTCCCGGTGACGTCGATCATCGCGTACCCGGCCGCGCTCGCCGCGATCGTGTACGTGCTGTGGGTCGGTCTGACCTTCAAGCGGCACGGCTTCGTCGGAGCCTTCAAGAACTTCACGGGCTACGACAAGTCCCTCGGCGCGGTCCTGCCGCTTTCGATGACCATCGAGTTCTTCTCGAACCTGCTGGTCAGGCCCTTCACCCACGCCGTCCGGCTCTTTGCCAACATGTTCGCGGGCCACACCCTGCTGCTGCTCTTCACGATCGCCAGCTGGTACATGCTCAACGGCATCGGCATCGCCTACGCGGGTGTCTCGTTCGTGATGGTCATCGTGATGACCGCTTTCGAACTCTTCATCCAGGCCGTCCAGGCCTATGTGTTCGTGCTGCTGACCTGCAGCTACATCCAGGGTGCCCTCGCCAAGGGCCACTGAGCACAGCGATCACCGAACACCCCACCTCCTGAAGCTCCCGGTGGCCAACCCCCACCGGACCAAGAAAGAGAAGGAAGAACCGGGCATGTCTGCTCTCCAGACCCTCGCCGAGTCCAGCGTCGCGATCAAGGGCAACCTCGGCTCCATCGGTTACGGCCTCGCCGCGATCGGCCCCGGCGTCGGCGTCGGCATCATCTTCGGTAACGGCACCCAGGCGCTCGCCCGCCAGCCCGAGGCCGCCGGTCTCATCCGCGCCAACCAGATCCTCGGCTTCGCCTTCTGTGAGGCGCTCGCCCTGATCGGTCTGGTCATGCCGTTCGTCTACCCGACCTCCTGACCCGGTAGCGAACAGCCCAATCGACGGAAGGCACTGACGTGAACCCTCTGGTTCAGCTCGCGGCGGAGGAAGCGGAAAACCCGCTCATCCCGCCGGTTCCTGAGCTCGTCATTGGCTTCATCGCCTTTGTCATCGTCTTCGGCTTCCTCGCCAAGAAGCTCCTCCCGAACATCAACAAGGTTCTGGAAGAGCGCCGCGAGGCCATCGAAGGCGGTATCGAAAAGGCCGATGCGGCCCAGACCGAGGCCCAGAGCGTGCTCGAGCAGTACAAGGCTCAGCTCGCCGAGGCCCGCCACGAAGCCGCGCGTCTGCGCCAGGAGGCGCAGGAGCAGGGCGCCGTGATCCTGCAGGAGATGCGGGCCGAGGGCCAGCGGCAGCGCGAGGAGATCGTCGCTGCCGGTCACGCCCAGATCGAGGCCGACCGCAAGGCCGCGGCCGCGGCGCTGCGCCAGGACGTCGGCACGCTCGCCGTCGAACTGGCCGGCAAGCTCGTCGGGGAGTCCCTCGAGGACCACGCCCGGCAGAGCGGCACCGTCGACCGCTTCCTCGACGAGCTCGAGGCGAAGGCCGACGCGAAGGCCGAGGCCGTCCGATGAACGGCGCGAGCCGCGAGGCACTGGCTGCCGCACGTGAGCGTCTCGACGCGCTGACCGACAGCACGTCGGCCGACGCGACGAGGCTCGCCGACGAGCTGGCCGCCGTGACGGCGCTGCTCCAGCGCGAGGTTTCGCTGCGACGGGTCCTCACCGACCCGTCGCAGGCCGGCGAGGCCAAGGCCGAGCTGGTCGGACGGCTGCTGGGCGGGCAGGTGGGCGGCGCGACCGTCGACCTGGTCTCCGGCATGGTCCGCTCCCGCTGGTCGCAGTCGCGCGACCTGGTCGACGCGGTCGAGGAACTGGCGAACATCGCGGACCTCACCGCCGCCCAGCGCGGCGGGGACCTCGACGACGTCGAGGACGAGCTGTTCCGGTTCGGCAGGATCGTCGCGTCCGACAAGGACCTGCGTGCCGCGCTCACCGACCGGTCCGCGTCCGCCACCGCCAAGAGCCAGCTGCTCCGCAGCCTGCTCGGCGGCAGGACCCGGCCGGCCACCGAGCGCGTGATCACGCGCCTCGTCACCGCGCCGCGTGGACGTAGCCTTGAAGGGGGACTCGAGTCCCTCTCCAAGCTCGCCGCGGAGCGCCGGGACCGCATGGTCGCCGTGGTCACCTCGGCGGTGCCGCTCAGCGACCGGCAGAAGCAGCGACTCGGCGCGGCACTGGCGAAGATCTACGGTCGGCCCATGCACCTGAACCTCGACGTGGACCCCGAGGTCCTCGGCGGGATCTCGGTGCGGGTCGGCGAGGAGATCATCGACGGCACCATCGCGGAGCGCCTCGCGGAGGCGAACCGCCGTATGGCCGGCTGACGAGCCGCCGCAGCAACAGAACCACAGCAAGACCAGCGGCCCGGTTGGGCCGTGCAGAAACTGCAGAAGATTCCTGGGGGTCGGCCCCCAGACCCCCTTAAGAAACTTCGGGCCCAACAAGGAGAGCAGGGAACCCAGATGGCGGAGCTCACGATCCGGCCGGAGGAGATCCGGGACGCACTGGAGAACTTCGTCCAGTCGTACAAGCCGGACGCGGCCTCGCGCGAGGAGGTCGGTACGGTCAGCGTTGCCGGCGACGGCATCGCGAAGGTCGAGGGACTTCCCTCGGCCATGGCGAACGAGCTGCTGAAGTTCGAGGACGGCACCCTCGGTCTCGCCCTCAACCTCGAGGAGCGCGAGATCGGTGCGATCATCCTCGGCGAGTTCGACGGGATCGAGGAGGGCCAGTCGGTGCAGCGCACCGGCGAGGTGCTCTCCGTCGGCGTCGGCGAGGGCTACCTCGGCCGCGTCGTCGACCCCCTCGGCAACCCGATCGACGGTCTCGGAGAGATCGCGACCGACGGCCGCCGCGCCCTCGAGCTGCAGGCCCCGGGCGTCATGGTCCGCAAGTCGGTGCACGAGCCGATGCAGACCGGCTACAAGGCCGTCGACGCCATGGTGCCGATCGGCCGCGGTCAGCGTCAGCTGATCATCGGCGACCGTCAGACCGGCAAGACCGCGCTGGCCGTCGACACGATCATCAACCAGCGCGACAACTGGCGCTCGGGCGACGTGAACAAGCAGGTCCGCTGCATCTACGTCGCCGTCGGCCAGAAGGGCTCCACCATCGCCTCCGTGCGCGGTGCCCTCGAAGAGGCCGGAGCGCTGGAGTACACGACCATCGTCGCCGCCCCGGCGTCCGACCCGGCCGGCTTCAAGTACCTCGCGCCGTACACCGGTTCGGCCATCGGCCAGCACTGGATGTACCAGGGCAAGCACGTCCTGATCATCTTCGACGACCTCTCGAAGCAGGCCGACGCCTACCGCGCCGTGTCGCTTCTGCTGCGCCGTCCGCCGGGCCGCGAGGCCTACCCGGGCGACGTCTTCTACCTCCACTCGCGTCTGCTGGAGCGCTGCGCGAAGCTCTCCGACGACATGGGCGCCGGTTCGATGACGGGCCTCCCGATCGTCGAGACCAAGGCGAACGACGTGTCGGCGTTCATCCCGACCAACGTCATCTCCATCACCGACGGCCAGTGCTTCCTGGAGTCCGACCTGTTCAACGCCGGCCAGCGCCCGGCCCTGAACGTCGGTATCTCCGTCTCCCGCGTCGGTGGCTCCGCCCAGCACAAGGCGATGCGCCAGGTCTCCGGCCGTCTCCGCGTCGACCTCGCCCAGTACCGCGAGCTGGAGGCGTTCGCCGCCTTCGGTTCCGACCTGGACGCGGCCTCGAAGGCGTCGCTGGAGCGCGGTAAGCGCATGGTCGAGCTGCTGAAGCAGCCGCAGTACAGCCCGTTCCCGGTCGAGGAGCAGGTCGTCTCCATCTGGGCCGGCACCAACGGCAAGATGGACGACGTCCCGGTCGAGGACATCCGCCGCTTCGAGACGGAGCTGCTGGAGTACCTGCGCCGCGAGCGCAAGGACCTCCTGACCAGCATCCGCGAGGGCGCCAAGATGTCCGACGACACGCTGCAGGCGATCGCCGACGCCGTCGCCGCGTTCAAGCAGCAGTTCGAGACCTCGGACGGCAAGCTCCTGGGCGAGGGCTGATCGATGGGCGCTCAGCTTCGCGTTTACAAGCGCCGCATCCGCTCCGTCACCGCCACGAAGAAGATCACCAAGGCGATGGAGATGATCGCCGCCTCGCGCATCGTCAAGGCGCAGCGCCAGGTGGCGGCGTCCACGCCGTACGCCACCGAGCTGACCCGCGCGGTGACGGCGGTGGCGACCGGCTCCACCACCAAGCACCCGCTGACCACCGAGGCCGACAACCCGACCCGCGCCGCGGTCCTGCTCATCACGAGCGACCGCGGGCTGGCCGGCGGCTACTCCTCCAACGCCATCAAGGCGGCGGAGCGGCTGACCGAGCGGCTGCGCGGTGAGGGCAAGGAGGTCGTCACGTACGTGATCGGCCGCAAGGGCGTCGCCTACTTCGGATTCCGCGAGCGCAAGATCGAGGATTCGTGGACGGGCTTCACCGACAGCCCGACCTACGCGGACGCCAAGCGGGCCGCCGCCCCGTTGATCGAGGCGGTCAGCAAGGACACCGCCGAGGGCGGCGTAGACGAGCTGCACATCGTCTTCACGGAGTTCGTGTCGATGATGACGCAGAACCCGGTCGACGACCGGATGCTGCCGCTCAGCCTCGACTCCGCGAAGGAGAAGGACGGCAAGGCCGAGATCCTGCCGCTCTTCGAGTTCGAGCCGTCGGCGGAGGACGTCCTCGACGCCCTGCTTCCGCGGTACGTCGAGAGCCGTGTCTACAACGCGCTGCTCCAGGCCGCCGCTTCCGAGCACGCAGCCCGCCGCCGCGCGATGAAGTCGGCGACCGACAACGCCGGTGAGCTCATCAAGACGCTCTCCCGGCTCGCCAACGCGGCCCGCCAGGCCGAAATCACCCAGGAAATCAGCGAGATCGTCGGTGGTGCCAGTGCGCTGGCCGACGCGACCGCGGGGAGTGACAAGTAATGACGACGACAGTTGAGACGGCCGTTGCCACGGGCCGCGTCGCCCGGGTCATCGGCCCGGTCGTCGACGTGGAGTTCCCCGTCGACGCGATGCCGGACATCTACAACGCGCTGACCGTGCAGGTCGCCGACCCGGCCGAGGAGGGCAAGCTCAAGACGCTGACCCTCGAGGTCGCGCAGCACCTCGGTGACGGCCTGGTCCGCGCCATCTCCATGCAGCCCACCGACGGCCTGGTCCGCCAGGCCCCGGTGACCGACACCGGCGACGGCATCACCGTTCCCGTCGGCGACGTCACCAAGGGCAAGGTCTTCAACACCCTCGGCGAGATCCTGAACAAGCCGGAGGCCGAGTCCGAGGTCACCGAGCGCTGGGCGATCCACCGCAAGGCGCCCAACTTCGACCAGCTCGAGTCCAAGACCGAGATGTTCGAGACCGGCGTCAAGGTCATCGACCTCCTCACCCCGTACGTCAAGGGCGGGAAGATCGGTCTGTTCGGTGGCGCCGGTGTCGGCAAGACCGTTCTGATCCAGGAGATGATCTACCGCGTCGCCAACAACCACGACGGTGTGTCGGTGTTCGCGGGCGTCGGTGAGCGCACCCGTGAGGGCAACGACCTCATCGAGGAGATGACCGACTCCGGCGTCATCGACAAGACGGCGCTGGTCTTCGGCCAGATGGACGAGCCGCCGGGGACGCGTCTGCGCGTCGCCCTGGCCGGTCTGACCATGGCGGAGTACTTCCGCGATGTGCAGAAGCAGGACGTGCTCTTCTTCATCGACAACATCTTCCGGTACACCCAGGCCGGCTCCGAGGTGTCCACCCTGCTCGGCCGCATGCCGTCCGCGGTGGGTTACCAGCCGAACCTGGCCGACGAGATGGGTCTGCTCCAGGAGCGCATCACCTCGACCCGCGGTCACTCGATCACCTCGATGCAGGCGATCTACGTCCCCGCGGACGACCTGACCGACCCGGCCCCGGCCACCACCTTCGCCCACCTCGACGCGACGACGGTTCTCTCCCGTCCGATCTCCGAGAAGGGCATCTACCCGGCCGTGGACCCGCTGGACTCCACGTCCCGGATCCTGGACCCGCGGTACATCGCCGAGGACCACTACAACGCCGCCATGCGCGTCAAGGGGATCCTCCAGAAGTACAAGGACCTCCAGGACATCATCGCGATCCTCGGCATCGACGAGCTGGGCGAGGAGGACAAGCTGGTCGTCCACCGCGCCCGTCGCGTCGAGCGCTTCCTGTCGCAGAACACCCACGTCGCCAAGCAGTTCACCGGCGTGGACGGTTCGGACGTCCCGCTCGACGAGTCGATCGCCGCGTTCAACGCGATCTGCGACGGCGAGTACGACCACTTCCCCGAGCAGGCGTTCTTCATGTGCGGTGGCCTGGAGGACCTCAAGGCCAACGCCAAGGAGCTCGGCGTTTCCTGAGCCGACGGCTCACCGAGGGGGACGGGCGCGTCCCGTCCCCCTCACCACGCCCCCTAGAATTGACCCAACACCCGGCCGGCGCGGCCGGGTGGTGACCCGAGGAGCCACCCTTGGCTGCTGAGCTGCACGTCGAGCTGGTCGCCGCGGACCGGAGTGTCTGGTCCGGCGAGGCCACCCTGGTCGTCGCGCGCACCACGTCCGGCGACATCGGCGTCATGCCCGGTCACCAGCCGCTTCTGGGTGTGCTGGAATCGGGCCCGGTGACGATCCGCACGAGCGACGGCGGAACGGTGATCGCCGCGGTGCACGGCGGATTCCTCTCGTTCGCGGACGACAAGCTGTCGCTGCTCGCGGAGATCGCGGAGCTGGCGGACGAGATCGACATCCAGCGCGCCGAGCGTGCGCTGGAGCGCGCGAAGGCGGACACCGACGCGGCCGCCGAGCGGCGCGCCGAAGTGCGACTGCGCGCGGTGGCGGTGCGCTAGCGCGCTGCGACAACGTAGCTTTACCCTCAGCCGCGGCACGGCCTGGAGACCCCTCCGGACCGTGCCGCGGCTGAGGCGATGCAGGTGCCTGTGAAATTCTGGTGTATCCGTTACTCGACGACGCGAGGAGGTCGGTGGAGATGTTCCTCGCGCTGTGGGTGGGCGGGCTCGTCGTCGCCCTGGTCCTGGTGGGACTCTTCGTCTTCGGTCTGCGCCGGAGGCTGATCCAGCGTTCCGGGGGGACCTTCGACTGCAGCCTCCGCTGGAACGTGCCGGGGGAGCCCGATGTCTCGGGCAAGGGCTGGGTGTACGGGGTCGCCCGGTACAGCGGCGACCGGATCGACTGGTTCCGGGTCTTCTCGTACTCGCTCCGTCCGCGCCGGGTCCTGGAGCGGGCCTCGATCGAGGTGATCGCGCGCCGGATGCCCGAGGGCGAGGAGGAGCTGGCGCTCCTCTCGGACGCCGTGGTGCTCGGCTGTCTCCACCGCGGGACCCGCCTGGAGCTGGCCATGAGCGAGGACGCGCTGACCGGCTTCCTCGCCTGGCTGGAGGCGGCCCCGCCCGGCCAGCGGGTCAACGTGGCCTGAGAACCGGTGTCCCACGGGCGGGGGATGTTCGTCGTGCCGCGCGTGGTGCCGTCCGTGGTTCCGTCTGTCGCTCGCTCCACGGGACGCCGACGGATTCGGCCGGTCCGGTCGGTTCCGGGGGCGTCTCGCGTCCCGGCGAGAGCCGGTTTCCCGGGCGCGTGGGCCCTGTGGGTGCGGCGGGGGCGCGCCCGTTCTTTCTTCCCGTGCCACGGCCCCTGGGCGCGCGCCCTGTCGGCGCGGCGGCGCCGGGCCCGTTCTTCGTACGCCACGGCCCCCGCCGGTGAACTCACCGATCGGGGGCCGTGGCCTACGGTCCCGCTCCGCGGGCTCCGGCGGGAGCCCGCGGGAACGCGGAAACCGGGGAGACAGGGGGCGGACCTGTCTCCCCGGTGGCTTTCCGGAGGAGCGCGCCACGGCGCGCGAGGGGTTACTTCAGGCCGTTGCTGATGGCGCCGACCAGTTCACCGTTGGCGGTGTCGCCGCTGAACTCCCAGAAGAACGCGCCTCCCAGGCCCTGATTCTTCGCCCAGGTCATCTTGGAGGAGATGGTGGCCGGGGTGTCGTAGCTCCACCAGTTGGAGCCGCAGCGCGCGTACGCGGTGCCGGCGATGGTGCCGGTGGCGGGGCAGCTGTTCTTGAGGACCTTGTAGTCCTCGATGCCGGCCTCGTAGGTGCCGGGGGCGGCGCCGGTGGCGGTGCCGCCGGGCGCGTCCTGGGTGACGCCGGTCCAGCCGCGGCCGTAGAAGCCGATGCCGAGCAGGAGCTTGGAGGCGGGGACGCCCTGGGCCTTCAGCTTGGCGATGGCGTCGGCGGAGTTGAAGCCGGCCTGCGGGATGCCGTCGTACGAGGTCAGCGGGGAGTGCGGGGCGGTCGGGCCCTTCGCCTCCCAGGCGCCGAAGAAGTCGTACGTCATCACGTTGTACCAGTCCAGGGACTGCACGGCGCCCGCGTAGTCCGTCGCGTCGATCTTGCCGCCCGCGGAGGCGTCGGCGGTGATGGCGGCCGTCACCAGGTTCTTGCTGCCGAACTTGGCGCGGAGCGCGGACGTGATGCCCTTCAGCGCGTTCGGGCCGCTGGTGTCACAGGTCAGACCGCAGGCGTTGGGGTACTCCCAGTCGACGTCGATGCCGTCGAAGACATCGGCCCAGCGCGGGTCCTCGACCAGGTTGTAGCAGGACTCGGCGAACGCGGCCGGGTTCTTCGCGGCGTCGGTGAAGCCGCCGGACCAGGTCCAGCCGCCGAACGACCACAGCACCTTGATGTGCGGGTACTTCGCCTTCAGCTTGCGCAGCTGGTTGAAGCTTCCGCGCAGCGGCTGGTCCCAGGTGTCGGCGACGCCGTCGACCGACTGGTCGGCGGTGTACGCCTTCTCGTAGTCGGCGTAGGAGTCACCGATCGTGCACTTGCCGCCCTGGACGTTGCCGAAGGCGTAGTTGATGTGCGTGATCTTCTCGGCGGAGCCGGAGGTGACCAGGTTCTTGACGTGGTAGTTCCGGCCGTAGACGCCCCACTCGGTGAAGTAGCCGAGGTTGACCTTGCCGCCGGGGCCGGGCGGGTTCCCGCCGCCGCCACCGGTGGTGTGGACCTTGACGGCGGCACTGGCCGGGCCGGTCTGGTCCGCGGTGTCACGGGCCCGCACCGTGTAGGAGTAGTCGGTGCCCGCCGTCAGACCGGTGTCGGTGTAGGTGGTGCCGGTGACGGTGGCGACGACGGCGCCGTCGCGCAGCACGTCGTAGTTCTTGATGCCCTTGTCGTCCGTCGCCGCGGCCCAGCTCAGCTTCACCGAGGTGTCGGTGATGTTGCTCGCGGTGGGGGTGCCGGGCGCGGAGGGGGCGTTGTCGCCGGGGACGCTGCCGCCGTCGCAGGAGCCGCCGTTCAGCTTGCAGCCGGTGGGGGCGCCGGAGCCGGTGCCGTTGAAGCCGAAGGAGATGCTGGCGCCGGGCGCGAGCGAGCCGTTCCAGCTCAGGTTCTTCGCGGTCCAGTGGGTGCCGGAGCCGGTGACGGTGGCGTCCCAGGCGGAGCCGACCGCGGTGCCCGTGGGGAAGTCCCACTCGACGGTCCAGGACGACAGGGCGGTGGTGCCGGTGTTCTTCACCGTCCACTGGCCCTCGAAGCCGCTGCCCCAGTCGGACTTCTTGAGGTACGTGGCGGTCGCCGAGGTGGCGGCTTCGGCGGGGGAGGCCAGGCCGACCATGGCGGCGAGCGGAAGGAGCAGCGCGGTGACGCCCGCGACCGCTCTGGACTTGGTGGCTCTACCGGTCCCGAGTCTGAATCGGGTCCGGCGTAGGGGGGTTTCAGTGCTCAACGGTGCTCCTCGGTTGAGGTCCGGACAATCGGGGGTGGTCCGTGGACTGCAAACCCTGCGCCGCCCAGAGCGCGCCTTGTCATGGCGCACTCACCGCAGTGTGTTGTCCGGCGAGATTAGGAAGGTCTGGACCAATCGTCAAGAGGTCCAGACCAAAGAACGTGCTCCCGTTCCCCGCACTCAACTCCCGTGCCGGTGCCGCCGCCTGGGGCCTTTGCGCCGTTCCGCCCGGGAACCCGCGCGGCGAAGCCCCGTCTCCCCGCAGGGAATCACCACCGGGTCTCCCTCGGTCTCCGCCGGGGTCTCCATCGAAAGAAGCAGATGGATTTCGTCTCCGGCGACGAGGAAACGGGGCCGCGCGGCCGTGAGAATGGGGGAGAACGGGAGGGAGAAGAACCGTGATCGTCACGCTGATCCTGCTCTGCGAAGTCGGCTTCTGGGTGCTGCTGGCCGTGGGGCTCGCGCTGCGGTACGCGGCGAGGAGGCCGCGGCTGGGCGCGGCCGTGCTGCTGTGCGAACCCCTGCTGGAGCTGGTGCTGTTGGCGGTGACGGCCATCGACCTGCGGAACGGGGCCGTGGCCGACTGGAAGCACGGGCTGGCCGCGGTCTACATCGGCTTCACAGTGGGGCTCGGCCACTCCACCATCCGCTGGGTCGACGCCCGGGTCGCCCACCGCTTCGCGGGCGGCCCGCCGCCGGCGCGGCCGCCGAAGTACGGCATGGCGCGCGCGGCGCACGAGTGGAAGGTCGCGGCCCGCTGGGGAGCCGCCTCGCTGACGGCGCTGGCGCTGCTCCAGGCGGCCGTCTGGTACGTCGGCGACGGCGACGTGTCGACGCTGCGGTCATGGCAGCAGACGATGCTGTTCGTGCTCGGGATCAACGTGGTCATCGCGGGCAGCTACACCCTGTTCCCGAAACGGGAGCCCGCGGGGAAGCCGTGACGCCTGACGCCCGCCCGGGGCCCCGGGACACCCGGCGTCCGCCGGGCCGGGGCGCGGCGGCGGACGCGGCGGGCGGTTCGGCTACCGCTCCCCGCCCGGCACCCACAGCACGTCCCCGACCTCCTTGTTCGCCGTCCGCGCGAGGATGAACAGCAGGTCGGAGAGCCGGTTGAGATACGTGGCCGTCAGCGCGTTCATCGTCTCGCCGTGCACCTCCAGAGCCGCCCAGGTGGACCGCTCCGCGCGCCTGACCACCGTGCACGCCTGGTGCAGCAGCGCCGCCCCCGGCGTACCGCCCGGCAGGATGAAGCTGCGGAGCTTCTCCAGATGCTCCAGGAAGCGGTCGCAGTCCGCCTCCAGCTTGTCGACGTAGCTCTGCTCCACGCGCAGCGGCGGGTACTTCGGGTTCTCGACGACCGGGGTCGACAGGTCCGCGCCCACGTCGAACAGGTCGTTCTGCACGCGGGAGAGGACCTTCACGACCTCCTCCGGAAGCCGGCCCAGCGCGATCGCCGTGCCGATGACGGCATTGGCCTCGTTCGCGTCGGCGTACGCCGCGATCCGCAGATCGGTCTTGGCGGTCCGGGACATGTCACCGAGGCTGGTGGTGCCCTGGTCGCCGGTGCGGGTGTAGATGCGTGTCAGATTGACCATGCGGCCAGCCTAGGCCGTATCCCCTCATCGCCGCCCCGACGCCCCGACGCGGCACGGCGGACGGCGGGGCGGCGACGCGGTCCGGGGCCCGTCTCCGCACCCTCGCTCACGGTGCGGCGCGAAGGGGCTCAACTGCGCCCGGCGGGCCGTCGGGTGGAGTGTCGGTGTGATGTCCGTCATGTGAGACGTGACGCGCATCTCTTCGTGGTCACAGGAACCCTCGCGGGTACTAATCTCCGCCGAAGAACAATGTGAACAACCGTTATGACCGGGGCCGTGCAGACCAGCTGCAGGGGCGAACCGAACCGAGGGGTGCAGACGTGGCCAGGAAGCTCGCCGTCATCGGAGCCGGACTCATGGGGTCCGGCATCGCGCAGGTCTCCGCCCAGGCGGGCTGGGACGTCGTGCTGCGCGACGTCACCGACGAGGCCCTGACCCGTGGCCGGGACGGCATCAGGGCCTCCTACGACAAGTTCGTCTCCAAGGGGAAGCTGGAGGCGGCGGACGCCGAGGCCGCGCTCGCCCGGATCACCACGACCACCGATCTCGACGCCGTCGCCGACGCGGACGTGGTCGTGGAGGCCGTCTTCGAGAAGCTCGACGTCAAGCACGAGATCTTCCGGTCCCTCGACAAGATCGTCCGGGAGGACGCCGTCCTCGCGTCCAACACGTCCGCCATCCCGATCACCAAGATCGCGGCCGTGACCGAGCGCCCGGAGCGCGTCGTCGGCGTGCACTTCTTCTCGCCGGTGCCGATGATGCGGCTGTGCGAGCTCGTCCGCGGCTACAAGACCAGCGACGAGACCCTCGCCACCGCGCGGGAGTTCGCCGAGTCCGTCGGCAAGACCTGCATCGTCGTCAACCGCGACGTGGCGGGCTTCGTCACCACCCGGCTGATCTCGGCGCTCGTCGTCGAGGCCGCCAAGCTGTACGAGTCGGGCGTCGCCTCGGCCGAGGACATCGACATCGCCTGCAAGCTGGGCTTCGGGCACGCCATGGGGCCGCTCGCCACCGCCGACCTGACCGGCGTCGACATCCTGCTCCACGCCACGAACAACATCTACACCGAGTCGCAGGACGAGAAGTTCGCCGCACCCGAGCTGATGCGCCGGATGGTGGACGCGGGTGACATCGGCCGCAAGAGCGGGCAGGGCTTCTACACGTACTGATCTTTTTTCGGTCCTCCGGTCCGCCCGACCCGCCGTCGGTCGGGCCCGGAGGAGCGGGGGGCTTCCGGGGCGACCGGGCGCTTCATCGCCGGGTCTCCGCCCTCGGGCTTTCAAGGCCCGTCGCGGGCCTCGGTCACTCCGTGGAGTGAAATCGGCATCGGTTCGCTTACAGACGGCAACTTCTCTGTCTCCGCCGCAGTCAGTTGTGGGAGAGACAGAACAGACAGACGAAATCTTGTGACGGAGCATTCCCGGGGAGCACATATGCACATCAGGGGCGACCACACCGAGCTGGTCGTCGGGGGCCGCCTCGACGTCCGGAGCGCGGCGGACGCCCGTACGGCCCTGCACTCGGCACTCGACGACGGAGCCGGAGACCTGGTGCTCGACCTGACCGAGCTGGACTCCTGGGACGCCACGGGGCTCGGCGTCATCATGGGCGCGCACCGCCGCGCCGGGCGGGCCGGGCGGCGGCTGGTGCTGCGGGGCGTGCCGCCGCAGATGCAGCGCCTGCTGGTCGCCACCCGCCTGCACCGCATCCTGGCCATCGAGGGCGGCCTCGCCGCGGACTCCCTGCCGCGCGTGTGATCACGGGCTGCCGCCCGCCCGACCACGGATTTCCCCACCTCCGCCACGGACTTCCCGCGTGCGCGCGGAGCGCCGTGCGGGTGACCGCGGCCGGGGCGCGCGGTGGCGGCACGGACCGCGCGGACGCCCGCCGGACCGCCCCAAGGGGCGTACGGTCGCGGCCCGTTGCCGACGCGGGCTCCGGCCCGTCCGCCGTCGGATTCCGGCACGCGCGAAATCGGCCATGCGGTGCGCACGAGGAGTCACATTCCGTACGAGAACGCGCGCATCGGACAGCTCGGCCCCCCCGACCGTGCGCGGGAACCGGGCGACGGTCTAGGGTCGGCCCGTCCGCCGATTGACGGCACCCCCCGGGCGGACACCGGCCCGGAGGCGACAGCAGGGCGCGCGAGGCCGGGAGGGGCAATCATGCGCGACGCGTCTGGGGGCTTTGGCGATGGACCCGACACACCAGGGGCCGGAGGAGTACGGCCGGGACGAGAACGGCTCCGGCGGCGGCGCCGACGGACGGCGCCCCTCCCCGGAACCGTCGCCGGGCTCCCGCACCCGTTCGGGCAGAGGAGGCGCCGCCGCTCCGGACTTCGGGCAGCCGGCGCCGCATCCGGCCCGGGTCGTCCGGCTCATATCGGGCGACTATCTGCTCACCGTCAACCCGGTCGACGGCAGCGAGGTCGAGCTGTGCCCGCCGGGGGAACACCCCGAGCCCCCGGTCCGGCGCACCGCGACGGAGCGCGCCGCCCGTGAACGCGCCGCCGCGCCCCCCGTGCCGCCGGGGCCGCCCGCCCCTCAACCGCCCCTCCTCGAACGCTCGGAGGAGCGCGAGCGGCTGGTGCGCCTGCTGGCCCGGGGCCGCTCCGTACGGCTCACCGGACCGGCCGGCTCCGGCCGTACCACCCTGCTGAACGCCGTCGCCGCCGACTGCGCCGACTTCGCGCCCGACGGCGTCGTACGGCTCTCCGGCCACAAGCGGTCCGTCACGGACGTGCTGTACGCGCTCTTCGAGGCCGTCTACGAGGCCGCGCCGCACCGGCCCGAGCACGCCGGCCTCCTCGACCTCCTGCGGGGCGTCGGCGCCGTGGTCCTCCTCGACGACCTGGAGTTCGGCGGGGCCGCCCTGGAGGAACTGCTCGACGCCACACCGGAGTGCGCCTTCCTGCTCACGGCGACCCCGGACGTCGCCGCCCCGGCCCCCGACTCGGACCTCGAAGAGGTCTTCCTCCCCGGACTCGGCCGGGGCTCCTCGGTCGAGCTGCTGGAACGGCTCGTCGAGCGTCCGCTCACCGAGGAGGAGAAGAACTGGGCGGGGGACCTCTGGTTCGAGTCCGAGGGGCTGCCGCTGCGCTTCGTCCAGGCGGGCGCCCTGCTGTGCCGGCGCGATCTGCTGCGCGCCGACCCCGGGGCCCGCGACCTCTCCGGCGCGCCCGCCGCCGCGGACCGTCCCGCGGAGCCGCCCTTCGGGCACGACGAGGCCACCGACGGCGTTCACATACCGCTGCCCGGTCTCGGCGAGGCCGCGGCGCCCGCCCCGCTGCTCGCCTCCGGGCTCAGCGAGCCCGCCCGCGACACCCTGCGCTTCGCGGTCGCGCTCGGCGGCGAGGTGCCGCACCAGGCGCACCTGCCGGCGCTGGTGGGGGACACCCACGCGGATGCCGCCCTGGGCGAGCTGGCCGCCTGCGGACTGCTCTCCCCGGCTGGCTCCCGCTACCGCCTGGCCGCGGGGGCCGTCGCCCAGCTGGAGGCCGCCGGATACGGAGCGGACAGCGCCGAGCACGCCCGGACGGCGGCCCAGCACTACGCCTGGTGGGCCGGGCACCCCTCGGTCACCCCGGGCAGGGTCACCGCCGAGGCCGACGCGGTCGTCGCCGCCCTGGCCCGGCTCGTCCCCGGCGAGGAGGCCGGGCAGACCAGCGCGGCCGTGCTCCTGGCCCGCAGCGCCGCCCCGGCCTTCGCGGCGGGGCTGCACTGGGGCGCCTGGGAGAAGACCCTGAGGATCGGTCAGGAGGCAGCCAGGATCGCCGGGGAGGTGGCCGAAGAGGCGTACTTCCACCATGAGCTGGGCATTCTGGCGCTCTGCTCCGGCAGCCCGGACCGGGCCCGGACGGAGCTGGAGACGTCCATCGGGATGCGCGGGGCCCTCGCCGACAAGCCCGGCATGGTGGTCGGGCGGCGCGCGCTGGCCCTGGTCGCGGACCGCTCCGGCGGACCGCTGCCCGGCGGACCGCTGCCGGGCGGCCCGACGCCCGGCGGTCCCGTACCGGGCGGTCCCGTGCCCGGCGGTCCGGTGGCCGGAGGGCCCGCGGCGGTGGGCCGGACGACGCCGACGCCCCGGTTCGACGAGACGACGCCGCTGCCCCTGGGGCCGGCGGCCGCGGCGGCGCGGAAGCGGGCGCCGGGGTCCGCGACGGACACCACCGCGGTGATCCCCTCGCGCGCCGGAGCCGCCCCCGCACCGGGCGCGGGCGCGGCCAAGGGCCGCATCGCCCTGCTGGGGAAGGCCCGGCGCAATCTGGTCGCGATCGGCGCGGGCGCGCTGCTCGCCGCCGTGCTCGGCACGGTCGTGGTCCTGGGCGCCACCTCCGGCGACGGCACGCCCCGGGGGAACCCGGGCGTCACGTCCGAGGAGTCGCCGGGCGACGACGCGAACGGGGCGACGGACGACGGCCCGGCGGACGGCTCCGGTCAGCAGGACCGGGCGCCCGACGACGGCCCGGTGACGGCCGGCCCGTCGGAGGGCGAGCCCACCCCGAGCGGAAGCGGTACGCCGACGGGCTCGGCGGAGCCCAGCGACCGCCCCTCGCCGGGCGCCCCGTCCGACGACCACCCCGCCCCGGACGGGACGACCGACCCGGCCACGCCGACGAAGCCGTCCACGCCGACGGCGTCGGGGGAGCCGAGCCCGAGCCCGACGGACGACACCTCCACGGAACCGACGCCCCAGCCCTCGGAGACCCAGCCGGTCCCCCCGGACACCACCGACTCGGCGGGCGGACCGGCCTCGTCCTCCCTCTCGGCGTCGGCGGAGGCCGAGGACGGCGCGCCGGAGGTGGTCTGAGCCGCGCCGGGATCGCCGCGCCGGGATCGCCGCGCCGCGTCCGGGCCGGCGTCACATGCGGGAGCGGAACGACGGACGCCGCCGGAAGGCCGCGTGACCGCCCGCCGCCACGCGGGAAAGCGGAACGCCGGACGCGTACGGGGCGTCCGGCGTCGGGGCGATGCGGCGGGGGAGCGGGGCCGGCCAGGAGAGCGGAGCCGGCCGGTGGAAACGGGCTGTTCGGGGCGGAGACGGGCCGGTCAGGGCGGAAAGGGACCGGCCAGGGGAAACGGGGCCGTCCGGCGGAAGCGGGCCGTCCGCGGGGACGGGCCCGGACCGGGGGAGCGGGGCGTCAGAACAGCCGCAGCTTGTCGTCCTCGATGCCGCGCAGCGCGTCGTAGTCGAGGACCACGCAGTCGATGCCCCGGTCCGTCGCCAGCACCCGGGCCTGCGGCTTGATCTCCTGCGCCGCGAAGACGCCCTTCACGGGGGCGAGGTGGGGATCGCGGTTGAGCAGCTCCAGATAGCGGGTCAGCTGCTCCACGCCGTCGATGTCGCCGCGCCGCTTCAGCTCCACGGCCACCGTGCCCCCGTCCGCGTCCCGGCAGAGGATGTCGACGGGGCCGATCGCGGTGAAGTACTCGCGGCGGATCAGCGTGTAGCCCTCGCCGAGAGTCTCGATCCGGTCGGCGAGGAGTTCCTGAAGATGCGCCTCGACGCCGTCCTTGATGAGCCCCGGGTCGACGCCGAGTTCGTGCGACGAGTCGTGGAGGATCTCCTCCATCGTGATGATCAGTTTCTCGCCCGCCTTGTTCACCACGGTCCAGACGGACGCGGTGTCGTCGGCGCCCTCCTTGAGGGTGCAGGGCGGCGACATCCAGTTGAGGGGCTTGTACGCCCGGTCGTCGGCGTGGATCGATACGCTCCCGTCCGCCTTGATCAGGATCAGGCGGGGGGCGGAGGGCAGGTGGGCGGTGAGCCGGCCGGCGTAGTCGACGGAGCAGCGGGCGATGACGAGACGCATGGTCGGCAACGCTACTCGACGACGGGTCCTCCACGCGATTCTCCCCCTTCCGTCCCCGACCGGACCGGACCGCCCGGAGCGCCGGTGAGATCGGGTGCTTTCGTTCTTGTCCCTCTTTGCTCTCCTTCGTGAGTGGCCGGTTGTGTTCCCAATCTCCTGGTGCGGCCAGGACCGCACCCTTACCGTGTAATCAGGAGGTCGCCGTGTGTGCACGCCGCGTCGTCGCCCTCCTTGCCCTGCCCGTAGGGCCCCGGCCCGGCGTCGGGGCCGCGAGAGGAGAACCCATGTCGCTCGACGTCTCACCGGCGCTGTTGGAACAGGCCGAGCGAGGCGAGGTCGACGAAGCCGATTTCGTCGACTGCGTCCGGACCTCCCTGCCCTATGCGTGGGAGATGATCAGCTCGTTGGTGGCCCAGCTGAAGGTCGACGGCGGAGAGTTCGCCGACAACCAGACGCCCCCGCCGGACGAGCAGGCCCGTGGTCAGCTGCTGCGTGCGCTCGCGAGTGATGCGATACGCGGCGCTCTGCAACGGCACTTCGGAGTGCGCCTGGCATTCCAGAACTGCCACCGCGTCGCGGTGTTCCCGTTGGACTCCTCGGCCGACGAACGGTTGGCCCGATTCACCTCGGTGAGGGGTCAGTTGCTCAACCAGTCGCCCGAACTCCGGGACTGCTGAGGTCGGTTCGGCGGCAGGGTCTGCCCGGTCATGAGCCGTCGGGCAGACCCTGAGCGCTGCCGTCGTCGTGCCGCGGACCCCGGCCGGGGCGGGCCGGCCGGACCGGGGCGGTGAGCACGGAGCACGTTTCGCGATGCCCCCGCGGAGTGCGTCCCGCGACGCCTCGGACGGCCTCAGGCGAGGAGCGGCAGCACCTCCGTGCCCAGCCGCGCCACGTTCTCCTCCGTGACCGTCAGATCGCCCGAGCCCTCCACCAGGAGCGCGAAGCGGGTGATGCCCGTCCGCTCGGCGGTGGCGGCGAGCCGGTCGGCGGCCAGCCGGGGCGGGCCCACCGGATGAAGACCGCACAACAGCTCCGTATAGGCCACCGGGTCGCGCATCACCCGGTGCCGTCCGTCCACCGTCACATGGGCGTCCAGACCCTGCCGCAGCCAGCCGGGCATCGCCTTGACCAGGGTCTCCACCGCGTCCTCGGCGTGGTCGGAGATCTGCGCCACCCCCGCCGAGACGTGTCCGGCGGCCCGGACGCTCTCCGGCGGACGGCCCGCGGCCAGCGCGGTCGACCGCCACAGGGCGATCATCTCCGCCTTCTCCTCGTCCCCGCAGTGCATCCCGAGGAGCATCGGCAGCCCGCGCTCCGCGGCCAGCCGCACCGTCTTCGGCGAGGTGCAGGCGACGACCACCTCGGGGCCGCCGCACCCCTCGCCGCCCGGCCCGGCGCCGCCGCAGCCGTCGAGCGGGTCGTCGGCCCGGGGGACCACCGCCACCTCGCGGAAGCCGTATCGCGGACCCTTCCCGGCCACTCTCGGCGCGGTCAGCCAGTCGAGCAACAGCCCCAGGGACTCCGGGAAGTCCCTCTCGTACGCCTCCAGACCGCCGCCGAACACCTCCAGGTCCACCCAGGGGCCGCCCCGGCCGACGCCGAGGGTGAATCTGCCGCCGCTGGTGAGATGGAGCAGCGCGGTCTGTTCGCCCAGCGCGACCGGATGCTGGGCCGGCAGCACGCTCACCGCCGTGCCCACCCGGATCCTTCTGGTCCGGCCCAGCAGCAGCGCGGCCAGGGTGACGGCGGACGGGCAGACCCCGTACGGCACGAAATGGTGCTCCGCCAGCCAGACCGAGTCGAGCCCGGACTCCTCCGCGACCTCGGTGGACCGGATCGCGCGATGCAGCGCCTCCCCCGGGCCCTGCCCCGGAAACTGGGCTGCCAGTACGAACGTTCCCACGCGCATCGCCAATTGCCTCCTCGCGGCCGACGCGGGTCTCTCCCCTACGGGCAACAACGTCTGACACGTGCCAAGGGCACGGGGTGGAGGCGGGTTGTTCTGATTGTCCGGTAAGTCGGCAAAGTCGGAGGGAACGTTCCGGCACGACAGGGTGCGCGTGGCTGGGCCGAATGGCCCTACGCTGGGGGAAACCGCCCGCCCGTCTGTGAGGTGTCCCGTGTCCCCGCGCCGCAACCGCCCCCGAGGCGGCGAGAGTCCCCACGAGCCGGCCATGGAGTGGGGGACCCGGTACGGCGGTGGCGGACGCACCGAGGAGTGGCGGGGCGAGGAGTGGTCGGTGCGCCCGGTGAGCGGCGCGAGCGCCGCGGGCAAGCGGTACCGCTGTCCCGGCTGCGACCAGGAGATCCCGCCCGGCGTCCCGCACCTGGTGGCCTGGTCCGAGTACGGCGGGATCGACGACCGCAGGCACTGGCACAAGGCGTGCTGGAACGCGAAGGACCGCCGCACCACGCAGGTGCAGCGGTCCAGGAACGCACCCCGCCACTGAGGCGGGCGGTCGGCGGAGGGCGGTCGGCGAGGGCGACCGGGCGGGGCGGCCCGTCGGACGTCCCGGCCCGTCGGACTCCCGCTTCTCAGACGTCCCGCTTCTCCAGCGTCACATAGGCGATCGCCATGGCCACGGCCGTCGCCCCGAGCATGGCCCACAGCGGGTCCCAGCCGGTCGGGCCGGAACCGCTGACCGAGGTGTCGTAGAGGACGCTGAGCAGACTGGGGATGGAGTAGGTGAAGAGCGCCTTCTGCACGCCGTGCAGGGACTCCGTGAACATGAACATCCCCAGCACCAACGGCAGCAGCACCACACCGATCATGACGGTGATGGCCCCGGCGGAGTGCCGGACCAGGGTGCCGACCGCCAGGGAGAACAGCCCCAGCAGCGCGATGAAGAGGCCGACGCCGACGGTGGCGCGCAGCCAGTCGTCCGCGTCCGCCCGCCGGCCGCTCAGCATCGAGGCCTGCACCACGGCGACCGCCGTGGCCGACACCGTGGTGACGGCGAAGGCGAGCAGGAAGAAGACGGCCGCCTTGGCGGACAGCACCCGGGAACGGCTGGGGCAGGCCGTCAGCGTTGCGCGGATCAGGCCCGTGCCGTACTCGGACGTGATGGTCAGCACGCCGAGCGTGATCACGCAGAGCGAGCCCAGCAGCACACCGAAGAAACCGAAGCTGAGCTCGGGGACATCGCTGATGAGGGAGTCGGTCAGCCGGAGGGTGACCGCCACCAGCACGCCGAGACCGATCACCAGGACGGTCATGACGCCGAGCGTCCACATGGTGGAGCGCACCGAGCGGATCTTGGTCCACTCGGCGGCGAGCGCGTCGCCGAAGGAGGCGGGCCGCGCCGTGATCGGGGAGGCGTAGGACCCGGTCGGCGCGTCCTGCCGGTTCTGCCGGGGAAGGGGCGCCTGCTGACCCGGCGCCTGCGGGTGGCCGGCTGCCTGCGGGGTCGGCGGTGTCGTCATCGGGCGTCCTCGCTGGTCTCGCTCTTGGTCAGGTCTGCGGGGGCCGCCGGGGCGGTGCGGGGAGGGGCCGCCGGGGCTGCGGCCGGGGTCCGCGCGGGCGGCGGCGGGGCGTACCAGCCCTCCTGCGGCACCTCGGGGATCCGCTGCTCCCCGTACGGGTGCTGTCCGTACGGGTCACCGGGGCCCGGCGCCGGCTGCTGCAGCCCGGCCTTCTGGTCCGCCGTCGAGCGGTAGTCCACGGCCCCCTGCGTCATCCGCATGTACGCCTCCTCCAGCGACGCCTGGTGCGGGGAGAGCTCCCACAGCCGGACGTCCGCCTCATGGGCGAGATCGCTGATCCCCGGCAGTGTCAGGCCGGTGATCCGCAGCGCCCCGTCGGGCTCGGAGAGCACCTGGCCGCCCGCCTCGATGAGCGCGGCGGTCAGCCTCTCCCGGGACTCCGGGGGCCCGTCCGCCACCCGCACCCGGGCGAAGCCGGCCGAGTTGGCGGCGATGAAGTCCTTGACGCTCATGTCGGCGAGCAGCTGCCCCCGGCCGATCACGATCAGATGGTCGGCGGTGAGCGCCATCTCGCTCATCAGGTGCGAGGAGACGAAGACCGTGCGGCCCTCCGCCGCGAGGGCCTTCATCAGGTTGCGGACCCAGAGGATGCCCTCGGGGTCGAGCCCGTTGACGGGTTCGTCGAAGAGCAGCACCTGGGGGTCGCCCAGCAGCGCCGCCGCGATCCCGAGCCGCTGGCCCATGCCGAGCGAGAAGCCCTTGGTCCGCTTCCGCGCGACCTCGTGCAGCCCGACGACCCCGAGCACCTCGTCGACCCGCGCGGCCGGGATCCCGGCCAACTGGGCCAGCGAGAGGAGGTGGTTGCGGGCGCTGCGCCCGCCGTGCACGGCCTTGGCGTCCAGCAGCGCGCCCACCTCGCGCGGGGCGTTCGGCAGGTGCCGGAAGGGGTGGCCGCCGATCGTGACATGACCGGAGGTCGGCCGGTCCAGACCCAGCATCATGCGCATGGTGGTGGACTTGCCCGACCCGTTGGGGCCGAGGAAGCCCGTGACGGTACCCGGCCGCACCTGGAACGAAAGGTTGTACACGGCCGTCTTCGCGCCGTAGCGCTTGGTCAGGCCGACTGCCTCGATCATGCTTCAGCCCCATCGACTCTTGTCCGTCGTCGGGGCCGGGCCGTCCGGCCGCACACCCCCCGTAAGGGTTACGAGGATATCCAGCCCTTGACGGTTGCGGCCAAGCCGCTCGGGCCGCGCGTCGCGGCCCGTCGTGCGGCCGGCGACCGTACGGGACCGGTCGGGGCGGCTTCCCGGGCGGCGGCCGTCAAGCCGCCGACGAGGCGGATGTCACGCTTACGGGGGAGGGGCGGGCCGTCCCGCAGGGCGGCCCGCCCGCCGCCGCCAGTCCGCCGCGTCCCGGCCCGTCCCCCAGGACGGCCCGCCCCGGTCCCGGTGCCCGGCGTCCGCGCCCCGGCCCGTCGCTCAGGCGTCGCGCTTCCGCAGCACGAGAAGGCCGCCGACCAGCGCCGCCGCCGTCCACGCCAACAGGATGCCGAGCCCGCCCCACGGGCCGTACGGGCTCGGGCCGCTGCTCATGGCGTCCGGCACCACCTGCATGATCTTGGAACCGGCCTGGTCGGGGAAGTAGCGGGCGACCTTCTTCGCGCCCGGCACCACCGACAGGATCCGCGAGACCAGGAAGAAGAAGGGCATCAGGATGCCCAGCGACAGCATGGAGCTGCGCAGCATCGTCGCCACGCCCATGGAGAAGGTCCCGATCAGCCCCATGTAGAGCCCGCCGCCGATCACCGCGCGCAGGACGTGCGGCGCGCCGATGTCCGTACGCAGCGTCCCGAGCAGCGCCTGCCCCAGGAAGAACGAGACGAAGGAGGTGACGAGGCCGACCGCCAGCGCCAGCGCCCCCGCCACGGCGATCTTGCCGAAGAGGAAGGAGCCGCGTCGGGGCACCGCCGCCAGCGAGGTGCGGATCATGCCCGAGCTGTACTCCGTGCCGACCACCAGGACGCCGAAGACGACCATGGCCAGCTGCCCCAGAACCATGCCGGAGAAGCTGACGAACGTCGGGTCGAAGGTGGCCCGCTCCATCGGGGGCAGGTCGTCGAACTGGGCGTTCATCAGGGCGCAGAGCGCCGCGCTCATCAGAACCGTCACGGCGAACGCGGAGACCAGGGTCCAGACGGTCGACGAGACCGTACGGATCTTGGTCCACTCGGAGGTCAGGACCGCGGAGACCGATGCCATCGTCGTCACACCTCCTTGCCGGTGGAATCGGTGATGCCGGTGGGACCAGTGACGCCCGTGGCGCCGGTGGGGTCGCTGACGCCTGTGGCGCCGGTGATGCCGGTGGGATGGCTGACGCCCGCGCTGCCGGTGGTCCGTCGGAGGTACTGCTCGCCCCAGCGAGGGCCCGGGGGCGGCGGCGCGCCGGGGGAGCCGGGCTCCGAATGCGCGTGGTACTCCACCGCGTCCGCCGTCATCCGCATGAACGCCTCCTCCAGGGAGGCCCGCTGCGAGCTCAGCTCGTGCAGCACGATCCGGTGCCGGGCGGCGAGTTCGCCCAGCGCCTCGGTGGTGGCGCCGTCGACCTCCAGTACGCCGGCCGCCGTCTCGACCACGACCAGCCCCTCCGCGTGCAGCACGTCCCGCAGCCGCTCCTGGTCCGGCGAGCGCAGCCGGACGTAGCCGCGGGAGTTCCGGTGGATGAAGTCGGCCATCGAGGTGTCGGCGAGCAGCCGGCCCTGGCCGATCACGATCAGATGGTCGGCGGTGAGCGCCATCTCGCTCATCAGGTGCGAGGAGACGAAGACGGTCCGCCCCTCCGCGGCGAGGGCCTTCATCAGGTTGCGGATCCAGTGGATGCCCTCGGGGTCGAGCCCATTGACGGGCTCGTCGAAGAGCAGCACCCGGGGGTCGCCCAGCAGCGCCGCCGCGATCCCGAGCCGCTGGCTCATGCCGAGGGAGAAGCCCCGGGTCCGCTTCTTCGCGACCGCGGTCAGGCCGACGGTGTCCAGCACCTCGGCGACCCGGCCCACCGGGATGCGGTTGCTCTGCGCCAGACAGAGCAGGTTGTTGTACGCGCTGCGCCCGCCGTGCATCGACTTGGCCTCCAGCAGCGCGCCGACGTGCTTCAGGGGCTCGTCGAGCTCGCGGTAGCGCCGGCCGTCGATGCGCACCGAACCGCTCGTCGGGTTGTCGAGGTCGAGCACCATCCGCATCGTGGTCGATTTGCCCGCCCCGTTCGGGCCCAGAAAACCCGTCACCATTCCGGGGCGGACCCGGAACGAGAGCCGGTCCACGGCGACCTTGTCCCCGAAGCGCTTGGTGAGGCCATCGAGCTCGATCATGCGCTCACGCTAAGCGCTGACCCGGCCTCCCCGGTGGACCGGCGCGCGGCCGTGGCGCGCCCGCCGGGGACGGCGCGGCCCCGGCCCGGGAGGGCGCCCGCCGGGGCCCCGGAAAGCGGCAGACGCCCTCCCGGGCCGCAGAGCCGCCGGGGCCCGGAAACGCCCGCGCGCCCGGCGCCGCCACGAGGGCGGAGCCGGGCGCGCCGGGAGTCACGCGGAGATACGGCCGCGGGCCGTCCGGATCAGCGGGTCTGCTGGGCCGGGACGCCGCGGGTGGACTCCTCGTCGCCGGTACCGCCCGCGGCGGCCACCGCGGCGCCGGTGAGCGTCGCCAGCATCTCGCGGACGTTGGTCAGCTGGGCGTTGATCGAGTCGCGGCGGTTGGTGAGCGCCGCCAGCTCGCGCTCCGATTCGCTGCGGATGCGGTCGGCCTTCGCGTTGGCGTCGGCCACGATGTCCTCGGACTGGCGCTGCGCGGTCTCGACCGTCTGACGGGCCCGGCGCTCGGCGTCCGTACGGAGCTTCTCGGCCTCCAGGCGGAGCTGCTCGGCACGGTGCTCGATCTCGGCCAGACGCTTCTCGGCCTTGGCCTGACGGGACGCCAGGTCGCGCTCCGACTGGTCGCGGCGCTTGGCCAGGTTGGTCTCGAAGTCGGCGGCGGCCTGGGCGGCCTTGGCGCGGGTCTCCTCGAAGAGGGCGTCCGCCTCCTCGCGCTTCTGCGCGGCGTCCTTCTGGGCGTCCGCGACCAGCGTGCCGGCCTCGCCCTTGGCCTTCTCGACGATGCGCGCGCCCTCGTCCTCGGCCTTCGTCTTGCGGTCGGCGGCGAACGCCTCCGCGTCGTCGCGCACCTGCTGGGCGGCCGACTCGGCGAGTTCGCGGAGCTGCTCGGCGGCGCGGCGGGCCTCCTCGCGCTGCTCCTTCGCCTCCTCCTCGGCCAGGCGCAGGATCTTCTCCACGCGCGCGCCGAGACCGGCGTACGACGGCTCCGCGTCGGTCACCTGGGCCTGGGCGCTCTGCGTCTCGAGGTGCAGCTCCTCGATGCGCTTCTCGAGCGAGGTGATTCGGGCGAGGGCGCTGTCACGGTCGGCGACGAGCTTGGCGATGCGGTTGTCTACCTGACTGCGGTCGTATCCACGTCGCACGAGCTCGAAGCCGAAGGGGGAGGAAGGGTCGCTCATGGGGTTCCTGTCGAAAGAGACCGGTGAGGTGTTAGGGGGAATCCTAGGCCGCGGAACGGCGTGTCATCGAGTGGATGCGGTTTCGATCTGGAGAATGACACCCCTTTTGGGTGGCCGACCCCCGGTGGCGCTTGCCAACCGGAGGGCCGAACCTCCTTTTCTCGGCGCGGACATGACGTGGCATGGGCTCTCGGGAGACGTACCGGCTCCTGGACGACGTGACTGACTCTCGGATGGCGTACCGGCTCCGGTGCACTGGGGGTGTCTGATGAATGAGTGCGGGAGAAGGAGCGGGGGCCGGTGCGTGCGATCGCAAGGCGCCGGAGCGTCTGCGTGGCGGAGCCACGTGGGCGGTTCGGCAACGCCGCGAGCGTGCGCACCGGACCCCGCGACGCCGCAGGTATGTGTCAGACACCCCCTAGCCCTCGGACGACTTGCCGCCCGAGCGGCCGCCCGAGGACGCACCGGCCTTGACGCCGCCGTTGGAACCACCGTTGCCGCCCTTGCCGCCTGACGGCGTCTCGAACGACTCCAGGGCCTCCAGCACGTCCTGCACGCGGGAGATCTCGGTGTTGATGTCCTCGCGGCGGCGCACCAGCACATCCAGCTCGTGCCGGCCCTCGTCGACCATGCGCTTCGCCTCGGCCGCCGCGTCGGCCCGCAGCTTCTCGGCCTCGCGGACCAGCGTGGCCTTCTTCTGCTCGGCCTCCTTCAGCAGCGTCTCGGCCCGCTTCACCGCCGCGATCCGGACCTTGCTCGCCTCCGAATTCGCGTTCGCCAGCAGCTCCTTGGCCTTGGCTTCGGCGTCCTCGCGCTGCTCGGTCGCCGCCTTCATCAGCTTGTCGACGCGCTCGCCCGCCGTCTTCATCTGCTCGGCGGTCTCCCGCCGCGCCCGGTCGTGGAGCTCCTCGATCTCGCTCTCGATCCTGGTCCGCAGCTCCTCCGCCCGTTCCCGGATGGCGGTGGCGTCCCGGCGGGCCCCGACCAGCAACTCGTCGGCGTCCGTACGGGCCCGCTCCACCAGGGAGTTGCCCTCCACGGTCGCCTCCGAGGTGATCCGCACGGCCTCCTTGCGGGCCGCGCCGACCATCGTGTCGGCCTGCTTCTCCGCCTCCGCGGTGGTGCGCAGCGCCTCCTCGCGGGCCTTCTCGACGAGCTGGTCCGCCTGCTCGGCGGCGTCGGCACGGCGCTTCGCCGCCGCCTCCCGCGCCTCGTCGAGCAGCCGGTCCGCCTCCTCGCGGGCCCGGGTGCGGGTCTGCTCGGCCGCGGCCTCCGCCTCGGCGCGCGCCCGCTCGGCCTCCTCGCGGGTGCGGGCCGCGTGCTCCTGCGCCGACGCCACGGTGGCCGCCGCCTCCGCGCGCAGCCGCTCGGACTCGTCCGTCGCCTCGGCGCGGACCCGCCGCGCCTCCTGCTCCGCCTCGCCGACCAGCCCGGCGGCCCGCTCGGTGGCCTCCTCGACGAGCGTCCCGGCCTGCCGCGTCGCCTCGTCGACGCGCTCGGCGGCCTGCCGCGCCGACTCCGCGAGGAGCCGCTCGGACTCGCTCGTCGCCTCGCCGACCAGCCGGTCGGCCTGGGCCGCGGCCTCGGACCGCATCCGATTGGCGTCCTCGCGGGCCTCGGCCCGGCTGCGCGCCGCGTCCTGCTCCGCCGACGCCAGCGAGTCGGACGCCTCGGTGCGCATCCGCTGGCTGTACTCCGCGGCGTCCGCGCGCAGCCGCTCCGACTCGGCGGCCGCCTCCGCGCGCAGCCGCTCCGACTCGGTGATCGCCTCCGCGACCGTCCGCTCGGCCATCGCCTTCGCGGCCTCGGACTCCTCCTGCGCCTCCCGGCGGATCCGCGCCGCGTCCTCGCCCGCCCGGTCGCGTTCCGCGTAGGCGTCGGTGCGAACCCGGTCCGCCTCCTCCTGCGCCTCGGACCTGGTCCGCTCCGCCGCGTGCTCCGCGGCGGAGCGCAGCCCGGCGATCTCCTCCTCGGCCTGCTCCTGGAGCCCGCTGACCGAGTCCCGCACCTTCTGGGCGGCCTGCTCGGCCGCGGCGACCAGCTCGGTCGCCCGGCCCTCCGCCTCCTCGACCAGCCGCTGGGCCTCGGCCTGCGCCTCCTCGACCCGCTTGCGGGCCGAGGCCAGCAGCTCCTCGCTCTGCTCGCGGGCCCGCTCGCGCTCCTGGTTCGCCTCGGTGCGCGCCGCGTCGAGGGTCTCCTCGGCCTCCCGGCGACGCCGGTTCGCCTCCTCGCGCGCCGCCTCCAGCGCCTCGGTGGCCTCCGCCTCCACCCGCTCGGCGGCGGCCGCCGCCTCGGACCTCAGCCGGTCGGCGTTCTCCTGCGCCTCGGTCTTGAGCCGCTCCGCCTCGGCGGCCGCCTCCGTGCGCAGCCGTACGGCGGTGGACTCGCCCTCCGCCCGCGACTGCGAGGCGTCCGCCGCGGCCTCCTCGCGCAGCCGCTCCGCCTCCGCCTCGGCCTGCTCCCGCAGCGCCTTCAGCCGCTCGGCGGCCTCCGTGCGCAGCCGCTCGGACTCCTCGTTCGTCTCGCGGCGGATCCGCTCCGCCTCGGCGCGCGCCTCCGCGAGCGCCTCTTCGGCGGCGACGAGCTTGGCCCCGGCCTCGCCGTGCTGCCGGGCCAGCTCCTCGGCCGCCTCGGCCTCCCGGGCCGCGACCGCGCCCTCGGTCTCCTCGCGCAGCTCCGCCGCCGCCCGCTCCGCCGCGGCGGTGGTGGACTCGGCCTGCTCCTCCGCCTCGGCGCGCAGCTGCTCCGCCTCCGCGCGGGCGCGCTCCAGGGCCTCCTCGGCCTGCTTGCGCAGCGTGGCGGCGCGCTCGGACGCCTCGGTGCGGACCCGCTCGCTCTCGGCGCTCGCGGTCGCGCGCAGCTCCTCCGCGTCGCTCTTCGCCTTGGCCAGCAGCTCCTCGGCGGTCTTCGCGCCCTCCTCCAGCTGCTGGACGGCCTCGCGGCGGGCCTCGCCCCGGATCCGCTCGCCCTCGGCGACCGCCTCGGAACGCAGCTGCTCGGCCTCGCCGCGCAGCCGGCGCGCCTCCTCCTGGAGCTCGACCGTCCGGGCCCGGTACTCCTCGGTGTCGTCCTTGGCCGCGCCCTTGAGCTGATCGGCCTGCTCGGCCGCCTCGGCGCGCAGCCGGTCCGCCTCGGCCTGGGCCTCGCGGCGGATCCGCTCGGCCTCCTCGCCCGCCGCCCGGGTGGTGGACTTCGCGTCCTCGGACGCCTTGGTCAGCACCTCCTCGGCGGACCTGGCGGCCTTGGCGAGCTGGGCCGCGGCGTCCTCGGCGGCGTCCGAGCGGGCCTTCTCGGCCGCCTCGGCCTTCAGCCGCTCCGCGTCGTCGCGGGCGTCCGCGAGCGCCTGTTCGGCCTCCGCCCGGAGCGCCTCGGCCTCCTTGGTGGCCTCGCCGACCAGCCGGGCGACCTCCGACCTGGCCGTACGGGTGCGCTGCTCGTTCTCCGACTCGGCGGCGGCCAGCCGCTTGGCGGCCGTCTCCTTCGCCTCCGCCGTGACCTTCTCGGCCTCCAGCCGGGCCTCGCGCAGCCGGGTCTCGGCCTCCTGCATGCGCTGCTCGGCGGCCCGGCTCAGCTCCGCCGTCCGCTGCCGCGCCTGCTCGGTCTCGGCGGCCGTCGACGAACGCAGCCGCTCGGCGTGGCCCGCGGCCTCCTGCGCCTGGGCGGAGGCGGTGTCCAGCATCCGCTCGGCGTCCTTGCGGGCGCGCAGCAGGAGCGTCTCCGCCTCGGCACGGGCCGCCTCGGCCTCGGCGCCGAGCCGCTGCCGGGTCTCCTCCGCCAGCCGGGCGGACTCCGCCCGCGCCGCCGCCAGCGCCTGCTCGGCCTCGGCCCTGGACTCGTCCAGCAGCCGCCGCGCCTGCGACTCCGTCCGGGCCCTGAGCTGCTCGGCCCAGGCGACGTTCTCGTTGACGTGGGACTCGACCGTACGGCGGCGCTCGGCCAGCTCCTGGTCCAGCTGCTGGCGCCGCTGCACCGCCTCGTTGTGCAGCTCGGCCTGGAGCCGCGCCTGGTGCTCGGCGTGCTCCTGGAGGATCCGCTGCGTCTGCGCCCGGGCCTCGCGCAGCTCCCGTTCGGCGTCGGTGCGCATCTGCTCGGCCTGCATCTGCGCGTTCCGGAGCATCTGCTCCGCCTGGTAACCGATGTCCGCGCC
Source organism: Streptomyces tyrfis (assembly GCF_037034285.1). Lineage (NCBI taxonomy): Bacteria > Bacillati > Actinomycetota > Actinomycetes > Kitasatosporales > Streptomycetaceae > Streptomyces > Streptomyces tyrfis. Next base: position 34,568 of record NZ_JBAGJZ010000013.1, on the reverse strand, counting down.
GTCGTACGCGGGACGGTTCGCGAGATTGCGCCGAGCCTCGTGCAGCTTGGCGCGCAAGACCTCGACCTGGTAACCGAGGTCCTCGGCGTGCTGGACGGCCTTCTCCCGGTCGGTCTTCAGCCGGTCCATCTCGGCTTCGAACCGCGAGAGATGGTCGTCGTCAGCTCGGTGGCTCTCCTGGCGTTCGTAGCCCCGCACTGCGCGGTCCCATCCGTCCCATGGTCGCAACTCTCCAACGAGTACCGTTCGCCGGCGAACGGTCCCCCGGGGAATGGTGACAGATCAACGGCTGGGGACGCGGCGCGGCCCCGACCCGGCCCCGGCCCGGAACGGCCCACTCTACCGGGCCAGGTAACCGGAGGTCAGTGCTCCGCTGCGGACGTGACCAGTTCGGTCAGGACGCCGTGGCAGTCCTTGGGGTGCAGGAAGGTGATCCGGGACCCCATCGACCCGGTCCGCGGCTCGTCGTAGAGCACTCTGACCCCCTTCCCGCGGATCTCCGCGGCGTCCGCGTCGACGTCCGCGGTGCCGAAGGCGATGTGATGGACGCCCTCCCCGTTCTTCGCCAGCCACTTCCCGACCGGGGAGTCCTCCCGGATCGGCTCCAGGAGCTGGAGGTACGAGGCGCCCCCGTCGGACGTATCGTTGATCTTGAGCATGGCCTCGCGTACGCCCTGCTCCTCGTTGACCTCCGTGTGGAACACCTCGAACCCGTAGGTCGAGCGGTAGAACTCGACGGTCCTGTCCAGGTCGGAACAGGCGATCCCGATGTGGTCGATGCGCGTCAGCATGGAACCAGTGCAGCGCCCCGCCCATGGTTACGCAACGTGCGCGCCGTCACACTCGCTGCCGGATGACGGGCGGGGTACCGCTCAGTACATTCGAGTAAACCCTCGTTCACACCTCATCCCAGGGGGCTGCGCCTCATGTCAGGAACGACCGGTAACACCTCAGTGATCGTCGCGGGCGCGCGTACGCCCATGGGCCGTCTCCTCGGTTCCCTGAAGAGCTTCTCCGCCGCCGAGCTCGGCGGCTTCGCCATCAGGGCCGCGCTGGACCGGGCCGGCATCGGCGGCGACCAGGTCGAGTACGTGATCATGGGGCAGGTGCTCCAGGCCGGGGCCGGCCAGATCCCGGCCCGCCAGGCCGCCGTCAAGGCGGGCATCCCGATGAACGTCCCCGCGCTCACCGTCAACAAGGTGTGCCTCTCCGGGCTCGACGCGATCGCGCTCGCCGACCAGCTGATCCGCGCCGGCGAGTTCGAGATCGTGGTCGCCGGCGGCCAGGAGTCCATGACGAACGCCCCGCACCTGCTCCCGAAGTCCCGGGAGGGCCACAAGTACGGCGCGATCGAGATGCTCGACTCGATGGCGTACGACGGCCTGACCGACGCCTACGAGAACATCCCGATGGGCGAGTCCACCGAGAACCACAACACCCGGCTGGGGCTGACCCGGCCCGAGCAGGACGAGATCGGCGCACTCTCCCACCAGCGCGCCGCCGCCGCCCAGAAGAACGGCGTCTTCGAGGCCGAGATCACCCCGGTCGAGATCCCGCAGCGCAAGGGCGACCCGGTGCTCTTCGCCAAGGACGAGGGCATCCGGCCGGAGACCACCGCGGAGTCCCTCGGCAGGCTGCGCCCGGCCTTCAGCAAGGACGGCACGATCACCGCCGGCACCTCCTCGCAGATCTCCGACGGCGCCGCCGCGGTCGTCGTCATGAGCCGGGCCAGGGCCGAGGAGCTGGGCCTGGACTGGATCGCCGAGATCGGCGCCCACGGCAACGTCGCGGGCCCGGACAACTCGCTCCAGTCGCAGCCGTCCAACGCGATCCGGCACGCCGTGAAGAAGGAGGGCATCCAGGTCGAGGACCTGGATCTGATCGAGATCAACGAGGCGTTCGCGGCGGTCGCCGTCCAGTCCATGAAGGACCTCGGAGTCACCCCGGAGAAGGTGAACGTCAACGGCGGCGCCATCGCGCTCGGCCACCCGATCGGGATGTCCGGCGCCCGGCTGGTGCTGCACCTGGCGCTGGAGCTGAAGCGGCGCGGCGGCGGCACCGGCGCGGCGGCGCTGTGCGGCGGCGGCGGTCAGGGCGACGCGCTGATCATCCGCGTCCCGAAGTAGGCAGGGGGCGGACCGGGGGAGCGGGGCGCCCCGGTCCGCGGCCGGTCCGCGCCAGGCCCCCGCGCCCCCGGTCCGGGCGCGGCAAGGCCCCGCAGGATCGCCCCCGCAGGAACGCCCCGGCGGGGCCGTACGTAGTACAGGTGGTGCCGTGACCGGCGGCGGGCCCGCCGCCGGGGCACCGGAGCACACAGCGAGCGAACGGAGCGGTGATGGTGGACGTCCCCACCCTGGTCGAGCAGGCGCGCGCCGGCCGGCCGAGGGCCGTGGCCCGGCTCATCTCCCTGGTGGAGGGGGCGTCGCCGCAGCTGCGCGAGGTGATGGCGGCGCTGGCGCCGCTGACCGGCAACGCGTACGTGGTCGGCCTGACGGGCTCGCCCGGCGTCGGCAAGTCGACGTCGACCTCGGCGCTGGTCTCGGCGTACCGGCGGGCCGGCAAGCGGGTCGGCGTCCTGGCCGTCGACCCGTCCTCGCCGTTCTCCGGCGGGGCGCTGCTCGGCGACCGGGTGCGGATGTCGGAGCACGCCTCCGACCCGGGCGTCTACATCCGCTCCATGGCCACCCGGGGGCATCTGGGCGGTCTCGCCTGGGCGGCGCCGCAGGCGATCCGGGTGCTGGACGCGGCCGGGTGCGACGTGGTCCTGGTGGAGACGGTCGGGGTCGGCCAGTCGGAGGTGGAGATCGCCTCCCAGGCCGACACCTCCGTCGTCCTGCTGGCGCCCGGCATGGGCGACGGCATCCAGGCGGCGAAGGCCGGGATCCTGGAGATCGGCGACGTGTACGTGGTCAACAAGGCCGACCGGGACGGCGCGGACGCCACCGCGCGCGAGCTCAACCACATGCTGGGCCTGGGCGAGGCGCGCGGCCCCGGCGACTGGCGCCCGCCGATCGTGAAGACGGTCGCCGCCCGGGGCCAGGGCGTCGACGAGGTGGTCGAGGCGCTGGAGAAGCACCGGGCGTGGATGGAGGAGCGCGGCGTGCTCGCCGAACGGCGCAGGGCGCGCGCGGCCCGCGAGGTCGAGACCATCGCCGTCACCCGGCTGCGCGAGCGCATCGGGGACCTGCACGGCGACCGCCACATCGGCGCGCTCGCGGAACGCATCGTCGCGGGGACCCTGGACCCGTACGCGGCGGCGGACGAACTGGTGGCGGGCCTCACGGAGTCCTGACGGCCCCGGTAGTCCTGACCGCCCCGGCGGTCCCGGCGGCCCTGGCGGTCCCGATGGTCCCGGCGGTCCCGGCAGCGCTGGCAGTTCCGGCGGTCCCGTTGGCCTCGGAAGCCCTGACGGTCCGCCCTGCCCCGGCGGTCCCGACAATCTCGACGGAGGCCCCGGGGTGGGCCGCCGTCGGGCCGCACCGGTCGCTGACGGCGCGTCAACCGCCGCCGGAACAGGGGTTCCCCGTCGCGGGCCGCCGCCCCAGCTCGTGACGTGTCCGTGGCAAAATTGCGCCCGGACGCACACGCGGCGGATCTTCGGCACCCTTCGGCGTGCCGTCGGCGTGCCGCGGGTATCGACGGGGGGATCGGCGCATGCTCGGACCGTTGCGGGAGGACTCGCCCAGACGGATCGGACCGTACGGGATACGAGCCGGACTCGGCGCGGGCGGCATGGGGGAGGTCTTCCTCGGGCTGCGCGACGGCGACGACGTCCCGGTGGCCGTCAAGACGGTCCGCCGCGACGTGGCCGGCGACCCGGGCTTCCGCGACCGCTTCCGGCGCGAGATCGACGTCGCCCGGTCCGTCGCCGGGCCCCATCTGGCCCCGCTGCTCGACGGGGACGCCGAGGCCGAGGTGCCGTGGCTGGCCACCGGATACGTGGCCGGGCCGACCCTGTCCGCCGCCGTCCGCGGGGCCGGGGCCATGAGCGAGGCCGAGGTGCGGATGCTCGGCGCCGCGCTCGCCCGCGCGCTGGCCGCCGTGCACGGGGCCGGGATCGTCCACCGCGACATGAAGCCCGGCAACGTGATGCTCGCCGCGGACGGCCCGCGCCTCATCGACTTCGGGATCGCACGCGACACCGGCGCGACCCCGCTCACCACCACCAGCCGCATGGTCGGCAGCCCCGCCTTCATGTCCCCGGAGCACGTGGCGGGGAGCGGGCGCGTCGTCGCCGCCTCGGACGTCTTCTGTCTCGCCTCCGTGCTCTGCTACGCCGCCACCGGGCGCGATCCCTTCGGGGACGGGCCCGTCGCCGCCGTGCTCTACCGGGTCAAGTACGTCGAGGCCGATCTCGACGACGTCCCCGAGACGCTGCGCGCCGTCCTGGCGGACTGCCTGACCCCCGACCCGGCCGCCCGCCCCACCGCCGGCGAACTCGCCCGGCGGCTGGACCCCGGCGCCGCCGGCCGCTGGCCCGAGCCGGTGGTGCGCCAGATCGTCGAGCACGAACGCGAACTCGCCCGGATCCTCGCCCTCGGCGGCCCCCTGCTGCCCGGCTACACCCCCACCGAGGCCGCCACCGGAAGCCGCGCCGCCGCCCACCAACTTCCCACCCGGGGAACCGACTTCGCCCCCGGCCTGCATGCCGCGCCCACCCAGGGGCCCGGCCTCGCCCCGCCCCGGCGCCGCTCCCGCCGGGTCCTGGGCGCCGCCCTCGCCGCCCTGGTGGTGCTGGGCGCGGCCACCGGGGGCGTCCTGTTCTGGCGCGGCCACCACGGCGGCGGGGACCGGGCGACGGAGAAGAGCCGCCCGGCCGTCGCCGCCCGGATCACGGCGGGCGTGGACGAGAACGGCGGCCCGGACGGCTCGGGCACCGTCCCGTACGGCCGCGACGTCCGGCCCGAGGGCTGGAAGAAGTCCTGGAAGGGCCGGTTCGCCCATAAGCCGATCGGCTGTTCCGCGGGGCGCGACGCGCTCGTCTGCCGGCTCGTCGACGGCACCTACGAGGCGCTCTCGGCGGCCGACGGACACCGGCTGTGGACGCTCGACGTCGGCCAGGAGACCCGGCCGGCGGGCTGGGGGCCGAGGGGACAGTTCTTCATGCCCGCCAACGCCACCCGGCCCACCGTCCACGACGACACCGTGCTGCTCGCCGCGGGCGGCCGACTGCAGTCGCTGGATGCGCGGACCGGCACGGTCCGCTGGGAGACCCCCTCCGGCGGCGCGCACGACCTGGACAGCGCCCCGCTGGTCCTCGGGGACCAGGTCTTCGCCGCGACCACGTCCACCCCCGACGGCGCCTCGCTCGCCGCCTACGACCGGGCGACCGGCGCCCGGAAGTGGCAGAAGCCGCTGGGCCCGCAGACCCTCGCCAACGCGCAGAAGGGGAACTTCTGGCCGGTCGCCACCGACGGAAAGACGCTGTACGCGATCGGCGAGGAGGCGCCGAAGGCGTTCCGGCCCGAGGACGGCGCCCTGCTGGGCACGGCCGGCGGCGAGGCGGTGCAGGGAACGGGGGGCGACCGCAACAGCTCCGGCTGCGGGGAGCTGCGGGTGCGCGGCCGGTCGGCCTTCTGCGCCGCCCACGTCCGCAACGACGACCCCTCCGGCTTCGGCATGGACATGGTCGCGCTGCGGTTCGCGGCCGGGACGCTGGAGGCGGAGGGGCGCGTGCCGTTCGACCACGCCCTCGCCGCCGAGGCGGACCTGACCGCGCTCGACGACCACGTGATCACGCTCCGCCGGAAGAGCGACGCGGGCACGCCGGGCGTACCGGACGAACTCGTCGTCCTGAGCCGGGACGGCGGCCGGACGCTCGGCCGCTTCCCGCTCGGCGGAGAGCAGGCGCCGGGCATGAGCAACCCGGTCTCCGACCCGATGATCGTCGCGGACACGCTGGTGTGGGCGGACAGCACCACTCTGTACACGGTCCCGATCGGTGACGACGGCACGCTCGGCGCCCCGAAGCGGACCCGGCTGGCGGGCGCCCCCGGGCCGAGCCCGACGCCGACGTACGACAGCCTGACCGACGGCATCGAGCTCGACAGGGAACTGCTCGACCCGCAGGTGCTGCCGGTCGGCGGCGTCGTCCACGTCGTCTACGACGACGGCACCACGCTCTCCGTCCCGCTGCCCGAGTGAGCCGTTCGATCCCTCCCCCTGCACGAGTGAACCGTCCGACGAACAGCTCAGGAGCCGCACAGTGATCCAGCCGCTTCCCTCGGGCCGGGCCCGCCTGATCGGCCCCTACCAGCTGCTCGGGCTGCTCGGCGCGGGCGGCATGGGCGAGGTGTACCTGGCCCGCCCGGCCGGTGCGGCCGATCCGCGCGCCGGGCTGGTCGCGCTGAAGACCGTGCGCCCGGACCTCGACCTCGACGACGGCTTCCGGGTCCGTTTCCGCCGGGAGATCGGCGCGGCGGGCGCCGTCCGCAGCCCGCACACCGCGGCCCTGGTGGGCGGCGACGCGGACGCCCGGCTGCCCTGGCTGGCGACCGAGTACGTCCCGGGCCCCTCGCTGGCCGAGGCGGTGACCCGCTGCGGGCCGCTGCCCGAGCACATCGTGCGGGAGCTGGGCGCCGGGCTCGCCCGCGCGCTCGCCGACATGCACGCCGTGCGCGTGCTCCACCGCGACCTCAAGCCCGGCAACGTGCTGCTGGGCCCGGACGGTCCGAAGGTGATCGACTTCGGGATCGCCCAGGCGTTCGACGCCACACAGCTGACCCGGACCGGGGTCGTGGTGGGCAGCCCCGGCTACATCTCGCCCGAACATGTCAACGGCTCGCGCTCGCTCGTCCCGGCGTCCGACGTGTTCTGCCTCGGCGCGGTGCTCGCCTTCGCCGCCGCCGGGCGGGGCCCGTTCGACGACTCCGACATGGCCGCCGTGGTCTTCCGGATCTCCCGGGGCGAGGCCGAACTGTCCGGCGTGCCGCCCCGGTTGAGGGAGGTGGTCCGGCAGTGTCTGCACCGCGCGGCCGAGGCCAGGCCGACCCCGGAGCGGCTCGCCGCCCTGCTGCTGCCCGACGGGCCGCCGTCGGCGGCCGGGCCCGGCCCGTTCCCCTGGCCGGACGCGGTACGGGGGCTGCTCGCCGCGCACGCGGCCGGGGCCCGCGCCGCCGACGAGGCGACCGCGCCGCAGGCCGCCGCGCCCCCGGCCCCGTTCCGTGCCCCGGAGCACGCCCCGGCGTACGTTCCCGGCCCGGGGGAGGGGGCGCCAGCCCCGACGCCGGCCGTTCCGGCGGCCGCACCGGGCGAGGGGGGACGGCGCGGGCGGGCGCGGTGGATCGGGGCGGCGGCAGCCGTCGCGGTGTGCGCGACGCTGGGGGCGGTGTTCCTGCCGGGCCTCCTCGACGGCGGTGACGGCGGGGGCGCGTCCGCGGGCGCGGGACGCCCGGCCGACTCGGCCTCCGCCTCCCCGTCCGGCGCCGCCGGGGCCGGGGCCGTCGTCGTGCCCGGCGCGGACCCCGGCCGTACGGGCGACTTCGGCGCCGCCGCCGCGGCCCTCGCCACCCGGCCGGCCGGCTGGCAGGCGTGGCGGACCCGGATCGAGGACGGCCCCGCGGAATGCGTCCTGGCGGACGCCACCCTGGTCTGCGGCGGGCCGCGCCGCGTCACGGCGCTGGACGCGACGAACGGGAAACAGCGCTGGCAGGCCCCGCCGGGCCGGACCGGGGCCGGCCCGGCCTCGGTGGCCGCCGTCGTCGGCGCCACCGTGTACGCGTTCGAGGACGGCGCCCTGGTCGCGCGCGACCTGGCCGACGGGACCGAGCGCCGGCGCGAGCCGTTCCTCGCCGGAGCCCGCGTCGTCGACTCCGTCGCGTCCGGCCGGGTCCTGTACTACGTCACGCGGACCGGTGCGGGGGCGGACACCGCCGGAACCGGGCGTTCCCGGGTCGTCGCCCGCGAACTCTCCGCCGCGCACCCCGTCATCTGGGACACGGCGCAGGACGGTCCGGCCGGGGCGACCGCGCTGGCCCTCGCCGACGGCCGGCTCGTCGTGGCCGGCGACGGCGTCACCGTCCTGAACGCCGCCGACGGCCGACGGCTGGCCTCCGTCCCGGCGGGTGAGATCAGTTGCCGCATGCCGGTCCTGAAGGGGAAGCGGCTTCTCTGCGCCGGCCCGCTCGGCCTGTCGGTCATGGACGTGACGGCCCCGGGCGACCGCCGCTGGGTCGCCGAGGGGCTGGACGTCGCCTTTCCGCCGGTCCTCTCGCGCGACGGCAAGGTCGTGGTGAGCAGCCGGACGACGACGTACGCGTTCGGCCTGTCCGACGGCCGCCAGTACTGGGCCACCAAGTACGGGGGCACCGACGGCCTGGAGACCATGGGCAGGCCGTCCCTGGTGGGTGACCGGCTGCTGGTCGTGGGCAAACAGTCGGTGGCGGTCGCCGACCTCGCGACGGAGGGGTACCCGGACTGGAACGGCAACCCCCCGGCCGGATGGCCCCAGCGCGGGACCCGGCTCGATCCGGCGTCCATCTCACTCGTCGCGCGCGGCAACGTCGCCTTCCTGTCCTTCAAGGACGGAACGGTTCTCAGCTACGCGCCCTGACCCCGCCCGCGGACCGGCCCGGCCGCCGGGCCCGTGCCGGACTCCGCCGGCGGGTCAGACCTTGCCGCGCCGCCCCCGCAGGTGCTCGGCGACCGGGGTCAGCGCCGTGTGCAGATCCGCCAGCGCCTCCGGCGTGAGCAGGTCCATGAAGTGCTTGCGCACCGACGCCACGTGGTGGGGCGCCACCTTCCGCATCGTCTCCGCTCCGTGCTCGGTGAGGACTCCGTACAGTCCGCGCCGGTCCGACTCGCAGTTCTCCCGGCGGACCAGACCCGCGTTCTCCATGCGGGTGATCTGGTGCGAGAGCCTGCTCTTGGACTGCAACGTCGCTGCGGCGAGGTCGCTCATCCGCATGCGCTGACCCTCCGACTCCGAGAGATTGACCAGGATCTCGTAGTCGTTCATGGTCAGGCCGAAGGGCTGGAGGTCCTTCTCCAGCTGGTGCATCAGCAGCCTGCTGACCTCCAGGTGGGTGCGCCAGGCGCACTGCTCCGCGTCGTTCAGCCAGCGGGTGGCCGTCTCGGTCTCCATGTATGGATTCTACCTAAGAAGTTGAATTCTGGACGAAGTGAGAAGGTGTGACGTCCGGCGATCGCCCGGTACTCGCTCGCGGCCGGGTCCGCGGGGCGGTGCGCGGACGTCCGGCGTCACAGTCCGCAGACTACCGCTCACCAACCGAAGCGACGCTGGAGGTCCCCGAGCTGACCGGCCGAACGGTGCGCGGAGCCGGGTTGACCCGGGGCGCCCGGCACCCCCGGCCCGGCCGGTGTCGTCCCCGTCGGCTGATCGGGCACCAGCGCCTCGGTCGACTGGAGCAGCACCGTGCCCGCCCCCACGAACTCGAACTGGTGCTCCTCGCCCGAGGTGCCGCCGAGCCCGGTCAGCGACCGCAGCCCGCCGAGCACGCCCGTCAGATAGCCGTGGTCGTAGTGGTGGCACGGCGAGGGGCAGTCCGCCCAGCCCACCAGCGCCTGCGGGTCGACCCGCATCGGCGGCTCCATGAAGACCACCGGACCGTTGGACGCCGCCACGAACTTCCCCGTGCCGATCAGCGTCAGGAACCCCGGCACGATCGACTGCTTGAGTGCCAGGGACGGCTGGAACGCCAGCAGGTTGCCCGAGCGGATCGTCAGGTTCCCGTCGTCCAGGTCGTACGAGTTCACGTCGAAGGCGCGGTCCGCCAGCAGCATCTTGCCGCTGCCCTCGGCCACCACCCAGTCGCTCGCGTGCAGCGGCGAGTGGAAGCTCGTCCGCAGCAGGTGCTCGAAGCGGCCGTGGCCGACGCCGTCGAACCCGATCCGCCCGTAGTAGGCGATCATCTTGCCCTTCTGCAGGAACCACTGGCTCCCGGCGAGTTCCACGCAGAAGGTGTACGCGTTGACGTTGTCGTCCGCCGGCAGCGTCATCGGGTCGAAGACCACGGGCGTGCTCACAGCTTCTCCTCCGATGCCTGGACGTAGACCGCGCCGTTGCCGCTCAGCTCCAGCTGGAACGCCTCGCCGGAGCCGCGGCCCACCATCTCGCGCCAGCCGAGCGCGGCGGAGAGCTTGTTGCGCACGTCGCCGTGGTGCGCCACGTACGCCTGCGGGTCCACGTGCACCTCGTGCCCCGGGGAGATCGGCAGCTCGATCACCCCGCCGTGGGCCATCACGGCGACCGCCCCGTGCCCCGTCAGGGTGGTGGTGAACAGGCCCTGCCCGGTCACCTGGCCGCGCACCATCCCCATCACCCCGCCCTGCGAGCCCATGAACATCGTGGACTGCTGGAGCGATCCGTCGAAGGCGAGCAGCCGGTCGGCCTCCACATAGAGGGTGTCCCCGGCCAGGTCGATCACCTGGATGTGGTGACCGCCGTGGCCGAACATCACCGTGCCGTTCCCCTCGACCGTCATCAGCGGAGTCGCCTCGTTCGCCACTCGTCGGCCGATCATCGACATCACGCCGCCCTGGCCGCCCTGGATGTTCGGGGTGAACGACACCTCGCCCCGGTACGCGAGCATCGCGCCCCGCTGGCTGTACAGCTTCTGGCCGGGCACCACCGTCGCCTCGACCATCTTCGCGTTGATCTCACGGAACGGCATCAGAGGTCGCCCCCGAGGGTGTTGCGCTCACTGGGCTGCACGTAGACGATCCCCTCGCCCTCGAACCGGATCTGGAACGCCTCGCCCGAGCCCTCGCCGATCAGCGTCCGGAAGTTCACCCCGGACTGGAGGTGCTGGCGCAGATCCCCCTGGTGGGCGATGTAGGCGCCGGGGTCGACGAACAGCGGGTACTGCGGCGAGACCCGCAGCGCCACGGCCGAACCGTCCGACATGATCGCCACCTGCCCGGTCCCCTCGACGGTCGTGGTGAACAGCCCGTTGCCGCTCGCCCCGCCGCGCAGCCCGGTGAAGGTGGTGCCGGTGCGCAGCCCGCCGTCGGTGCAGAGCAGGTTGCTCGCCTCGACGTAGAGCTTGTCGCCGTGCAGCGAGACCAGGCTGATCTCGCTCGCGCGGTCGGCGAAATAACAGGTGCCCTTCCCCGTCACCTGCATCACGGCCATCTGCTCGCCGGTCAGCCGGCGCGTCACCATGCCGCGCAGACCGTCGCCGCCGCCGGTCATCTTCTTGAACGTCATCCGGCCGTCGTACGCCACCATCGAGCCGTTCTTGGCCCGGACGGCGTCACCGTTCAGGTCGACGGCCAGAGTTCTGCTGCCTTGGAGTCGGAACGTCGCCACCCGCCCGACGGTATCCGCAGCGCTCCGGCCCGGACAGGGCCATGAGACGGATCCGGCCCCCTGATCCGTCCCTGATACACATCCGGTACTGGACCCGGACACGCCCGGGACGAATCCGCCGCGTGCCGGGCGAGGGGCCGCGCGCCCCGCGCACGATTCCGCGCGCGTTGGGGCGTACGCGCCGTACGTGAGCCGCGTGACGGCTCGTCCTGGTGCGTCCCCGGCGCGTCCGGAACCCCGCACGCGAGTTCGACGCAGTCCCCGTACGCGTCACCGTGACCGGGGACACCCGCCCCCCGGCACCGGGCGCCGCCCCCGCCGATGCCACAATGGGGGGCGCTTGTGCGCACGTTCACAAGCTGTCACGACCCTCCCACCGAAGGTGCCCTCGTGGACATCAAGACCGCTACCGCCCTGCACCGGCTGCGCCTCATCTCGATCCCCGAGGCGCTCTCCTTCCCGGCGCTGATCATCTTTGGCTCGATCCTCAGCCGGATCTCGGACATCGACTTCCTGATGATGCCGCTCGGCATACTGCACGGCGTGCTCTTCGTGATCTACGCCGTGCTGCTGCTCGACGTCTGGTCCAAGACCAAGTGGCCGCTGAAGCGGGTCGCGCTCTTCTTCCTGCTCGCGCTGCTGCCGTTCGGCGGGCTGTACGGGGACAAGCTGCTCAAGCGCTACGAGGCCGACGGCGTGATCGCCGCCCGGGCCCGCCGGGAGGGAGTGGTCGGCGCATGATCGTCGCGTTCTCCGTCAGTCCGCTGGGGGTCGGCGAGGACGTCGGCGCGTACGTGGCCGACGCCGTCCGGGTCGTCCGCGAGTCCGGGCTGCCCAACCGCACGGACGCCATGTTCACCTCCATCGAGGGGGAGTGGGACGAGGTGATGGACGTCGTCAAGCGCGCCGTCGCCGCCGTCGAGGCCCGCGCCGGCCGCGTCTCCCTGGTGCTGAAGGCCGACATCCGGCCGGGCGTCACCGACGGCCTGACCTCCAAGGTGGAGACCGTCGAGCGCTACCTCGCGGAGAAGGACTGACGCCCACCCCCGCCGCACTGTGCGCCGAACCCGAGGAGCCCCCGGCCCGAGGCGATCGCCCCGGACCGGGGGCTCCGGCCGTTCCCGCGCACCGTCGCGCGCGCCGTTCCCGCCCGTCGCGTGTCCCGCCCGCCGCGTCCGCCCGCCGCGTCACCAACCTGCCCGAACAACACACCTAGGCCCGCTCGTCGGGGCCGTCCGGCGCCGCCAGGGCGATGCCCAGCGGCGTCCGCTCGTACAGCACCTGATGGCCGTAGCGCCGCGAGGTGAGCAGTCCCGCCTCGCGCAGCACCGACAGATGCTCGGACACGGAGGAGAGCGCGAGGCCCAGCCGGTGGGCCAGGGTGCTCGTCCCGGCCGGTTCGTCGAGCGCGCACAGCACCTCGGCGCGGCCCCGGCCCAGCAGCCGGGCGAGCGCCTGCGGGGTCCGGTCGGCGGACCGCGCCCACAGCCCGCCGATCCCGCGAGCCGGGTAGATGATGGCCGGCTGCCAGGGCGGCTCGAAGCCGCTGACCGCGTCCGGCCAGCCGAAGACGCTGGGGATCAGGACGAGCCCCTGCCCGCCCAGCACCCTGCTGTGCCGCCCCTGGAGCCCGACGATGGTGAGCGTCGACCGGGACCAGCTCAGCTGGGAGCTCAGCTCTCCCAGCAGCCGCCCGAAGCCGACCGCCGCGAGCCGCCGCGAGTGGTAGGCGATGTCCGCCTCCAGCAGGGCCCGCAGCCGGGGCCAGTGCGGCTCGACCAGCACCCGCCAGGCCTGTTCCAGCAGGTCGGCCAGGGTCCGCAGGGTCCGGGCCGGATCGGCCAGCATCGCCCGCCCGGTGGCGGAGCGCAGCCCGCCGGGGCGGCCCGCCAGGGTGAGTTCGAGATCCTGGCGGACGAGTTCCGGATCGAGTGCCCGCATGCCCGCGATCTCCTCCTCGAAGGAGGGGACCGGGCCGGGCGGCGGCGGGCTGAAGAAGTCCGGGCAGTGACCGCCGCGGGGCATCAGCAGCCACAGCGGCCGGAGATCGAGATCTTCTGCCGCCTCCCGGATCAGCCGGAGCCACGGCAGGTGATACCCCTGCCGGTAGGGCTGGGCCAGCACCCGCACCGCCGCCTGCGTCTCCCCGAGCGGGGAGAGCGCGAACCGGCAACGGAGCAGATCGCTCTCGTCCAGATGCAGATGGAACGCCATGTGCCGCCTCCGAGTGGACTCCCGCCGGTCCCGGGCCCCGGGCCCTCCCGTGACTTTCGGCGTGGACCGAAAGTCTACGGAAGGCGGTCCGGGTCCCCGCAGGCTGCGCCCATGCCGAGAGACAAGCCGAGAGGCACCGAGACCGTCGCCGCGCCCGCACCCCGGCCCGGCGTGCCGCAGGAGCCGGCCGACGCCGCGCCGCGGGACCGCCGCCCCGACACCGCCCTGCAGGACCCCCCGGCCGGCGCCGCGCCCGGAGCACGGGCCCCGCGCGGCTACCGTGCCGTCTTCGCCGTGCGGGAGTTCCGGGCGGTCTTCGCCGCGCACCTGCTCTCCCTGCTCGGCGTCGTCGTCAGCGAACTCGCCCTCACCGTCCTGGTGTACGGCCTCACCGGATCGCCCCTGCTCAGCGCCCTCACCTTCGCGCTCGGCTTCCTCCCGTACCTCGTCGGGGGCACGCTGCTCGCCGGGATCGCGGACCGGTATCCCGCCCGGCGGGTCCTCGTCACCTGCGATCTGGTGTGCGCGGCGTGCGTCGCGGTGATGGTGCTGCCGGGCACGCCCGTCGGCGGACTGCTCCTGCTGCGCTGTCTGGTCGCCGCGGTGTCGCCCGTCTTCACCGGGACGCGCATGGCCGCGCTCACCGAGATCCTGGGCGACGGCGAGGCATACGTCCTCGGCCGCTCGCTGCTGCGGATCGTCTCGCAGAGCGCGGTGCTCATCGGGTTCGGCGCGGGCGGGATGCTGCTCGCCGTCCTGTCCCCGCGCGGGGCGATCACCATCACCGTCGTGACGTTCCTCTGCTCCGCCGTCCTGCTCCGCTTCGGCACCCGCCACCGGCCCGCCCGGTCCTCCGGACCCGCCGGCCCGGACGCGCGGAACGGGGACCGGGTTGGGGACGGGCAGGGGAACGGCGGCGGCGCCCTGCTCAAGGAGTCGCTCGCCGGGGCCCGCAGTCTGTTCCGGGACCGCCGGATCCGGGTGCTGATGCTGCTGTTCTGGGCGCCTCCGCTGTTCCTCGTCGCGCCGGAGGCGCTCGCCGCCCCGTACGCGGACGAGATCGGCGTCGGGACGACCGCGCTCGGACTGCTGATGTGCGCGATGCCGGTCGGCCAGATCGCCGCGGAGCTGTACACGGGCACCGGGCTCTCCCCGCGCCTGCGCTCCCTGATCGTGCTGCCCGCGGCGGTCGTGGGACCGCTGCCCCTGCTGCTGTACGTCCTCCGCCCCGGCGTGGTCCCGGCCGTGATCGTCCTGGCGCTGGCCGGGGCGAGCGGGGCCTATGTCATCGGCCTGGACAAATGGTTCGTCGCGGCCGTCCCGGAGTCGCTGCGCGGCCGGGCCATGACCCTGCTGACCGCCGGGATGATGACGCTCCAGGGCGTCGGCATGGCACTCGCCGGGCTCGCCGCCGAGTTCTTCCCCGTCCACCAGGTGGTCGCCGGGGCGGGCGCCGCCGGCGTCCTCTGCCTGCTGCCGCTCGTCCTGACGGCGCGCAGGCTGAACGTGGCGGAAGCGGCGCGGGGAGGACCGTCCGCGGCGGCGACGGGAGGACCGCCCGCCGAGCGTGTTCGGACCAAGGTTCGAGACGAGGCTGACCAGCATATGACCAGTGGGTAAGGTCGGTCGTGTGCCGAAGCCGCTCAGTCTCCCCTTCGATCCCATCGCCCGCGCCGACGAGCTCTGGCGGCAGCGCTGGGGACCGGTACCCTCGATGGCCGCGATCACCTCGATCATGCGCGCGCAGCAGATCCTGCTCGCCGAGGTCGACGCGGTGGTCAAGCCGTACGGTCTGACCTTCGCCCGGTACGAGGCGCTGGTGCTGCTGGCCTTCTCCAAGGCGGGCGAGCTGCCCATGTCCAAGATCGGGGAGCGGCTGATGGTGCACCCCACCTCCGTCACGAACACCGTGGACCGGCTGGTGCGCTCCGGGCTGGTGGACAAGCGCCCCAACCCGAACGACGGGCGCGGCACCCTCGCCTCCATCACCGACAAGGGGCGGGAGGTCGTCGAGGCGGCGACCAAGGACCTGGTCGCCATGGAGTTCGGCCTCGGGGCCTACGACGCCGAGGAGTGCGCGGAGATCTTCGCCATGCTGCGGCCGCTGCGGATCGCGGCCCAGGACTTCGAGGAGCCGTAGCGGCGCGACCGCGCCGCGTGACGTCGCGGTGCCGGGACGGCCCCGATCCGGGGGGCGCGGGGAACCGCGGGACGGCGTTGCGGTACCCCGGCCCGCTGCAAGATCGCCCCGGACGTCCGGTTACGCTCGATGCCATGAAACGCAGTGTGCTGACCCGGTACCGGGTGATGGCCTACGTCACCGCAGTCATGTTGCTGGTGCTCTGCACCTGCATGGTCTTCAAGTACGGCTTCGACACGGGCGAGAGTCTGACGCTCGTCGTCTCCCAGATCCACGGCGTGCTGTACATCATCTACCTGGTCTTCGCCTTCGACCTCGGCTCCAAGGCGAAATGGCCGGTCGGCAAGCTGCTGTGGGTGCTGATCTCCGGCACCATCCCGACCGCCGCGTTCTTCGTCGAGCGCAAGGTCGTCCGCGAGGTCGAGCCGCTGGTCGCCGACGCCTCCCCGGCGACGGCCAAGGCCTGAACCGAGGGGCCGCGGGCCCGGCCCGCGCCCTCCCGAACCGCCCCGTGCCGCGCGCCGGGCGGTTCCCCATCGACATTTACTAGGACGTCCTAGTAAATTCGATGGCATGGACGCTGACGCGATCGAGGAGGGCCGCCGCCGCTGGCAGGCCCGTTACGACAAGGCCCGCAAGCGTGACGCGGACTTCACGACGCTCTCCGGGGACCCGGTCGAGCCCGTCTACGGCCCCCGCCCGGGGGACGCGTACGAGGGATTCGAGCGGATCGGCTGGCCCGGCGAGTACCCGTTCACCCGGGGGCTCCACCCGACCGGCTACCGGGGGCGCACCTGGACGATCCGCCAGTTCGCCGGCTTCGGCAACGCCGAGCAGACCAACGAGCGCTACAAGATGATCCTCGCCGCGGGCGGCGGCGGGCTCAGCGTCGCTTTCGACATGCCGACGCTGATGGGCCGGGACTCCGACGACCCCCGCTCGCTCGGCGAGGTCGGGCACTGCGGGGTGGCCATCGACTCCGCCGCCGACATGGAGGTCCTGTTCCGGGACATCCCGCTCGGCGACGTCACGACGTCCATGACGATCAGCGGCCCCGCCGTCCCCGTCTTCTGCATGTACCTGGTCGCCGCCGAGCGCCAGGGCGTCGACCCGGGCGTGCTCAACGGCACGCTCCAGACCGACATCTTCAAGGAGTACATCGCGCAGAAGGAGTGGCTCTTCCAGCCCGAGCCGCATCTGCGCCTCATCGGGGACCTCATGGAGCACTGCGCCCACGGGATCCCCGC
Organism: Streptomyces tyrfis; assembly: GCF_037034285.1. Lineage (NCBI taxonomy): Bacteria > Bacillati > Actinomycetota > Actinomycetes > Kitasatosporales > Streptomycetaceae > Streptomyces > Streptomyces tyrfis. The sequence continues at coordinate 17,698 of NZ_JBAGJZ010000013.1, read as the reverse complement.
CTACAAGCCGCTCTCCGTCTCCGGCTACCACATCCGCGAGGCCGGGGCGACGGCCGCCCAGGAGCTCGCGTACACCCTCGCGGACGGCTTCGGGTACGTGGAGCTGGGCCTGTCCCGGGGGCTGGACGTCGACACGTTCGCGCCCGGCCTGTCGTTCTTCTTCGACGCGCACGTCGACTTCTTCGAGGAGATCGCCAAGTTCCGCGCGGCCCGCCGGATCTGGGCCCGCTGGATGAGGGAGACCTACGGGGCGAAGACCGACAAGGCGCAGTGGCTCCGCTTCCACACCCAGACCGCCGGCGTCTCGCTCACCGCCCAGCAGCCGTACAACAACGTCGTGCGCACCGCGGTCGAGGCGCTCTCCGCGGTTCTCGGCGGCACCAACTCGCTGCACACCAACGCCCTCGACGAGACCCTCGCGCTCCCCTCCGAGCAGGCCGCCGAGATCGCGCTGCGCACCCAGCAGGTGCTGATGGAGGAGACCGGCGTCGCCAACGTGGCCGACCCGCTGGGCGGTTCCTGGTACGTCGAGCAGCTCACCGACCGCATCGAGGCCGACGCCGAGAAGATCTTCGACCAGATCAAGGAGCGCGGCGCCCGGGCCCACCCCGACGGGCAGCACCCGGTCGGGCCGATCACCTCCGGCATCCTGCGCGGCATCGAGGACGGCTGGTTCACCGGCGAGATCGCCGAGTCCGCCTTCCGCTACCAGCAGGCCCTGGAGAAGGGCGACAAGCGCGTCGTCGGCGTCAACGTCCACCACGGCTCGGTCACCGGCGACCTGGAGATCCTGCGGGTCAGCCACGAGGTCGAGCGCGAGCAGGTCCGGGTGCTCGCCGACCGCAAGGACGCCCGCGACGACGCGCGGGTCGAGGCGGCGCTGGCCGCCATGCTGACCGCCGCGCGCGACGGCTCCAACATGATCGGGCCGATGCTCGACGCGGTGCGCGCCGAGGCGACGCTGGGCGAGATCTGCGGGGCGCTGCGCGACGAGTGGGGCGTCTACACCGAGCCGCCCGGCTTCTGACGGCAGGAGGCCGCGCCCCGCCGCCGGCCCCACGCGGGCCGGGGCGGGGCGCGGCGCTGCGACGGGGCGCTGCGGGCCCGGCTCTCAGACCGAGGCCGCCGCCCCCAGCCCCCCGAGCAGCAGCACGGTGAAGCGGCGGGCCCACTCCGCGTCGATGGGCTCGGCGCTCACCAGGGCCCGGTGCACGACCGCGCCGGCGATCACGTCGAAGACCAGGTCCGCGGTCCTCGTCGCGACGGCCCCGTCCTGCTCGACGGGCAGCTCGCCCCGTTCCTGGGCGCGTCGGCGCCCCTGGAGGACCAGCCGCTTCTGCCGGTCCACGATCGAGTCGCGTATCCGGGCCCGCAGCGCCTCGTCCCGGGTCGACTCCGCCACCACCGCCATCAGCGAGGTCCGGGTCTCCGGCCGTTCCAGCAGCGCGGCGAACTGGAGCACCATCGCCTCCACGTCGGCCGTCAGGCTGCCCAGGTCGGGCAGCTCCAGCTCGTCGAAGAGGACCGCGACGGCGTCCACCACCAGCTCGTTCTTGCCCGCCCACCGCCGGTACAGGGTCGTCTTCGCGACCCCGGCCCGCGTCGCCACATCGCCCATCGTCAGCTTCGACCAGCCGAGGTCGACCAGGGACGCCCGGGTCGCCTCCAGGATCGCCTCGTCGGCGGCGGCGCTGCGCGGACGTCCCGTTCGTGGGGATTCGGGGTGGCTGCGGCTCAGCATGCCGCGACCATACCGGTCAGTAAGGAGAACCGAACGGGCCCCGGCTCCGTGAGACAGATCACCGGAGGCCCCTGTGCGCGAGGGGTGCCGGACAGTTACGCTACGGGTCGTAGCGTAAGGCGGCGGTGTCGCCGGCCTGACGCCGCGACCGAACGACAGCCACAGGCACCGGGTGGGGACCCGGCGCCGAACGGGCCATTCAGGGGCCCACGGACCGCGTCCGGCCGTCCACTCCGCACACCGGCGGGAGCGCGGACGGGTGCGGTTCCCGTATCGCTTTCCGTATCGGCGTGCCGAGGGGGGAGGATGTACGCATGCAGCCTAGGAACATGTCCATGAGCGGCGTCGTCGACCTCGCCGCGGTGAAGGCGGCCGGCGAGGCCAAGGCCAAGGCGGAGCAGGCCCGCGCCGAGGCCGCCCGGCAGGGCGGTGGCGGCGCCGTGCCGCCCTCCGCCCTGGTGATCGACGTCGATGAGGCGGGCTTCGAGCGCGAGGTCCTCCAGCGCTCCACCGAGGTCCCGGTCGTCCTCGACTTCTGGGCCGAGTGGTGCCAGCCGTGCAAGCAGCTGGGGCCGCTGCTGGAGCGGCTGGCCCAGGAGTACAACGGCCGCTTCGTGCTGGCCAAGATCGATGTCGACGCCAACCAGATGCTGATGCAGCAGTTCGGCATCCAGGGCATCCCGGCGGTCTTCGCCGTCGTCGCCGGGCAGGCCCTCCCGCTCTTCCAGGGCGCCGCCCCCGAGGCCCAGATCCGCCAGACGCTGGACCAGCTGATCCAGGTCGGCGAGGAGCGGTTCGGCCTGACGGGCATCGCGGTCGACCAGGACGCCGCCGAGGAGGCCGGCCGGCCCCCGGCCGAGGTCCCCGCCGGTCCGTACGACGCCCTGCTCGAAGCGGCCGTAAGGGCCCTGGACGCCAACGACTTCGCCGGCGCCGTGCAGGCGTACAAGAACGTCCTGGCCGACGATCCGGCCAACACCGAGGCCAAGTTGGGCCTGGCCCAGGCCGAACTCCTCTCCCGCGTCAAGGAGATGGACGCGCAGCAGGTGCGCCGGGACGCCGCCGAGCGTCCGTCCGACGTCGCCGCCCAACTCGCCGCCGCCGACCTGGACTTGGTGGGCGGTCATGTCGAGGACGCCTTCGGGCGGCTGGTCGAGACGGTGCGCCGCACCTTCGGCGACGACCGGGACGCGGCGCGGGTCCGGCTGCTGGAGCTCTTCGAGGTGATCGGCCCCGACGACCCGCGGGTGACCGCCGCGCGCACGGCGCTGGCGCGGGTCTTGTTCTGATGTGACAACCCGGCCGCGACGCCCCGTGGGCGTCGCGGCCGTTTTCGCGATCGGGCGACAAGAGGCGGCCTCCCTTTACCAAATCTTGATAAAGAGGACGCCTGTTACTCGCAGTAAATCGCCCCGGGGGCTCTGCCTTGATATCGCATCAGATGCCCCCTTTGATCCTTCCTCGTGGGGCCACCGTGCGTGCCTGGGTGGTGTCACCCTGTCGCGGCCCGTTCATCGCGCCATTACCAGTGAGTAACGAACCCCTTGTGCGGCGGGCGTGAATGCACCACGATCGGCCACGCTCGGTCCGATGAAGCCAAGCCCGGTTGCCAGCCGGCGCGGTGGCTCCGTCGGGTCCCCACCGAGTGGGCCGGCGGCAGTGACGCCGGCTCCGGACAGGGGGGTTCCTGCCGTCCGGCGGGGCCTGTCCGATCGCGCCGCGCGCCTCGCGCGGCCAGTGGTTGTCGCTCGGGGGTGATCGCCGGTGACTCGGACGCGGTTCCCGCCTCCGTGCGCGGGCGCTCTCCTTACCGAGGACGTAGCACTTCTCCCATCCCAGGACGGGCCCGGCCCGTACCGGAGATGTACGTCCGAGAAGGAGGAAAGAGAATGAGTTCCCAGGTTCGTGGCGGCACGAGATGGAAGCGCTTCGCTCTGGTCATGGTGCCGAGCGTCGCCGCGACCGCCGCCATCGGTGTCGGGCTCGCGCAGGGCGCCCTCGCGGCGTCGTTCAGCGTGTCGGGCCAGGACTTCAAGGTCCGTGCGGGCAGTCTCGTCGGTCACAACTTCGTGCAGTACGGCTCCGTGGCCACGGGGAAGAGCCTTGAGGGCAAGGACGAGGCGCACCCCGTCGCCGTCTCCGGCTTCAGTGACGCCACGATCACCAACATGTGCCAGTCGGTGGTCACGCCGAACCTTCCGTTCGGTCTCGGCAACGTCACACTGCAGCTGAGGGCGGGCACGGACCCGAACAAGCCGGTCGAGGCGACCAACCTGTACCTGGACATCGCCGATCTCAACGCGGACGCCGAGTTCACGAACATCGACATCGGCGTCGCCGCGGGTTCCCTCAAGAACCCGAACAAGCCCGACTCGATCGGCATCCAGCCCCGCACCCAGGCCAATCCGAACGGCTTCGCGCAGCGTGCCGACGTGGCCAAGCTGACCGACGTGAAGCAGAGGGCGTGGGCGACCACCGCGGGCACCTTCAAGCTCAGCAACCTGAGCCTGCGGCTGAAGTCGGGCGTCAAGGAGTGCTACTAAGCACTCGCCCGGGGCGGCCGGGGCGCCCGCGACGGGTCCCCCGGCCGCCCACCCTTTTTCTTCTCACAGCAGTACCGGTTCCAGGGAGCTGTTTTCCATGAGCCCCGAGTCCACAGGGCAGAACGAGCACTTTCTCCGCGTCTTCCGGCGCGAATTCCGCGCCTGGCGGGGTAACCGGCCGTTCTGGGCGGGCCTGTTCACCATGATGGGCGGTCTGCCCATCGCGTACCTCCCGTACGCCAACATGCACCTCGGCAACATCACGCTGGCGATGTCCACGACCGCGGGCGCGGGATCTCTGATCATCGGCGTCCTGCTGGTCACGCTGGGCCTCACCATGTGGTTCCACCACATCGTCAGAGTCTTCGCCGGGGTCGCCACGATCCTGCTGGCGCTGGTCTCCATACCCGTGGCCAACATCGGCGGCTTCGTCATCGGCTTCCTGTTCGCCCTGCTCGGCGGCGCGCTCTCCGTCGCCTGGGCCCCCGGCGAACCGCGGCCCGAGACCCCGGAGGACAGCATGCGCGACGGGGGCTCGGCGGACGCCGGCACGGGGATACGGGAGCCCGGGCCCGACCTCCGCAAGGCGGCGGTGGTGCCCCAGCGGAAGCCGGAACATGACGACGACGAGGCGGCGGCCGAGGCCGACGGCGGGAGGCATCGTGCGGGGTGACGAGACACGGCTGAACTCGGCCGCGGAGGACCGGGACCACCGGACGGGGACCGGACCGCGCCACGCGGCCCCCAGGAAGTCCCTGCTGACGAAGCTGCACATCCCCGCCGGCAAGGCGTTCGCGCTCGCCGCGATGCCGACGGCCGTCTTCGTGGGCATGGGCCTGACGCCCCGGCTCGCGCTGGCCGACGACAAGCCGGACATCCCCTTCGCGCCCGGCCCCTGTGTGACCCGCTCCGACGAGCCGGGCGAGTCGCCGTCCCCGTCCGCCTCGGCGACGGAGTCCCCGTCCCCGTCGCCGTCCGGCGGCGACTCCGGCGGCGAGGACGAGGACCGGGCGCCGAAGCCCTCGACGACCCCGGCGGCGGGCGGCGCGACGCAGCCCGGGGCCAGGGCCGGGGCCGGCGCCGGGCCCACCGCCGGCGCCGAGTCCGGTGCGGCGAACGGGACTTCGGCGGACTCCCCGCAGACCACGCCCGCCGCCCCCACGCCCACGAAGTCGAGGAACCCGCTCGACCCGCTGGGCGTCGGCGACGCGCTCAGGGACCTCTTCGGCATCCCGGACAAGAAGACGGCCGCGCCGACGCCGACGCCGTCCGAGAGCGCGGACTCCCCGGAGCCCGCACGGACCCCGGCCCCCTCGGAGAAGCCCGCCGAGCCGGCCGAGCGGCCCGCCCGCACGGCGGAGAAGCCCGCAGGCGCCGGGACGGAGACCGCCGACGGGACCGCGGCCGCCATCCGCGAGGCCGCGGAGAAGGCCGGCGCGCCCGTCGAGGAGCTCGCCGACGACGTCAAGGGCCTCGACGCCAAGAAGGACGAGGACATCCCGGACGGCGCCAAGCCGCGCTTCCCCTGCCCGACCGCCGACCCGGAGGCCCTGGCCGCGGCCGACCTGGAGACGGGCGTGCCGCTGCTTCCCACCGACCCGTGGATCCTGGACAGCTCGCTGCTCACCCTCAACGGGCTCGACTACAAGGGCATCGTCGAGGTGAAGACGTACGACGGCACCGTGAAGAAGGTGCTGAAGTTCACCGCGAACTCCATCGACATCGGGAACCTCCACCAGAAGACGGTCGGCCCGAACGGCACCACGGCCCACGTCGAGGCGCGCAAGGGCTCGACGTCCACCATCCGCGACGGCAAGGTGACCATGTACACGGAGGAGCTGAAGGGCAATCTCTTCGGCCTCATCCCGGTCACGTTCAGCCCGAAGACCCCGCCGCCGCTGAACGTCCCGTTCGCCTTCTTCACCAAGGTCAAGGTGACCCAGGCCGGCCAGTTCGGCGGAACGCTCACCGTGCCGGGCCTGCACAACTACTTCACCGGCGCCTGACGCGGCCGGGACGGACCCGTTCGGGACACGCGCGAGGCGGTGGCCGCACCCCCCGAGGGGAGCGCGGCCACCGCCTCGCCGCATGCGTTCGCGCGGACCGTACGGGCGGGCCGCCGCGTCAGTCGCGCGATCCGCCGCCCACGTGGTGCACGCGGACCATGTTCGTGGTGCCGGGGATGCCGGGGGGCGAGCCGGCCGTGATGATCATGGTGTCGCCCGCGTTGTAGCGGTCCAGCTTCATCAGCTCCGCGTCGACTAGGTCGACCATCGCGTCCGTGTTGTCCACGTGCGGGACGACGTGGGCCTCGACGCCCCAGCTCAGGGCGAGCTGGTTGCGGGTGGACTCGTCCGTGGTGAAGGCCAGGATCGGCTGGGCCGCGCGGTAGCGGGAGAGGCGGCGGGCCGTGTCGCCGGACTTGGTGAACGCCACCAGCGCCTTGCCGTTCAGGAAGTCCGCGATCTCGCACGCGGCGCGGGCCACCGAACCGCCCTGCGTACGCGGCTTCTTGCCCGGGACCAGCGGCTGCAGGCCCTTGGAGAGCAGCTCGTTCTCGGCGGCGACGACGATCTTCGACATCGTCTTGACCGTCTCGATCGGGTACGCGCCCACGCTGGACTCGGCGGAGAGCATGACCGCGTCCGCGCCGTCCAGGATCGCGTTGGCGACGTCGGACGCCTCGGCGCGGGTCGGACGGGAGTTGGTGATCATCGACTCCATCATCTGGGTCGCCACGATCACCGGCTTGGCGTTCCGCCGGCACAGCTCCACCAGGCGCTTCTGCACCATCGGGACCTTCTCCAGCGGATACTCCACGGCCAGGTCGCCGCGGGCCACCATCACACCGTCGAAGGCCATGACGACCTCCTGCATGTGCTCGACCGCCTGCGGCTTCTCCACCTTGGCGATGACGGGGACCCGGCGGCCCACCTCGTCCATCACCTTGTGGACGTCCTTGATGTCGTCGGCGTCCCGCACGAAGGAGAGCGCCACCAGGTCGCACCCCATCCGCAGCGCGAACCGCAGGTCCTCGACGTCCTTCTCGGACAGCGCCGGGACGTTGACCGCCGCGCCGGGCAGGTTGATGCCCTTGTGGTCGGAGACGACGCCGCCCTCGATGACGATCGTCCTCACCCGGGGGCCCTCGACCGAGACGACCTTCAGCTCGACGTTGCCGTCGTTGATCAGGATCGGGTCGCCCTTGACGACGTCGCCGGGCAGGCCCTTGTACGTCGTGCCGCAGATCGACTTGTCGCCGGGCACGTCCTCCGCGGTGATGGTGAACTCGTCGCCCCGGACCAGCTCGACGGGGCCCTCGGCGAACTTCGCCAGACGGATCTTCGGTCCCTGGAGGTCGGCGAGCACGCCGACCGCGCGGCCGGTCTCGGCGGCGGCCCTGCGGACCCGGTCGTACCGGCCCTGGTGCTCCTCGTGGCTGCCGTGGCTGAAGTTGAAACGGGCCACGCTCATGCCGGCCTCGATCAGAGCGACGAGCTGCTCGTGCGAGTCGACGGCGGGGCCGAGCGTACAGACGATTTTCGAACGGCGCATGAGGCGGATCCTATCGGTTTGTTCAGCAGCGGAATATTCCGTCTGGCGGAAGGTACAAAGGGGCGCGGGGTCGCTCAGTTGTGGCCCCGTCCGACGAGCGCGAAGGTCTGGACGGCTATCTCCAGCTCCTCGTCCGTCGGCACCACGGCGACCGCCACCCGCGCGCCGTCCGGCGAGATCAGCCGCGCCGCGCCGGACCGCACGGCGTTCAGATCCGCGTCCACCGCCAGGCCGAACCCCTCCAGTCCGGCGATCGCAGCCTCCCGCACCGGCGCCGAGTTCTCCCCGACCCCCGCCGTGAACGCCACCGCGTCCACCCGGCCGAGGACCGCCGAATAGGCGCCGATGTACTTCTTCAGCCGGTGCACATAGACGTCGAACGCCAGCGCCGCGCGTTCGTCGCCCTCGTCGACCCGGCGCCGGATCTCCCGCATGTCGTTGTCGCCGCACAGCCCGACCAGACCGCTCCGCTTGTTGAGCAGGTCGTCGATCTCGTCCGTCGACATCCCCGCCACCCGCTTCAGGTGGAAGGTGACGGCCGGGTCGACGTCGCCGGAACGCGTGCCCATCACCAGCCCCTCCAGCGGGGTCAGGCCCATCGAGGTCTCCACGCACCGGCCGCCCGCCACCGCCGAGGCCGAGGCGCCGTTGCCCAGGTGCAGCACGATGACGTTGACCTCCTCGGGGGTGCGCCCCAGCAGCTCGGCGGTCCTGCGCGAGACGTACGCGTGCGAGGTGCCGTGGAAGCCGTAGCGCCGGATGCGGTGCGCGTCGGCGGTCTCCCTGTCGATCGCGTACCGCGCCGCGTACTCCGGCATCGTCGTGTGGAAGGCCGTGTCGAACACCGCCACCTGCGGCAGGTCCGGGCGCAGCGCCTGCGCGGTGCGGATGCCGAGGAGGTTCGCCGGGTTGTGCAGCGGGGCCACCGGGACCAGGCGCTCGATCTCCTCCAGCACCTCGTCGTCGACCACCACCGGCTCGGTGAACCGCAGCCCGCCGTGCACCACCCGGTGGCCGATCGCGGCCAGCTCGGGGGAGTCCAGGCCCAGCCCGTCGGCCGCCAGCTCCTCGGCCGCCGCCTTCAGCGCGGCCTCGTGGTCGGGGATCGGCCCGGTGCGCTCCCGCCGTTCGCCGCCGCCCGCCAGCGGGGTGTGCACCAGCCGGGACGTCTCCTCGCCGATCCGCTCGACCAGCCCGGCCGCCAGCCGGGAGTGGTCGCTCATGTCCAGCAGCTGGTACTTCACCGACGAGGAGCCGGAGTTGAGGACGAGTACGCGATGTGCCGCCATGGTCGGGGAGCCCTCCGGGACCGGGATCGGGGTGGTCATGCGGTGCGCTCCTTGGCCTGCGCCTGGATCGCGGTGATGGCCACGGTGTTGACGATGTCCTGGACGAGCGCGCCCCGGGACAGGTCGTTGACGGGCTTCCGCAGCCCCTGGAGCACCGGCCCGACGGCGACCGCGCCCGCCGAGCGCTGCACCGCCTTGTAGGTGTTGTTGCCGGTGTTCAGGTCCGGGAAGATCAATACGGTGGCCCGCCCCGCCACCTCGGATCCGGGCAGCTTGGTCGCGGCGACGCCCGGGTCCACCGCGGCGTCGTACTGGATGGGCCCCTCGATCAGGAGGTCCGGCCGGCTCGCCCGGACCAGGTCCGTCGCCTCGCGCACCTTGTCGACGTCGGCGCCCGACCCCGAGGTGCCGGTCGAGTACGACAGCATCGCGATCCGCGGCTCCACGCCGAAGCGGGCGGCGGTGGCGGCCGACTGCACCGCGATGTCCGCGAGCTGCCGCGCGTCCGGGTCCGGGTTGACCGCGCAGTCGCCGTACACCAGGACCTTGTCGGCCAGGCACATGAAGAAGACGGAGGAGACGATCGAGGCGCCGGGCCCGTTCGTCCCGTCGCCGGTCTCCGCGGGCCTGGTCTTGATGATCTCGAACGCGGGGCGGATCGTCGCGGCGGTGGAGTGCACGGACCCGGAGACCATGCCGTCCGCGAGCCCCGACTCGACCATCAGGGTCCCGAAGTAGTTGGCGTCGGCGACCACGTCGTACGCCAGCTCCGCCGTGACGCCGCGGTGCGCGCGCAGCTGCGCGTACCGCTCGGCGAACGTCAGGCGCAGCTCGGAGGACTGCGGGTCGATGATCTGCGTGTCGGCGAGGACGATGCCCAGGTCGGCGGCCTTCTTGCGGATGACGTCGGGCTCGCCGAGGAGCGTGAGGTCGCAGACGTCGCGGCGCAGCAGCACGTCGGCGGCGCGCAGCACCCGTTCCTCGGAGCCCTCCGGCAGGACCACCCGGCGCCGGTCGGCGCGCGCCTGCTCCAGCAGCTCGTGCTCGAACATCATCGGGGTGACCCGCCCGCTGCGGGCCACCGAGATCCGCTCCAGCAGCGCCGCGGTGTCCACATGGCGCTCGAAGAGGCCCAGCGCGGTCTCCGCCTTGCGGGGCGTCGCCGCGTTCAGCTTGCCCTCCATCGCGAAGAGTTCGTACGCGGTGGGGAAGGAGCCGCCCGCCACGGAGACCACCGGGGTGCCCGGCGCGAGGCGCTCGGCCAGGGTGAGTATCTCCGGGCCGGGGCGTTCGTCCAGGGTGAGCAGCACCCCGGCGATGGGCGGCGTTCCCGCGCTGTGCGCGGCCAGCGAGCCGACCACCAGGTCCGCCCGGTCCCCGGGCGTGACCACCAGACAGCCCGGCGTCAGCGCCTTCAGCAGGTTCGGCAGCATCGCGCCGCCGAAGACGAAGTCCAGCGCGTCCCGGGCCAGTCCGGAATCGTCGCCGAGCAGCACCGTGCCGCCGAGCGCCGCGGTGATCTGGGCCACCGTCGGGGCGGAGAGCGCGGCGTCGTCCGGCAGCACCGAGCAGGGGACGGGCAGCTGGGACGCCAGCCGCTCCGCGAGGGCGTCGCGGTCCCCGGCCGCCACCCGGTTCACGATCATCGCGGCGACGTCGCAGCCCAGCCCGGCATAGGCGCGGTACGCGTTGCGGGCCTCGGCGCGCACCGACTGCGCCGTCTGGCCCCGGCCGCCGACCACCGCGATCACCGGGGCGCCGAACTCGTTGGCGAGCCGGGCGTTGAGCGCCAGCTCGTCGGGGAGCTGGGTGGCGGCGAAGTCGGTGCCGAGGACCAGGACCACCTCGTACTCCTGGGCGACCTGGTGGAAGCGGTCGACGAGCCGGGAGACGAGTTCGTCGGTACCCTGCTCGGCCTGGAGGGCGGACGCCTCCTCGTAGTCGAGGCCGTAGACGGAGGCGGGGTCCTGGGAGAGCCGGTAGCGGGCCCGCAGCAGCTCGAACAGCCGGTCCGGCCCGTCGTGGACGAGCGGTCGGAACACCCCGACCCGGTCCACCTGACGCGTCAGGAGCTCCATGACTCCCAGATCGACGACCTGGCGGCCGTCTCCCCGGTCGATCCCGGTCACGTACACGCTGCGCGTCACGCGTGCTCTCCCGTCCATATTTGCGGTTTGGGACGTATCGCCACGTTGACGATACCCATGGCGTCCGAGGCGCCGCCCGCCGGGCACGGCCCCCGTGTCCACGGCCGCCGGGACCCCGCCCGCCCCGCCGCCGGACCCCGTCCCCCACGCGGCGGACCACCCGCGCGGGTGTCACCTGAACGGGCGAGACCACGAGGTCTGGACCACGTGGGACAATCGTCATGGTTCACGGTACGGGGGATCTTGTCCTCGCCCCCGTGGCGCACGGCACCAGCGAGGCAGGAGACACAGGACGATGCGCATCGGAGTTCTCACCGCAGGCGGCGACTGTCCGGGTCTGAACGCGGTGATCCGCTCGGTCGTGCACCGTGCGGTGGTGGGGCACGGTGACGAGGTCATCGGCTTCGAGGACGGCTTCAAGGGCCTGCTCGACGGCCACTTCCGCCCTCTCGATCTGAACGCGGTCAGCGGCATCCTCGCCCGCGGCGGGACCATACTGGGCTCGGCCCGTCTGGAGCGCGCCCGGCTGCGCGAGGCCGCCGAGAACTGCGCGGAGCTGAGCCGCCGCTACGGCATGGACGCGCTCATCCCGATCGGCGGCGAGGGCACCCTCACGGCCGCGCGGATGCTGTCGGACGCCGGGATGCCCGTCGTCGGCGTCCCCAAGACCATCGACAACGACATCTCCGCCACGGACCGCACCTTCGGGTTCGACACGGCGGTGGGGGTCGCCACCGAGGCCATAGACCGTCTCAAGACCACCGCCGAGTCGCACCAGCGCGTCATGGTCGTCGAGGTCATGGGCCGGCACGCCGGCTGGATCGCGCTGGAGTCCGGAATGGCGGGCGGCGCGCACGGCATCTGCCTGCCGGAGCGCCGCTTCGAGGTCGACGACCTGGTCAAGATGGTCGAGGCGCGGTTCGCGCGCGGCAAGAAGTTCGCGGTGATCTGCGTCGCCGAGGGCGCCCACCCGGCGGAGGGCTCCATGCCGTACGCCAAGGGCGAGATCGACCAGTACGGCCACGAGCGCTTCCAGGGCATCGGCAACCGCCTGGCCATCGAGCTGGAGACCCGGCTGGGCAAGGAGGCCCGGCCGGTCATCCTCGGCCATGTGCAGCGCGGCGGCACGCCGACCGCGTACGACCGGGTGCTCGCCACCCGCTTCGGCTGGCACGCGGTGGAGGCCGCGCACCGCGGCGACTTCGGCCGGATGACGGCGCTGCGCGGCAACGACATCCGGATGGTTCCGCTCGCGGACGCCATAACGCAGCTCAAGACGGTCCCCGAGGACCGGATGGACGAGGCCGAGTCGGTCTACTGAGGCCTGCCAGGTCCGTCGAGCCCGCTGAGGCCCGCCGAGGTCTGCCGAGGCCTGCCGAGCCCGGTCCTGTCGGGGGGAGGGCACGGCGGTGTCGCGGGCGGTGCGCCCAAGGGGCGGGGCGGGGCCGGCGCCGTCGGCGCTCGTCGTCGGGGCTTCGTCCTCAGTGCTTCCGGGAGACCCACCGGTAGTACAGCTCCGGCCGCCCGACCTGGCCGTACTGCGGGCTGCGCGCCGCGCGTCCCACCGTCACCAGGTGCTCCAGATAGCGGCGGGCGGTGATCCGCGAGATGCCCAGCTCGGCCCCGGCGGCCGCCGCCGTCACCCCGTCCGAGGCGCGCAGCACGCGGGTGACGGCCTCCAGCGTCGGGGCGCTCAGGCCCTTGGGGAGCCGGTTCGGCTGCGGGGCGCGCAGCACCCCGAGCGCGCGGTCCACCTCTTCCTGGCCGCTCGCCTCCCCGGCCGCCGCCCGGAACTCGGCGTAGCGCACCAGCCGGTCGCGCAGGGTGGCGAAGGTGAACGGCTTCAGCACGTACTGCACCACGCCGAGGGACACCCCTTCCCGGACCACCGACAGATCACGGGCCGAGGTCACGGCGATGACGTCCGCCGAGTGCCCGGCCGCGCGCAGCGAACGCAGCAGTTGCAGGCCGTGCCCGTCGGGGAGGTACAGGTCCAGCAGCAGCAGGTCGACGGGGGTGCGTTCCAGCGCCCGTACGGCCTCCGCGCGCGAGTGCGCGGCCGCGACCACGGTGAAGCCGGGGACCCGGCCCACGTACAGCTGATGGGCGTCCGCGGCGACGGGGTCGTCCTCGACGACCAGGACCCGGATCACGCGACGACCTCCCCGGCGGTGTGCTTCGCGCCGTCGCCGGCCGCCCACGGCAGCCGGACCGTGAAGCGGGCGCCGCCCTCCGGGCCGTGGTCCAGCTCCACCGTCCCGCCGTTGCGGCGCACCGCCTGCCGGACCAGGGCCAGGCCGATCCCGCGGCCCGCGCCGCGCGTGCTCCAGCCCCGGTCGAAGACGGCGGCGGCGTCGTCCGGGCCGATGCCCGCCCCGGTGTCGGCGACCCGGAGCAGCAGCGCGTCCTCCCCGGCGAGGGCGGTGACGGTGACCCTGGCCCGCCCGGCCCGGCCCGGTTCCGTGCCGTACGGGCCCGACGCGTCCGGGCCGGGTACGTCGGCGGGGCGCCCCTGGGCCTCGCCACGAGGACCGGGCACGGAGGAGCCCGCCGGGCCCGTATCGCCCGGGCCGGGTACATCGGCGGGGCGCCCCGGGCCCGTGCCGTCCGGGCCGGGTGCGCCGACGGGCACGGTGCCGGTCGCCGCCTCCGACGCCGCGTCCACCGCGTTGTCGATCAGGTTGCCGAGGATCGTCACCAGGTCCCGGTGCGGCAGCGTCGCGGGCAGGTCGCCGTCGTCGATCAGGCTGTCCTGCGTGAGCGTCAGCTCCACCCCGCGCTCGTTGGCCTGCGCCGCCTTGCCCAGCAGCAACGCCGCCAGCACCGGTTCGCCGACCGCGCCCACCACCCGGTCGGTGAGCGTCTGGGCCAGCTCCAGTTCGGCGGTGGCGAAGCCGACCGCCTCCTCGGCCCGGCCCAGCTCGATCAGGGAGACGACGGTGTGCAGCCGGTTCGCCGCCTCGTGCGCCTGCGAGCGCAGGGCCTGGGTGAACCCTCGCTCGGAGTCCAACTCCCCGGTGAGCGCCTGGAGTTCGGTGTGGTCGCGGAGCGTCACGACGGTGCCGCGCCGCTCGCCGCCCACCACCGGGCGGGTGTTGACCACGACCACCCGGTCCGCCGTCAGATGCAGCTCGTCGACCCGCTCCTCGGAGGCCAGCAGCGCCCCGGTCAGCGGCGCCGGAAGCGCCAGCTCGGCGACCCGGCGGCCCAACGCGTCCGGTCCCAGCCCCAGCAGTTCCCGGCCCGCGTCGTTGATCAGCGCGATCCGGCGCTGCCCGTCGAGCATCAGCAGCCCCTCGCGCACCGCGTGCAGCGTCGCCTGGTGGTAGTCGTGCAGCCGGCTCAGCTCCGCGGCGTTCATGCCGTGGGTGTGCCGCCGGAGCCGGGCGTTGATCACATACGTGCCGAGGCCGCCGAGCACCAGCGCCCCGCCCGCGGCCAGCCCCAGCGCCCTCAGCTGCTCCCGCACCTGCGAGGACACCCGGTCGACCGTGATGCCCGCGCTGACCAGGCCGGTGATTTCGCCGCCGTCCCGGATCGGAGTGACGACCCGGATCGACGGCCCGAGGGTGCCGGCGTAGGTCTCGGTGAACGTCTCGCCGCGCAGCGCCCGCGCGGTGTGGCCGAGGAACGGCTCCCCGATCCGGCCGGCGTCCGGATGCGTCCAGCGGATCCGCCCGGGCGACATGATGGTGACGAAGGCGATCCCGGTCTCCCTGCGGACCTTCTCCGCGTACGGCTGGAGCACGGCGGACGGGTCCGCGGCGCGGGTCGCCTCCCGCACGGACGGCGCGGCCGCGATCGCCAACGCCGCCGTCCTGACCTGTCGGGTCGCGGTCTCCTGCGCCTGCGCCCGGCCGGAGGCGTACGCGAAGAACGCGCACCCGGTCACCACCGCCGCCACCAGCACCACCTGCATGGCGAAGAGCTGGCCGGCCAGGCTGCGCGGACGGGTACGGGGGAGACGCATGTCCCCCAGTCTGCCTGGCCGCAAACATGTGAACGAAATGCACGTAACCGTGACCGCCCTCACACGGAGCGAGATATTCACCGAGGGTTTCTCCGGCCCCGATCCGCCGGACGACCCTTGCGCCCCCAGGGACGGGGGAGCGACCCGGACGAGCCGAGGAGAACCCCGTGAGCGTGGCAGCCGCCAGGCGGGACCGTACGCACTATCTGTATCTGGCCGTGATCGCAGCCGTGGGCCTCGGCATCCTGGTGGGCTTCGCGGCCCCCGGCGTCGCCGTCGAGCTCAAGCCGATCGGCACCGGCTTCGTCAACCTCATCAAGATGATGATCTCGCCCATCATCTTCTGCACGATCGTGCTGGGCGTCGGATCGGTCCGCAAGGCCGCCAAGGTCGGCGCGGTCGGCGGACTCGCCCTCGGCTACTTCTTGGCCATGTCGACGGTCGCGCTCGCCATCGGGCTGCTCGTCGGCAACTTCCTGGAGCCCGGCCAGGGCCTCCACCTCACCGAGGCGGCGCGCGCCGCGGGCGAGAAGCAGGCGGCGGGCGCGAGCGAGTCCACGGCGGACTTCCTGCTCGGCATCATCCCGACCACGATCGTCTCCGCGTTCACCCAGGGCGAGGTGCTCCAGACCCTGTTGGTCGCCCTGCTCGCGGGCTTCGCGCTCCAGGCCATGGGACCGGCCGGCGAACCGGTGCTGCGCGGCATCGGCCACATCCAGCGCCTGGTCTTCCGCATCCTCGCCATGATCATGTGGGCGGCCCCGGTCGGCGCCTTCGGCGCGATGGCCGCCGTGGTCGGCGAGACCGGCGTCGACGCGCTGAAGTCCCTCGCCATCATCATGATCGGCTTCTACGTCACCTGCGCGCTCTTCGTCTTCGTGGTGCTCGGCACGATCCTCCGGCTGGTCGCCGGGGTGAACCTGGTCGCCCTGTTGAAGTACCTGGGCCGCGAGTTCCTGCTGATCCTCTCCACCTCCTCCTCGGAGTCCGCGCTGCCGCGGCTCATCGCGAAGATGGAGCACCTGGGCGTCAGCCGGCCGGTCGTCGGCATCACCGTGCCGACGGGGTACTCCTTCAACCTTGACGGCACCGCGATCTACCTCACGATGTCCTCGCTCTTCATCGCCAACGCGATGGGCGACCCGCTGAGCTTCGGCGAGCAGGTCTCCCTGCTGCTCTTCATGATCGTCGCCTCGAAGGGCGCGGCCGGGGTCACCGGCGCGGGCCTCGCCACCCTCGCGGGCGGCCTCCAGTCGCACCGGCCCGGACTGGTCGACGGCGTCGGGCTCATCGTCGGCATCGACCGCTTCATGAGCGAGGCCCGCGCCCTGACGAACTTCGCGGGCAACGCGGTCGCCACCGTCCTGGTCGGCACCTGGACCAAGGAGATCGACAAGGAGCGGGTGGACCTGGTCCTGTCCGGGGCGCTCCCGTGGAACGACGCGATGCTCAGCCAGGAGGACGGTCACGACGGCGACGCGGACGCCGTTCCGGGGCCGCGCGGCGACCGGGAGCCCGCCGCGGCGAAGGCGTAGCCGCACCGGAAGCACACGGAGCACACCGGCGAGGGGCCGTCGCGGACACACATCCGCGACGGCCCCTCGCGCTTGCCCTGACGTCCGCGTCAACGTCTACGGTCGAGGACATGCGCATAGGGGAGCTGGCCGAACGGGCCGGGACGACCACCAGGGCTCTGCGGTACTACGAGTCACGCGGACTGCTGCCCGCGCGGCGCGCCGAGAACGGGTACCGCGCGTACGACGAGGACGACCTGCGGCTCGTCCAGCAGATCCGGACCCTCCAGGACTTCGGGTTCGAACTGGAGGAGACCCGCCCGTTCGTCGAGTGCCTGCGCGCCGGACACCCGGCGGGCGACGCCTGCCCCGCCTCGCTCGCCGTCTACCGGCGCAAGCTCGGGGAGCTCGACGCGCTCATCGCACAGCTCCGGGCCGTGCGCACCGAGGTCGGCGCGCAGCTCGCCCGGGCCGAGCTGGAGGCCGGGGCGAAGCTCCCCGGCGGACCGGAACCACGTTGTGAACTGGGAGGATGAGAGATGATTCATGCCGAGGGCGTGCCCGGGATCACCGACGCCACCTTCGACGCGGAGGTCCTGGCGGCCGACCTCCCCGTACTGGTCGAGTTCACCGCCGACTGGTGCGGTCCCTGCCGTCAGCTGGCCCCGGTGCTCGCCGCCGTCGCCGCCGAGGAGACCGGACGCCTCAAGGTGGTCCAGATCGACGTCGACCGCAACCCGGGCGTCGCCGGCCGGTACGCGGTGCTGTCGATGCCGACCCTGATGGTGTTCCGGTCCGGTGAGCCGGTGAAGTCGATGGTCGGCGCCCGGCCGAAGCGCCGGCTGCTCCAGGAACTGGAGGACGTGCTCGCGTACGAGGCGGCGTGAACGCGGGGCGTGGGGGGGGGGGCCCCCCGGCCCCCGCGCCCCCCACGGCCGC
>NZ_JBAGJZ010000012.1:0-179421 GCF_037034285.1 Streptomyces tyrfis | reverse complement strand
TGCATCGTCTTTTCCGGGCTGCCTCGTTGCACGCAGCATAGGCGCCTGATGGTGCGGTTTCCGGGCGAGGCGGACCACGCCCCGAAGAAAACATTACTAGCCAGTAGCCAACGGGTCACGTGTGCGCGAGCGCCGGAATCTGTGATCTGGCCGACGCCCGGCACCCGGCGCGCCGGGCGGCACTCCCCCGTACGCGCCGCCCGCGCCCATCCGTGTACGCCGCGGGGCCCTTCCCCCGTGCGTGGCGGAGGTCTCCTCGCGTGCGCCGCCGGGCCGTCCCCGCGTGCGCCCCGGATGCGCGCTCAGTCCCGCAGCGCGTTGAAACGGCCCTGGTGGTAGAGGAGCGGACGCCCGCCGCCGGCCGGGTCCCCGGCCACGGCCTCCGCGATCACGATCCGGTGGTCGCCCGCCGGGATCCGGGCCACCACCCGGCAGACCAGCCAGGCCAGCACGCCGTCGAGCACCGGCACTCCCCCGGGCCCGCTGCGCCAGGCGGTGGCCGGGCCGAACCGGTCGGCCCCGCTGCGGGCGAAGGTGGCGGCCAGCTCCTCCTGGTGCTCGCCGAGTATGTGGACGCCGACGTGCTCCGCCTCGGAGACGACCGGCCAGCTGGAGGACGAGGTTCCCACGCCGAACGAGATCAGCGGGGGCTCGGCGGCGACGGAGTTGAGGGAGGTGGCGGTGAAGCCGGCCGGCCGGTCGGTGGCGGCCGTGATCACCGCGACCCCGGCGGCGTGCCGCCGGAAGACCGAGCGGAGAAGGCCCGGAGATGCCGTACGAGCGGTGCCGAGCTCGGGTGAAGCCGTCATGGAGATGTCCTTCCGCGAAGAGGCGTACGGGGTGTCGTGGGCGCTCAGGCACCCGGACAGCGCGCGCTCGCGTTGCGGGCGAGGTCCACGTGGACCCGGCCGTAGAGAAGGAGTTCCACCAGCATGGCGTCAGACTGACGATACGGGACGGGCCCGGTCAAGTGCGTCCCGCGATCTGGGAGATGCGTCACGGTCCGTCACATCGCCCGGCCGAGCGCCGCGACGACGTCCGCGGTGCGGGGCTGCCCGACGGCCCGGCGGACGATCCGGCCGGTCGCGTCGAGGACCAGCACGGTCGGCGTCCGGTCGATCTCCAGCTCCCGCACGAGAGTGAGATGCGCCTCGGCGTCGATCTCGACATGCGCCACGCCGTCCACCATCCGCGCCACCTCCGCGAGCACGCGGCGCGTGGCCCGGCAGGGCTGGCAGAAGGCGGTGGAGAACTGCACCAGGGTCGCCCTTTCCCCGAGTTCCGCACCGAGTTGGGCCGCGTCCAGCGTCCTCGCCCGTGCCCGACCGTCCACCCTCGACCTCCCGTCACACCACTCCGCAGGAGGTCAGCGCCGTGGAGCGGCGGAACATTCCCGGTCGGCCGCACGTGACGAGAATCTCGTGTCCCGGGCCCCGGGGGACTGGCCACCGGGTCGCGCATGGGGCACGATCGGCCCGATGCCGCAAACCTACGGCTGCGTAACTTCCGCCGGGAGAACCCTTCCCAGGCGCTGAGGAAGGGGTCTTCCCAGAGATGGCAGAACTCGTCTATCGGCCGGTCATCGGTGCCGCTCGCACGCTTTTCAAGGCGCTGGACCTGAAGATCGACGCTCGGGGTTCGGAGCACATCCCGAAGACCGGTGGCGCTGTGCTGGTCAGCAATCACATCAGCTATCTGGACTTCGTCTTCACCGGGCTCGCCGCGCTGCCGCAGAAGCGCCTGGTCCGCTTCATGGCGAAGGAGTCGGTCTTCCGGCACAAGGTCTCCGGGCCGCTGATGCGGGGGATGAAGCACATCCCCGTCGATCGCAAGCAGGGCGAGAAGGCCTACGCCCACGCGCTCGCGTCCCTGCGCTCCGGCGAGATCGTCGGCGTCTTCCCCGAGGCCACCATCTCGGAGTCGTTCACGCTGAAGGGCTTCAAGTCGGGGGCCGCCCGGCTCGCCCAGGAGGCCGGGGTGCCGCTGATCCCGGCGGCGGTGTGGGGGACGCAGCGGCTGTGGACCAAGGGGCGTCCGCGCAACTTCAGGCGTCAGCACCTGCCCGTGACGATCCGGGTGGGCGAGGCGGTGGAGGCGCCGGGCGACCAGTACGCGGGCGCCATCACCCGGCGGCTGCGGGAGCGGGTGCAGGAGCTCCTCGAAGCCGCCCAGCGCGCCTACCCCGTGCGTCCCAAGGACGCGGGCGACACCTGGTGGGTCCCCGCGCATCTCGGCGGCACGGCTCCGACGCCGGACGAGGTGCGCGCACGGGGCTGACGCCGCCGGGCCGCGCCCCGCGCCGAAACGTCACTCCGGACCGACGGCCGCGATCCGCCCCGGCGCCGGGGCGCCGGGGCGCCGGGGCGCCCTCCCGGCCGTGCGTCGCGGCGGCCGAGGGGAGGTCAGAGCTCCGTGGGAAGCGTGCGCCACAGGTCCGGGCGGTCCCGGGCGGACCGCAGACCGCTCAGCACCGCCGGGTGCGGCGCCGCGTGGAGCAGGGGGTAGTCCGTCTCGTGGAACTCCGGCCGGACGGGCCAGGCCAGCCGTTCGGCGTCGAGCGAGAAACGGGCGTCCACCCCGGGCTTGTTGCCCCGGGCGTCCTGGCGGTCCCAGCGGTCGCGGCCCGGCAGCCGGACCGCGACGAGCCCGTGCACGGGGCCGGGTCCCCCGTCGTCACCGGCGAGCCGCTGGTAGCAGAGGGCGGTGGGGATGCCGGCCGCGCGCAGAAGGGCGGCCAGGGCGTGGGACTTGGCGTGGCAGACGCCGTGGCGCGCCGCGAGGACGTCGGAGGCGCGCCAGGTGACGTCCTTCTCGCCCGCGTCGGCGGAGTGCGCGACGGCGTCGCGCATGAAGGTGTAGGCGGCTTCCGCGTATGCGTATGCGTCCGAGGTGCCGCCGCCGAGGTCCGCGACCGTTTTCCGCACCAACGGGTGCTCATGAGTCGATGGCCTCGTCGGCGGCGAGGTACGCGGAGAGTTCCGGCTCCTGCTGGATCAGCTGCATGACCGCCGAGCGTAGACAGACGGCCGACCGGAGTCAATGACTTTCCGGTCGGCCGCATATCTATGCGAGATGGTCGCCCGTCGGCCGGGCCGACGTCACCTGGCCATCTCCTCCTTGAGCGCGAGGACGAACGCGTCGACGTCCTCCTCCGTGGTGTCGAAGGCGCACATCCAGCGGACGTCCCCGGCGGCCTCGTCCCAGAAGTAGAAGCGGAAGCGCTTCTGCAACCGCTCGGTCACCGCGTGCGGCAGCCGGGCGAAGACGGCGTTGGCCTGGACGGGGTGGAGGATCTCCACTCCGTCCACCGCGCGCACCCCGTCCGCGAGCCGCCTGGCCATGCCGTTGGCGTGCCGGGCGTTGCGCAGCCAGAGGTCCCCGGCGAGCAGCGCCTCCAACTGCACGGAGACGAAGCGCATCTTGGAGGCCAGCTGCATCGACAGCTTGCGCAGGTGCTTCATCGCGCGGACGGCGTCCGGGTTCAGGACGACCACGGCCTCGCCGTAGAGCGCGCCGTTCTTGGTGCCGCCGAGGGACAGGACGTCGACGCCGACGGTGTTGGTGAACGTGCGCATCGGCACGTCCAGCGACGCCGCGGCGTTGGCTATCCGGGACCCGTCCAGGTGGACCTTCATGCCGTGGCCGTGGGCGTGGTCGCAGATGGCGCGGATCTCGTCGGGGGTGTAGACCGTGCCCAGTTCGGTGTTCTGGGTGATCGAGACGACCTGCGGCATGGCGCGGTGCTCGTCGTCCCAGCCGTACGCCTGCCGGTCGATGAGCTCGGGGGTGAGCTTGCCGTCCGGGGTGGGCACGGTGAGCAGCTTGAGGCCGCCCACCCGCTCCGGGGCGCCGCCCTCGTCGACGTTGATGTGGGCGGACTCGGCGCAGATCACCGCGCCCCAGCGGTCGGTCATCGCCTGAAGGGACACGACGTTGGCGCCCGTTCCGTTGAAGACCGGGAAGGCTTCGGCGGTGGGGCCGAAGTGACTGTGCATGACGCGCTGGAGGTGTTCGGTGTAGGCGTCCTCGCCGTAGGCGATCTGGTGACCGCCGTTGGCGAGGGCGATGGCCGCGAGGATCTCCGGGTGCGCGCCCGCGTAGTTGTCACTGGCGAAGCCGCGCACCTGCGGGTCGTGGTGCCGTCGCGCGGCGGTCCTCACGGTTGCGGGGTCAGCCACAGGCGCTTTCCGTTCACTTCCGGGGCGGGCCGGTCCCAGACGCCGGCGATGGCCTCGGCCAGGTCCTTGACGTCGGTGAAGCCCGCGAATTTCGCATTCGGGCGCTCGGCGCGCATGGCGTCGTGCACCAGAGCCTTGACGACCAGGATCGCAGCCGCGGTCCTGGGCCCCTCGTCACCCCCCGCCTTGCGGAAGGCGTCGGCGAGGGCGAGCGTCCACGCCTCGGCCGCCGCCTTCGACGCGGCGTAGGCCGCGTTCCCCGCGGTGGGCTTGCTCGCCCCGGCGGCGCTGATCAGCACGTAGCGGCCGCGGTCGCTGCGCTGCAGCCCCTCCTGGAAGGCCAGCGAGGTGTGCTGGACCGTGCGGATCAGCAGCTTCTCCAGCAGGTTCCAGTCGGCGAGGTCCGTCTGCGCGAAGCCGGCGCTGCCGCGCCATCCGCCGACGAGGTGGACCAGGCCGTCGATCCGGCCGAACTCCTTCTCCGTCTTGTCCGCCCAGTCGCGGGTGGCCGCGAGGTCGAGCAGGTCCACCGTGTCGCCCGTGACGGTCGCGCCGCCGTGGGCGTAACGCGCGGCGTCCACCGCCTCGGCCAGGCGGGCCGCGTCCGCGTCGGAGGCGACGACGGTCGCGCCGGCCTCCGCGAGCCGCAGCAGCGTGGCCCGGCCGGCCGGACCGGCCGCCCCGGCGACCGCGACCACGGCGCCTTCGAGGGCGCCGCTTCCCTCGCCCCTGCCGTTTCCGTTCATGGCCACCGCCTCCTCAGACCCGGCGCTCACGCGGCTGCCCGCTCGGCATCCGCGGCGGTGATCCCCTTGGTCGAGGCGATCACGTTCTTCAGCTTCTTGGAGAGCGCCTCATAGAACATGCTCAGGGGAAACTCGTCCGGAAGCACCTCGTCGACGAGCTTACGCGGCGGCAGCGACAGGTCCAGTGCGTCCGGACCCTTCGCCCAGCGGGATCCGGGGTGCGGGGCGAGGTAGGCGGAGACCAGTTCGTACGCGGCGAACCAGTGCACCAGCTTGGGGCGGTCGATCCCGTCCCGGTAGAGCTTCTCGATCTCGGCGCAGAGCTGGTTGGTGATCTGCGGGGCGCGCTCCCAGTCGATGCGCAGGGTGTTGTCCGTCCAGCGGATCACGTCGTGCCGGTGGAGGTAGGCGAAGAGGAGCTGACCGCCGAGGCCGTCGTAGTTGCGGACGCGCTCGCCGGTGACCGGGAAGCGGAACATCCGGTCGAACAGCACGGCGTACTGCACGTCGCGGCCCTGCGCGACGCCGTCGGCCTCCAGCCGCACGGCCTCCTTGAAGGCGGTGAGGTCGCAGCGCAGCTCCTCCAGTCCGTACATCCAGAACGGCTGCCGCTGCTTGATCATGAAGGGGTCGAAGGGCAGGTCGCCGTGGCTGTGCGTGCGGTCGTGGATCATGTCCCAGAGCACGAACGCCTGCTCGCAGCGCCGCTGGTCCGCGACCATCTCACGGATGTCGTCGGGCAGTTCGACGCCGAGGATGCCGACCGCCGCCTCGGTGACCCGGCGGAACCGGGCGGCCTCGCGGTCGCAGAAGATCCCGCCCCAGCTGAAGCGTTCGGGGGCCTCGCGGACGGCGACGGTCTCCGGGAAGAGCACCGCGGAGTTGGTGTCGTAGCCGGAGGTGAAGTCCTCGAAGGTGATGCCGCAGAAGAGCGGGTTGTCGTAACGGGTGGCCTCCAGCTCCGCCAGCCA
This sequence comes from Streptomyces tyrfis, assembly GCF_037034285.1. Classification (NCBI taxonomy): domain Bacteria; kingdom Bacillati; phylum Actinomycetota; class Actinomycetes; order Kitasatosporales; family Streptomycetaceae; genus Streptomyces; species Streptomyces tyrfis. The sequence continues at coordinate 173,526 of NZ_JBAGJZ010000012.1, read as the reverse complement.
CTCGGGCCACACCATCCGCAGCACGACCGCTTCGAGGTTGCGGTCCGGGTTGCCGTTTTGGGTGTACATCGCGAAGACGACCAGGTGCTGGACGCCGTCGGCGCGCCCCCGGGCCGGCTGGAAGGCGAGCAGGGAGTCGAGGAAGTCCGGCACGCCGAAGCCGTCGGCGGCCCAGCGGCGCAGGTCGGCGACGAGGGCGCGGTGGTACGCGGCGTCGTGCGGAAGCAGCGGGGCCAGCTCCTCGACCGCGGCGACCACGCGGTCCAGCGCCGCCTCGGCGGTCGCGCGGGACGGGGCGCCCTCCGCCTCGAAGTCGACGGAACCGTCCTTCGACTGCCAGGGACGGATCTCCTCCACGGCGTCCTTGAGCAGGGGCCAGGCCGGGTGGTCGACCACTCGCCGTTCCGTAGCTATGCCACCTGTGGCGACGTCGTGCACAAGAATTTCCGTCATAACACTTCCTCCACAGGAGAACCTCACGTCAAATAACCGTATCCATGCACGGCTTCTCCGGACAAGTGGGTTCCAGTAAATTATCCTGCATCCTCGCAAAGTCACCGCGATTCTTCCTGCGTGGAACCGTTGAAGCGACTACTTCCGTCGCTGCCGAGCCTGACCCGCGAACATCGGCCACTGAGTCGCGCCAGGGCCCGCCCATCGGGCCGCCGCCCGCCGCGCGACGACGGCCCGAAGCCGGGCCCGGGCCCCGGGGAGCGGCCGGGCGGGGCCCGGGCGCGCCCACGCACGGATGACGCGCGCGCCGGACGCGGCCGCCGGACGGTAGGACGGACGACCGGGCGTCCGCCCGTCGGGACGCCGGGATGCCGCGGCGCCTCCTGGGTAGGAGCGGCACGCGGAGCACCACCGTCGAAGGAAGCGAGTCGCCTTGTCTTTTCTCACCATCGGTCATCGCGGAGTCATGGGTGTCGAGCCGGAGAACACCCTGCGGTCGTTCGTCCGCGCGGAACGCGCCGGGATGGACGCGATCGAGCTGGACCTGCATCTGAGCAAGGACGGCGCGCTGGCCGTCATGCACGACGCCGATGTGGACCGCACCACCGACGGCAGCGGTCCGATCGCCGCGAAGACCCTCGCCGAGCTGCGTGAACTCGACGCCGGGGAGGGCGAGCGGGTGCCGGTCTTCGAGGAGGTGCTCGACGCCGTGCGCTCCCCCCTGCAGGCGGAGATCAAGGACGCGGCCGCGGCCCGGGCGCTGGCCGAGGTGATGGTGCGGCGCGACCTCGCCGACCGGGTCGAGGTCTCCTCGTTCCACGACGAGGCGGTCGCCGAGATCGCTCGACTGGTGCCGGGGGTGCGGACCGTGCTCATCGCGAGCCGCTGGGACGGCGACGTGGTCGGCCGGGCGAAGGCCGTGGGCGCGGCGACGCTGGCGCTGAACATCCGCCGCCTCACCCTGGAGGTGGTCGAGCGGGCGCACGCCGAGGGGCTGAAGGTCATCGGCTGGGTGGTCAACACCCAGGACCAGCTGCGGCTGGTGCGCGCCCTGCGGCTGGACGGCGCCACCACGGACTACCCGGAGATCCGCCGCACCGGCCGGTTCACCGCCTGATCACCCCGCGGACCGGCCCAGGTCCTTGATCAGGAGCTCGAACGCGAGGTCGTCGCGCTGCGGGATGCCGAAGCGCTCGTCGCCGTACGGGAACGGGCTCATCCTGCCCGTACGGCGGTACCCGCGCCGCTCGTACCAGGCGATGAGCTCCTCGCGCACCGAGATCACGGTCATGTGCATCTCGGAGGCCTCCCAGTCCTGCCGGACGGCGCGTTCGGCCTCGGCGATGACCACCTTGCCGAGACCGGCGCCCTGCAGGTCGGGGCGGACCGCGAACATCCCGAAGTAGGCGGCGTCACCGCGCCGTTCGAGCTGGCAGCAGGCGACGAGCTCCCCGTCGCGCTCCACCGCGAGCACCCTGCTGCCCGCGTCCTCGACTATCCGGCGGACGCCGTCCGGGTCGGTCCGCTGCCCCTGGAGCAGGTCCGCCTCGGTGGTCCACCCGGCCCGGCTGGAGTCCCCCCGGTACGCCGATTCGACCAGCGCCACGAGGGCGGGCACGTCGGCGTCGGCCGCGTCGCGGAACGTCAGCCGTCCCGATTCCCGGGCGGGGGCGGTGTCCATGGCGGCGGGTCTCCGTTCCTCGACTGCGATCGTGCCGCAGCAGCGTAACCCGGACGCCCGCCGGCCCGTGACGCGGCCGCCGTCGCGCTCCCGCCGGGGACGGCGGGCGGGCCCTTAGAGTCCGGTGCATGGTTCATGTGCTGAGCAGCCGGATCCTGCTGCGTCCGACCGATCCCGAACGGTCGCGTGTCTTCTACGGGCGCTCCCTGGGGCTGCCGGTGTACCGGGAGTTCGGAACCGGGCCCGAGCGGGGCACGGTCTACTTCCTCGGCGGCGGCTTCCTGGAGGTCTCCGGGCGCGCGGACGGACCGCCGGAGCCGAGTCTCGCGCTGTGGTTGCAGGTCGCGGACGTCGGGGCCGCGTACGAGGAGGTGTCGGCCCGCGGCGTCGAGGTGCTCCGGCCGCCGGTGCGCGAGCCGTGGGGGCTCGTCGAGATGTGGATCAGGGATCCGGACGGGCACCGGATCGCCGTGGTGGAAGTGCCGGCGGACCATCCGCTGCGGTACCGCCCCTGAGGGCGGGCCGTCGGGGACCGCGCTTCACCGGACGGGGACCGCGCTTCACCGGTCGGGGAGCACGCGCCGGCGCGCGGGGACCGGATGTCAGTGCGCGGCGCGGCTGCGTTCGGCGCAGTCGATCAGCACGGGCAGGGCCCTCGCCAGGTCGCCGTCGTCGTCCGCGAACGGGAGGCGCAGATGGTGGCGGAACCCGTCCACGGCGGAGAAGGCGGGCCCGGGCACGACCAGCACGCCCGCGCGGCGGGCCAGCTGCGCGGTGGCCTCGGCGTCCGTGCCGGGCATCTCCACCCAGAGCGCGGACCCTCCGGCGGGCCGCTCCCACCGCCATCCGGTCCGGTGCGCGCGCAGCAGCCGTTCGGTCTCCGCGAGCCGTTCCCGCAGCCGGGAACGGCGCCGTACACGGGCCTCGGGCAGTTCCCGGAGCAGCCGCACGGCCAGCATCTGCTCGATCACCGGGCAGGACAGGTCGACGGACTTCTTGATGTCGGCCAGTCGGCGGACGACGGTGGCGGAGGCCCGGATCCAGCCCAGCCGCAGGCCGCCCCAGAAGAGCTTCGACAGGGTGCCGACGGTGGCTGTGCCGGCGGAGGGCAGCCGGCCGGCCAGGGAGACGGGCGCCTCGTCGTCGCCGAGGGAGAGCTCCGCGTAGGCGTTGTCCTCGACGGTGTACAGGCCCCGCTCGGTGAGCACGGACGCCCAGGCGCGGCGGGTGGGCTCGTCCATGCCGCGCCCGGTGGGGTTGTGCACGGACGGCTGGAGGTAGACCAGGCGCGGGCGGATGTGCCCGGCCAGCCGGGCCAGTGCGGCGGCGTCGCCGTGGGCGGTGTCCGCGTGCAGCGGCACCAGGCGCGCGCCGCGGGCCCGCAGGGCTTCGAGGGCGCCCCGGTAGGTCGGGTCCTCGACGATCACGGTGTCCCCGGGCTCGACGAGTCCCTGGGTGATCAGCCAGACGGCCTGCTGGGATCCGGCGGTGACCAGGATCTGCTCGGGCGAGGTCGGCAGACCGGCCGAGCGGTGGTACTCGGCGATGGCCTCGCGGAGCTCGGGCAGCCCGTACGGCAGGTATCCGTCGTCGGCGAGCGCGGCGGTGAGGTCGCGGGCGGTCAGGGAGCCCGCCGCGGCGGCGACCTCGGGCAGGCCGTCGAGCGCCCCGCTGGACAGGTCGATGCCCTCGTCCCGGGCGCCGAAGCTGGCCAGCCGCCCCTCGGTGGCCGGTCCGCCGACGCCGCCCGATCCCCGCAGCCGGGAGCCGCTGCCCTGTCTGCTCTCCAGCCAGCCGCCGGCCTCCAGCAGTCCGTACGCGGCCGTCACCGTGGAGCGGCTGACGCCCAGCGCCGTCGCGAGGGCCCGTTGCGAGGGCAGCACGGTGCCGGGCGCGACGTCCCCGCGCTGGGCCAGCTCCCGCAGGGCGTCGGCGAGCAGCTGCGGGAGCGCCCCCGGGCCGCCCCTGGACCATCCGGTCAGCAGGCGCGACAGACGGGTGGGAGGAATGCGGTCCATGCACTCATCATCGCCCGGCGCAGGCCAATTGCCGCCAAGTGGTCTTTGCCGCCCTTTGGCCACCGGCACATGATCGGGAGAACGCCGTTGCAAAGGAGCAGAAGATGGCGACCGTCGTGCTCGTGGGGACACTGGACACCAAGGGAGCGGAGTACGCGTGGCTGTCGGCGCGGCTCCGCGAGTCGGGCTGCGACGTGGTGCTCGTCGACGCGGGCGTGATGCCGCCGCCGCGGGACGCCCCCGCGGGCGACGTCGACGCCGCCGCCGTGGCGCGGCGGGCCGGGCACGACCTGGACGCGCTGCGCGCCGCCGGGGACCGGGGCGCGGCCGTGACCGCCATGGCCGAGGGGGCCGAGCTGGTCGTCGGCGATCTGCACCGGGAGGGGCGGCTGCACGCGGTCCTGACGGTGGCCGGCAGCGGGGGCTCGTCGATCGCCGCGCGGGCGATGCAGGCGCTTCCCCTCGGTGTTCCGAAGCTGCTGGTGTCCACCATGGCGAGCGGGGACGTGTCGCCGTACGTGGGAAGCAGCGACGTCACCATGATGTACAGCGTGGTGGACATCGCGGGCATCAACTCGGTGTCGGCGCTGATCCTGGAGAACGCGGCGGCGGCCGCCGCCGGGATGGCCGTCCGTCACGAGCGGACCCTGAGCCGGCCGCGGCCGCAGGGGCGGCCGCTGATCGGGGCCAGCATGTTCGGCGTGACGACGCCCGCGGTCGACGCGGCCCGGCGGCGGCTGGACGAGCTGGGCTACGAGGTCCTGGTCTTCCACGCCACCGGGGCGGGCGGCCGGGCCCTGGAGAGGCTGGCGGCCGGCGGGTTCCTCGCGGGCGTCCTGGACCTGACCACCACCGAACTCGCGGACGAGCTGGTCGGCGGCGTGCTCAGCGCGGGGCCGGACCGGCTGACCGCGGCGGGCCGGGCGGCACTCCCCCAGGTCGTAGCCCCGGGCGCGCTGGACATGGTCAACTTCGGCGCCCGGGAGACGGTCCCGGAGCGCTTCTCCGGGCGGCGCCTCCTCGTGCACAACCCGACCGTCACCCTGATGCGCACCACCGCCGCCGAGATGGCGGAACTCGGCGCGCTCATGGGGCGGAAGCTGGCCACGGCACAGGGCCCGACGGCGGTCCTGTGGCCATCGGGCGGCGTCTCTGCGGTGGACGCGCCGGGCGGGCCGTTCCAGGACCCGGAGGCCGACGCGGCCGGTCTGGCGGCCCTGCGCACCGCCCTGGAGGGCAGTGCCGTCGAACTGCGCGAGGTGGACGCGCACCTGAACGACCCCGCCTTCGCCGTGGCCGCCGCCGACCGCCTCCACCAGCTGATCGGCGACCGCGCGCGGGCGACGGCGCACGCCGGCCCGCACGGGAGCACGGGCGCCTGAGCCCCGGGCCCCGACGGCCCCGGCGCCGCCCGGACGCCCGACCGGACGAAGCCGACCAGTCCCACCCGAACCCGAATCCGAACCCGACCGAAGGGGAGCCCTTCCATGGACCGCAACCAAGCCCTGGCCCGTCTGACCGCGCAGGTCGCCGCCGGCAAGGCCGTCATCGGCGCCGGCGCGGGCACCGGCCTGTCCGCCAAGTGCGCGGAGGCCGGCGGCGTCGACCTCCTGATCATCTACAACTCCGGCCGCTACCGGATGGCCGGCCGCGGCTCGCTGGCGGGCCTGCTGCCCTACGGCGACGCCAACGCCATCGTGCTGGACATGGCCGGCGAGGTCCTCCCCGTGGTGCGGGACGTCCCGGTGCTGGCCGGGGTGTGCGGCACCGACCCGTTCCGGATCATGGGCAACTTCCTCGACCAGCTGAAGGCCGTGGGCTTCACCGGTGTGCAGAACTTCCCGACGGTCGGCCTCTACGACGGGAAGTTCCGCGAGAACCTTGAGGAGACCGGCATGGGCTTCGGCCTGGAGATCGACATGATCCGCCAGGCCCACGAGCGCGATCTGCTCACCGCCCCCTATGTCTTCGACCCCGAGCAGGCCGCCGAGATGGCGCGGGCCGGCGCGGACGTCCTGGTCCCGCACGTCGGGCTGACCACCAAGGGGTCCATCGGCGCCGCCACCGCGCTGACGCTGGACGAGGCCGCGACGGCCGTGCAGGAGATGCACGACGCCGCCAAGCGCGTCAACCCCGAGATCATCGTGCTCTGCCACGGCGGCCCCATCGCCGAGCCCGAGGACGCGCGCTACGTCCTGGAGCACACCACGGGCATCGCCGGTTTCTTCGGCGCCTCCTCCATGGAGCGGCTTCCCACCGAGCGTGCCATCACGGAACAGGCGCGGGCCTTCAAGTCCCTCACCACCGGCTGACCGGCAGAGCCGGGCGACAGGTCCGGGCGACGCGGTGTGCCGTGGCGTCCCGAACGCCGTGGCACGGCACGGCACACCGCGGCACGGCACAGCACGCCACCAGCGCGCGGAGGGAAACGCTCCCTCCGCGCGCTCCCCTTGTACTCCAGTGCGCCGCGTACGACGGTCCGCGCCCGGGCATCGCCCCAGGGAACCGAACTCGTACGTCCAGGGGGGTGCGTTGTGCACGGACCGGCGACGTCCGGCTGGCTGCTGATGGCGTTGTGCGCGCTGACGGGCGCGTACTGCCTGCTGCGTGCGCGCGGCGAGACCGGGGAGGGGCGCAGGGCGGCGCGCGCCGAGGCGCTGATGGGGTTCGGCATGGCCGCCATGGCGGTGCCCGCGGCCGTCGTGCCCCCGCCCGCGTGGGCCTGGGGCGTGTACGCGGTGCTGTTCGGTGCGGCCTCGTTGCGCGCGTTGTGGTTCTCCCGGCGCGGCGGCCACCATCTGCACCATCTGGTGGGGTCGGCGGCGATGGTCTACATGGCGGTGGCGATGGCCCCGGGCGCCGGGGGCGGCCACGGCGCGCACGGGGGGCACGGCGGGCTCGCCGGAGGGACGGACCACGGCATGGCGGCGACGGCCGGGGGCGTGCCCCTGCTGACCGGGCTGCTGCTGGTCTACTACGCGGTCTATGTGCTGCGGGCGGGCACCCGGTTGATACCGGTGGCCGCGACGGCCGGAGACGCGGGCGGCGAGCCGGTGCCGGGCGGGGGCGGCTGGGTCGCGCGGCCCGAACTGGCCCTGGCCTGCCGGATGACGATGGGGATCGCCATGTTCGCGATGCTGCTCACCGTGTGAGACGGCGCCGGGTCAAACCGTGGTGTACGTCACTTGCCGTGCGCGGCCGTACCGCGGACACCGCGACGCTCATAGGCTGACGCCATGTTGGTCTCCCTCGCGCTGCTGCTGCTCGGCGCACTGGCCGCCGTCGTGACCCCGCGCCTGATGGCGCGGGCCCGCTGGCCGGAGCGGGAGCCCGTGGTCGCGCTGTGGGTGTGGCAGTGCGTGGTGGCCGGGGTGCTGTTGTCCTTCGCGCTGTCCATGACGTTCAGCGCGGCCGCGGCCTGGCAGGCGGTGCGCGGGCATGTGTTCGCCCCGGCCCCGCCGGCCGTGGTGGAGGCGTACGCGCTGGGCGGCCACGGCCGGTGGTCCGCTGCCATGGCCGTGCTGCTGGCGCTGGGCGGGGTGTGGACGGCGGCGATGCTGGCCGTGGAGATCCGCGGCGCCCGGCTGCGCCATCGGCGGCGCAGGGCCGAACTGCTGGTGCGTTCCCCGCCGTTGCCCGGCGAGGAGCCCGGCCGGGGACGGCTCGTGGTGCTGGAGGGAGACCGCCCCGACGCCTGGTGGCTTCCGGGGTCGCCGCCCCAACTGGTCATCACCACCGCCGCGCTGAGCCGCCTGAAGGGGCGTCAGCTGGACGCGGTGCTGGCCCATGAGCAGGGGCACGCAAGGGCCCGGCACGACTGGCTGCTGCACTGCTCCGACGCGCTGGCCACCGGATTCCCGCAGGTGCCGGTGTTCGCGGCCTTCCGCGACGAGATGCACCGGCTGGTCGAACTGGCCGCGGACGATGTCGCGTCGAAGCGGTTCGGGCGGCTGACGACCGCCCTGGCGCTGGTCGAACTCAACGAGGACCGGGGGGTGTTCGGCCCGTCCCGAACGTCCGACGCCCAACTGCCCCTGCGGGTGAACCGACTGCTGACCCCGGCGGAGCGGCTCACGGCGGGCCGTCGGCTCCAGCTGACCGCGGCGGCCGCCCTGGTGCCGGTGGTTCCGCTCCTGGTGGCCTTCGTTCCGGGGCTCAGCGCTCTGCGATAGCCGGGGCCGGGCCATTGCGCGAGGATCGCCTCATGTCGCCCCCGTCTCCCGTCCGGCCGGCCCGTGCGCGGCGCCTCGCCACCCCGTTCGGCGCGGCCTCGGTCTGCGCCTGCCTCGCCGCGGCCCTGCTGGTCCTGGTCGCCGTGCGCTGGTCGCCGCTGATGGCTCTGGACCGCACCGTCGCGCGGGCCCTGCATCGAAGAGCGGTCGTGGAACCCGGCCTCGTCCACGCGAACCGGATCCTGACCGACTGGGTGTGGGATCCCTGGACCATGCGCGCCCTGGTGGCGGCGGCCGTGGTGGTGCTGTGGTGGCGCGGCGCGCGGGTGCTCGCGGGGTGGCTGGCCGTGACCGGCGTGCTGTCCGCCGTCGTGCAGCAGGCGTTGAAGTCCGCGGTCGGCCGGCCGCGGCCGCGGTGGCCGGACCCGGTGGACTCCGCGCACTACGCGGCGTTCCCGTCCGGTCACGCGATGACCGCGACGGTGAGCTGCGTGCTGCTCCTGTGGCTGCTGCGCCGCCGCGGCGCGGGCCGCCGGGTGCGGCGGGCGGCCCTGGCGGTGGCGGCGGTCTCGGTGGTCGGGGTCGGCTTCACCCGGATCTACCTGGGGGTGCACTGGCTGAGCGACGTGGTGGGCGGCTGGCTGCTCGGGGCGGCGCTGGCCGGGTTCGCCGTCGCCGGTTTCGAACGGTTCGAGCGGCACGGGGAGGCGGCCTTGTCCCGGCGTCCCTGAATCGGCCAGGATCGCGGACATGGGAATCAAGGCCGTCCTCTTCGACTTCTCCGGGACGCTCTTCCGCATCGAGCCGGTCCGGTCCTGGCTGCGCGCGGCCCTCACCGAGCGCGGGGTGACGATGGGCGAGGAGGAGTTCGAGCGGTGCGCGCGGGAGCTGGAGGCCGCCGGGGCGCTGCCGGGCGGACCGCCGCCCCGCCGCGTACCCGGCCGTCTCGCCGCGCTGTGGGCCGCCCGGGACGAGAGCGCGGAGCTCCACCGGCAGGCGTACACCGGCCTGGCCCGCCAGGTGGACCTCCCGGATCCGGGGCTGTACGACGCACTGTACGAACGGCAGCGGACGTCCGCCGCCTGGCGGCCGTATCCGGACGCGGCGGAGGTGCTCGGCGCGCTGCGCGACAACGGCGTCCGCGTCGGTGTGGTCAGCAACATCGGCTGGGATCTGCGGCCGGTGTTCCGGGCGCACGGACTGGACCCGCTGATCGACGCCTATGTGCTGTCGTACGAACACGGAGTGCAGAAGCCGGACACGCGCCTCTTCCACACGGCCTGCACACTTCTGGGACAGGATCCGGCGGATGTGGTGATGGTCGGCGACGACCGCCGGGCGGACGGCGGGGCGGCGGCGCTGGGCTGCGACGTGCGGTTCGTGCACCATCTGCCGGTGGAGGAGCGGCCCGACGGGCTGCGGAGGCTCGGGCTGGTGCCGGAGATCACCCGAGGGGACATGTGAGAGATGTCCCCGACACACAATGGGTCTGATTTTCACACCAGGGCCTTAGCCTGTATGCATGTCCCGTTCTCCGTCCCCCTCCGACTCCACGCGTACCGCCGCGGTGGTGAACAAAGAGATCCGTGACCTGTGGCAGCGCTCGAACGGCCGCCTGTCCCCGGAGGACGAGAAGGAGTACCAGCGGCTGCTGGTGGAGTGGGCGGCGGTGACCGGCGGGAGCTCCAGGCCCGCCGCGTGACCCCGGCGCCGGCGTCACCACCGGTACCGCGGCGTTCCGGACGCCGGGGCCCCGCCGGCGGACACGTGGAGCACTCCCCCGACGCGGATCTCGCCCCGGGCGGCCCGTCAGCCGCGCCGCCTGAGCACGATGGCGGCCTCCGCGTCGTACCCCTGGGTCCAGCTGCGCCCCGCGCCCGATCTCCAGGTGACGTGGACGGTGTCTCCGGCGGTCCTGACGCTCTCCACCGTCATGAGCCGGTCGCCCTCCCGCACGTCGCCCGGTCGCAGCTCGCACGCCCTGACCTCGACCGGCCGCGACGCGGGCGCGGCCTCGGCGGCTTCCGCCGCCCGGACGAGCTCCGCCGCCAGCTCCCGGGCACGGGCGGGGGCGCAGACCAGGGAGAGGCTCCCCGAGGGGGCCGCGACCCGGATCCCGACCTCCGCGTCCGCCGCGCTCACCTCCAGGGTCGCGGCTCGCCCTTCACCGTCCTCGACACCACTCGCCATCGCTCCGTGCTCCTCCTGCCCGACGTTCCCGTTCACCGCGCCACGGCCCGGCCCGCGCCGCTGATCAATCCCGTTGCCGCCCGGACCGGCCCCGGATACCGTCCCACACCATGGCGACACCCACCCTGAACACCGAGAGGCTCCGGCTGGAGCCCTACTCTCCCGCCGACGAGGAGACCTTCGTCAAGCTCTTCCAGGACACCCGGGTGTCCCGGTGGATGGGCGACGGCCCCAGCACCGAGGCCGAGGACCGCGCCATGTTCCAGCGCGTCTTCAGCAAGGTGTACGCCCAGGAGCTCTTCGACGTATGGGCGGTGTGGCACGACGGCCGCCTGATCGGGCACGCCGAGATCAAGCCGTCCCAGGACGTGTCCGGCCACGAGATCGTCTACGCCCTGGCCCCGGAGGCGTGGGGGCGCGGCTTCGGCACCGAGATCGCGCGGGCGCTGACCTCGTACGGGTACGACGCCCTCGGGCTCACCGAGGTGCACGCGACGGTGGCCGCCGAGAACACCGCGTCGCTGGTGCTGCTGGACCGGCTCGGGTTCCGGTACGTCCGGGACGTCGTGGAGGACGACGGCAGCGTCACCCGGGTCCTGGTCCGGCCCGCCCCCGGCGGCGCGGACGACGGGCCGTATACGCCGGACGTGCCGCCGGGGGACGCGCCGCATCTCGCCCCGCCCGTCGGCGAGGCGGGGGCGCGGATCGCCGGGAGCCGTCCTGCGGGCCTCCGCCGTGGTCGAGGGGCAGACTGACGCCTGTCCAACACAACGGCGTTTCGGGAGGTTCGGCCATGACCGACGTACTGCTCACCGTGGGCACCCGCAAGGGGCTCTTCATCGGCCGGCGGCGCGGCGGCGTCTGGGAGTTCGACGGCCCGCACTTCAAGGCCCAGGCGGTCGGCTCGGTCGCGATCGACACCCGCCGGACGACGCCCCGGCTGCTGGCCGGCGGGGACAGCGCGCACTGGGGCCCGTCCGTCTTCCACTCCGACGACCTGGGCCGCACCTGGGTCGAGCCCGGACGGCCCGCCGTGAAGTTCCCCGAGTTCACCGGTGCGTCGCTGGAGCGGGTCTGGCAGCTGCACCCGGCGGGCCCCGAGGAGCCGGACGTCGTGTACGCGGGGACGGAGCCGGCCGCGCTCTTCCGTTCCCGGGACGGCGGGGAGTCCTTCGAGCTGAATCGCCCCCTGTGGGAGCATCCGACGCGTTCCGCGTGGGTGCCGGGCGCGGGCGGCGAGGGACTGCACACCGTTCTCACGGACCCGAGGGACCCCCGGTCCGTGACGGTCGCGGTGTCCGCGGCCGGGGTCTTCCGCACCACGGACGGCGGGGCGAGCTGGGCCCCGTCGAACAAGGGCGTGTCGGCGGTCTTCCTGCCCGATCAGCATCCGGTGTTCGGTCAGTGCGTCCACAAGGTGGCCCGGGACGCGGTCGATCCCGACCGCCTCTACCTCCAGAACCACTGGGGCGTGTACCGGAGCGACGACTCCGGGGCCGGCTGGACGGACATCGGCCGCGGCCTGCCCTCCGACTTCGGTTTCGCCATGGCCGCGCACCCGGACCGCGCGGACACCGCGTACGTCTTCCCGATCGACGCCGACTCCGACCGGGTGCCGGCCGGGCGTCGCTGCCGGGTGTTCCGCACCGGCGACGCGGGCCGCACCTGGGAGCCGCTCTCGGCGGGGCTGCCCGAGGAGGCGCACTACGGCACGGTGCTGCGCGACGCGCTGTGCACGGACGACGCACGGCCGGCCGGGGTGTACTTCGGCAACCGCAACGGCGAGCTGTACGCGAGCGCGGACGACGGGGACAGCTGGCGGCGGCTCGCCTCGCACCTCCCGGACGTGCTCTGCGTGCGGGCGGCCGTGATCGACGGGTGACCCCGCGCCCCGGGCCGGCGACACGACGTCCCGCCGTCTTCGGTACGCCCCGTCGTCGGCGGAAGCGGGGCGGCCGCCTCCGCGGGACGCCGCATCACGGCGGCCGACGACCGTCCGGGATCCGCCTCTTCCGGCCATGATCTGCATCGCGCCGCGCGGTGCGAGGCAACCCACGGGTGCGGGTCGCCGTCCTCCCGGGGCGGGGTACCCGAAGATCGTTCCGGTGGTCTCCGGGCTCCCCCGAGCAGATGACCAGGAGGACCACCTTGATTCATGTCTCACGCGTGGCGACCGCCGCCACGGCGTTACTCGCCCTCACCATGGGATGGCCGGAGCCGGCGCACGCCTCGCCGGAGCCGCCCGGCGCGCCCCCGCGGTCCGCCGCCCCCGCGTCGAACGCGACGCCGGGCGGGCCCGCCGGTCCGCTTCCGGCCGGTTGGCGGATCGCCGGCACGGGCACGCACCGGCAGCTCGTCTGGACCGCGCCCCGCGCGGTGCCGATGGGCGACGCCCGGGTCGAGTTCCGCTCCGGGGACCGCCTTCTCGGGCGGCCGGCGGCCGGACGGGACCGGCGTACGTTCCGGCTGGAGCTCGGCGACGCGCACGACGGCCCCATCACGGACCTGAGGGTGCTGGCGGGCGGGCGCCGCCTCGACGCGCCCGGGTCCGACCGGACCGCGGACGCCCGCCGTGCCGCGGCTCCCGACCGGCCGGCGGCCCCGCTGCCCGCGAACGCGGTCGACCCCGGTGTACCGGGCCGCTACCGGACGGTGAGCGGCGAGTACACGCAGCGGGCGGTGCGGCTTCCCGGGTTCGCCGAGCCGGTGGAGATGCGCGCCGTGGTGGTGTCGCCGGTGGGCGCGCCCGGGCGCCGGCCGCTCGCGCTGTTCCTGCACGGCCGTCATTACACGTGCTTCGACGCCGAGGGCGGCCAGGACGCCTCCTGGCCCTGCGAGGCGGGCACGCGGCCGGTACCGAGCCACCGCGGCTATCTCGCCGACCAGAAGCTGCTGGCCTCCCAGGGCTACGTCACCGTCTCGATCTCCGCCAACGGGATAAACGCGCAGGACGACGCCGCTGAGGACGGCGGCGCGCAGGCGCGCTCGTCCCTGGTCCGGCTGCACCTCGCCCGCTGGGCGGACTGGGCCGTGCAGCGGTCCCGGGCGCCCGCGGCCGTGCGCGCGGCGGCGCCGGCCGACCTGTCCCGGGTGCTGCTGGTCGGCCATTCCCGGGGCGGCGAGGGCGTCGACCGGGCGGCTCTCGACAGCCTCTACCGGCCGCCCGCCGACCAGGACGGGTACCGGGGCCCGGTGCGCTGGCGCATACGGGGAACCGTGCTGATAGGTCCCACGCTGTTCGGCCAGAACCCGGCGCCCGACGTGCCGTCCGTGACCGTTCTGCCGGGCTGCGACGGTGACGTGTCCGACCTGCAGGGCCAGATCTACGCCGACGGCACGCGCGGGGTCGGCCGCGGCGCCGCCCTGCACAGCTCGGTCTATGTGATCGGCGCCAACCACAACTTCTTCAACAGCGAGTGGACGCCGGGGCAGGCGGAGGCGCCCGCCGACGACGACTTCTGGGACACGGGCACCCCGGACCGGCTGTGCAGCCCCGGCCGGAAGACGCGGCTGACGGCCCGTCAGCAGCAGGCGGCGGGCGCCACGTACATCGCGGCGGCGGCCCGGCTCTTCATCGGCGGCGACGACCGCGTGCGCCCGCTGCTGGACGGATCGGGCCGGCGTGCCCCCTCCGCCGGCCCCGCCCGCGTCCTGACCCACGCGGTCGGCGGGAACCGCGTACCCGTCTTCCTGCCGGACTCCTCGGCCGCCGTGACGGGCGGCCGGCTCTGCGCGCAGGTGCACACGGATCCGGCCAAAGCCTGTCTGCCGCCCGAAGTCCCGGGCTTCTCACCGCACTTCGCGGAGTGGGAGACCGCGCGGGAACCCGGCCGCCACGCGGTCGCGCTGCGCTGGTCGAAACCGGGGGCCGCGCTGCGGGCGACTCCCGCCCGCCCGGTCTCGCTGGCCGGTTCCGAGGCGCTGGCGCTGCGGCTGATCGTGCCGCCGAACAGCACCGGCACCCTGATGGACGTGTCCGTCACCGATGTCTCGGGCCGCCGGGCGGTCCTCGGCCGGGCCCGGGTCGACGGGCTTCCCGGCACCGGCCGGACCGCGTCCTACTGGGCGCGCGAGGTCCGGGTGCCGCTGTCCGCGGCCGTCCGGGGTGCGGTGGATCTGAAGCGGCTGAAGACCCTGGAGGTGACCCCGCGCAGCCGGTCGGGGAAGGCGTGGCTGATCGACGCGTGGGGCTGGCGGCCCGGCCTGCCGGCGGTGCGCCCGGGCGCGCTGCCCCGCGTCGACATCGGCGGCGCGACGGTCGACGAGGGCGACTCCGGGGTGCGGACGTACCACGTCCCGGTGCGGGTCTCCGGACACGGCAGCGGCCGGGTCCGGCTGTTCGTCGCCGAGCCCGGCACGGACCGGGTCCGGTACCGGACGGTGACCGTGCGCCCGGGCGGGCCCCGTCTGGACGTGCCGATCACGGTGCGCGGCAACACCCGCTTCGGGTACGACGTCACGCACAGGGTGTTCGCCAAGGCGGTCGGCGGCGCGGTCGTCGGCTCCCACCTCGGCGGGCTGACCGTGCGGAACGACGACCCGATGCCCACGTTCGGGGTGACTCCGGTCGCGGACCGTGTCGCCGCCGGTGAGAGCCTGCGCTGGCGGCTGTCGCTCTCCACGCCCGCGGACGTCGACATGGACACGGCCAGTTTTGAGATCCTGCCGGTCACCGACGGGGCGGAGCTGTCCACCCTGGACGTGGACGCGGACTGGCTGAAGGAGAACTTCGGCGAGGCCCCGGACCCGGCCCGGCCGCTCTCCCAGGCGGTGGAAGCCCCGTATCTGGGCGCCGTGGTGCCCGCGGGCGGGACGAGCGTCGAGGTGTCCGTCCCCACCGTCGCGCGCGGGCCGGGCGCGCCCGAGAAGTCGCTGCGGATGCGGCTGGTCGCCTACGACGGCGCAGGGGAGCCGCACGAGGGGCCGGTGTTCACCGGCACCGTGCGCGGCACGCCGTGATCCCCGGCGCCCGACGCCCCTGACCGGGCGGGCGGCGCCGGCCCGAGGCCACGGCCCGGGCCGGCGCCGCCGGTGGGCGACGGGGCGCACCGGCGGCGGCTAGGGGGTGTCCCGTAATCCCTGGCGGGCGTGCGACGACAGCTGCGGCGCCTCGCGGCGTTGTCGGAACGCCCATACGTCCCGTATGCGGGCGCCCCTCCGCCTTGCGATGCACCACATCTGACGCCGCGCGCTGATCCACCACGGATTACGGGACAGCCCTTAGGGCAGCCGCCAGTCCACCGGCTGGGCGCCCTGGCGGAGCAGGAGTTCGTTGGTGCGGCTGAAGGGGCGGGAGCCGAAGAAGCCGCGGTCCGCCGACATCGGCGAGGGATGCGCGGACTCGATCGCCGGGAGGTCGCCGAGGAACGGCCGCAGGTTGCGGGCATCGCGCCCCCACAGCACGGAGACCAGGGGCTTGCCGCGCGCGGCCAGGGCCCGGATCGCCTGCTCGGTGACCTCCTCCCAGCCCTTGCCGCGGTGCGCGGCCGGCTTGCGGGGCGCGGTGGTGAGGGCCCTGTTCAGCAGCAGCACGCCCTGACGCGTCCAGGGCGTCAGATCGCCGTTGGACGGCCGCGGCAGCCCCAGGTCGGTGTGGAGCTCCCGGAAGATGTTCTCCAGGCTGCCGGGCAGCTGACGCACCTCGGGGGCCACGGAGAAGCTCAGCCCCACGGCCATTCCCGGTGTGGGGTAGGGATCCTGACCGACGATCAGGACGCGCACCTCGTCGAAGGGCTGCTGGAACGCGCGCAGGACGTTCGCACCGGCCGGCAGATAGGTGCGGCCGGCCGCGATCTCCGCGCGGAGGAAATCGCCCATGGCGGCAATGCGTCCGGCCACGGGGGCCAGCGCCTCGGCCCAGCCGGGCTCGACTACTTCATTCAAGGGTCGTGGTGCCACGGAACATCACTCTACCGGCGCATCCCTCGCCGCCCCACCGCCCGCTGCCGCCGCCCCGGCCCCGCCTCGCCCCCGGGATCCGGGCTTCCGGCTCCCCCGCGTCCCCGGTCCCCCGGACTTCCGATCCACCTTCCCGCCCGGCCTCCCGGTGATCTTCCGCACGGCCGGTTCCGCCGGCCGCGGCTCGGGATAGGCTGCCGCCGTCATTCCTCCTCGCACTGGAGCCGGTCCATGGGGTCACGCAGACGTTCGCGGCAGGGCGGCGATGTGCGCCGTACCCGTGGGGGACGGCCGTGACGGGGGGCACGCCCTCCGCCGCGACGGGGGCGACGGGGACGGCCGCCGGACGGGGCGCGCCGGGGCCCTTCGTGCTCGGTGTGGACTCAGGCGGTTCCGGGCTGCGGGTGGCGCTGGGCGCCGCGCACGCGGACCGGGCGCTGGACACCGCGGTCCTCGGCGAACCGGTGCGGACCGGGCCGGCGGGAATCGACGCGAACCACCTGCTGGAGCAACTGCTGCCCGTCGCCCGCGACTTGCTGGACCGGCACGGCGCCGACACCGGCTCCGAAGTCGCCGCGGTCGCGATCGGCGCCGCCGGAATGGCCACGCTCGGGGGGCAGTTGCGCGCCGAGCTGCCCTCGGCCCTGGAACGGGCGCTCGGGGTACGGCGGCTGGCCCTGGCCGCCGACGCGGTGACCGCGTACGCCGGTGCGGTGGGGCAGCGCCCCGGCGCGGTGGTGGCGGCGGGCACCGGCCTGATCGCGCTGGGCACGGATCTGACACGCTGGCGCCGGGCCGACGGCTGGGGTCACCTGCTGGGCGACAGCGGCGGAGGCGCCTGGATCGGGCGGGCCGGTCTCGACGCGGCCATGCGCGCGCACGACGGGCGTCGCGGCGGGTCCGCCGCGCTGCTGGCCCGCCTGGAGGCGGTGTTCGGGCCCGCGCCGGAGCTGCCGGGGCTGCTGTATCCGCGCTCCGACCGGCCCGCCGTGCTGGCCTCGTTCGCCCCCGAGGTCGCCGCGTGCGCCGGGCACGACCCGGTCGCCGCGAGCATCCTGCGCGAGGCCGCCGGGCACATCGCGGCGGCGGCCGCGGCGGTGTGCCCGGCGAGCGGCGCCGACGGCGAGCCCTGCGAAGTGGCCCTGACCGGCGGCCTGTTCGGGATGGGCGACGCGCTGCTCGCCCCGCTGCGCGAGGAGTTGGCGCGGCAGCTCCCGCGGGCACGGGCGGTCCCCGGTTCGGGTGATCCGCTGACCGGCGCCCTGTCCGTCGCCCGGGCGCTGGCCGACGGGGATCTGCGGCTCCCCCGTCATCCCACTCTGCTGTGCGTGCCCGGCGACGGGCCTGCGCAATGACCTCGGGCGGGCAAGGCGGGGAGCAGGACAGTCGGCCGCTGGGACCCGCATCGGATAAATGCGGACAGATGACGCCTGACTGGGCCCTCCCCGAACGGGGAGGTACCCGAAACCAGTAGCATGCGGCGCCATGAGCACCCCCACTGGGCCCGCTTCCGGCCTGCCTGTACGTATGCCGCGACCTCGCCAGTCCGGACGGCACCGCCGCCCGGAGCCCGTGGTCGCACCCGAGGGCGCCTCGGCGCTCGTTCTCGCCGTTCCCGGTGCCCCTTCCCCGACCACGCGCGCGCTGGCCGAGGAAGTGATCAGCATCGCCCGTTCCGAGCTGCCGGGCCTGAACGCCCGGATCGGCTATCTGGACGGCGACGACGCGGAGTTCCCCGGGCTCTCCTCGGTCCTCGCCGACAACGCGGCGGAACGGGTCGCGCGCTTCGAGCAGGCGCGGGCCGCCGGCCGTGAGGTCGCCGAGCCGGAGGGGCCGTCGGCCGTCGTGGTGCCGCTGCTCGCGGGCCCGGACAGCGCCCTGATCCGGCGGATACGGCAGGCCGTGATGGACAGCGGCACCCAGGTGGAGCTGACGGACGTGCTCGGCCCCCACCCGCTGCTGGCCGAGGCGCTCCACGTCCGCCTGTCCGAGGCCGGTCTGGCCCGTGCCGACCGCGCCCGGCTGTTCACCGTGGCGACGGCCGCCGACGGCATCGTGCTGGCGACGGTGGGCGGCGAGGAGGCCGTGCAGGCCGCCGGGATCACCGGCATGCTGCTCGCGGCCCGGCTGGCGGTCCCGGTGATGGCCGCGGCCCTCGACGTGGACGGTTCCGTGGCGTCGGTGGCCGAGCAGCTGACGGAGTCGGGCTCGGCGCAGCTCGCGCTGGCGCCGTACCTCGTCGGCCCCGAGGTGCCGGAGGGGCTGCTCGACCTCGCCGCGAAGGAGGCGGGCTGCGCGACGGCGGAGCCGCTCGGCGCCTACCCGGCCATCGGCAAGCTCGTGCTGTCGATGTACATGACGGCGCTCGGCATCACGCCGGCCGTGGCGCAGGGCGCCCCGGTGCGCTGAACCCGGGCCGGCGCCGGGCCTGCCCGGCACGGCCGCCGCTCACGGCCGATCGCCGGACGGACCCGGAGAGAGCCGGGCCGGTCCGGCGATCGGCCGTAAGCGGGGCTGGTGCGGTGCGGGCGCGGTGGACGGGATCGGCCGTCAGGCGAAGACCACGCAGGACGCGGCGGGGACGTCCAGCGAGCCGGCTCGGCGCGGGATCCCGGTCTCCGGGTCGACGGCGAACCAACTGACGTTGCCGGACCGTTCGTTGGCGGCGTACAGCCACCGGCCGGTGGGGTCGAGCGCGAGGTCGCGCGGCCAGCGTCCGTCGCAGTCCATGGTCGTGACGGTCCTGGCCTCGTCCCCGTCCGGGCCGAGGGCGATGACGGAGATGCTGTCGTGCCCCCGGTTCGCGGTCCAGAGGAACCGGCCGTCGTGCGAGACGACCACCTCGGACGGGTAGATCACCAGGTCGTCGTCGGCCTCGGCGCCCGCGGGCAGCACGGCCGTCTCCCCGACCGGCTCCAGGACGCCGGCGGCGGCGTCCCACCGGCACACGGTGACGGTCGGTTCGAGCTCGTTCAGGACGTAGGCGTGGCGGCCCCCGGGGTGGAAGGCGAGGTGACGCGGGCCCGTGCCCGGCCGCAGGGCCGTCTCGCCGTGCAGGCGCAGCGTGCCGGCGGCGGCGTCGAGCGCACAGATCCGCACGGAGTCGGTCCCGAGGTCCACGCTGAGCACCCAGGCCCCCGAGGGATCGGGCAGCACCTGGTGGGCGTGCGGGGCCCGCTGGCGGTCGGAGTCCGGGCCGCTGCCCTCGTGCCGGAGCACGGAGCGGACGGGACCGACGGAGCCGTCGGCCAGCAGGGACAGAGCGGTGACGCTGCCGGAGCCGTAGTTGGCGGTGAGCAGATGTCCTGCGGCGAGCGCCAGATGGGTCGGGCCCTCGCCGTCCACGGGGCGGATCGCGCCGATCGTCCGCGGCGCGTCGCCGGTGACGTCGAGGGCGGCGGCCGCGCCCCGCTCGGTCTCGCTGACCGCGTAGAGCACTCCGGCGTCCGGACCCGGTCCGTCGCCGACGGCGAGGTAGGAGGGATCGGGGACGGCGTCCGTCGAGCCGAGGGCGGTCAGCGTCCCGGTCTCCGGGTCCACGGCGGCGGCGGTGATGCCGAGCCCGCCCGCCGAGGTGAACGATCCGATGTATGCCCGGCCCGCGCCGCCGCCCTTCGCACCGCTTGTCACCGACTGCCCCTCTCCGCCGGCCGACCACGGCCGTGCGCGCCGTTCCGATCTCGCTGGGACGACGTTAGCAGCCGATCCGTCTAGGTCTAGACCAGGATGGCGGCGGGCCGTACGATCCCGGGCCGGCCCCTCACACGCCGATGAGCGGCGCGCCGGGCGCGCTGCGCAGCGGCGCGGCGAGTTCGGCCAGGGCCCGTTCCAGGCCGTGCAGATGGGCGAGGGCGGGCCCCGCCGCGGCGGCGGGCGACGGGACGCCGGGAACGTCCGCCCGCCGTGCCGGGTCCGGGGCGGTCAGCGCCTCCACGGACGCCTCGACACGCCAGCACGCGGCGGCGAGCCGGGCGTCGTGGGACGCCTCCGGGTCCGCGGCGACGGAGGCGAGACCGCGCACCTCCCGGGCGCACGTGTCGAGCAGGGCGAGCACCTGCCGGGCCCTGGCCCGGCGGGCGCGCAGCGGGCTCAGCGGGTGCACCAGCGGCGCCAGCGACGTCCTCACCCGGCCCAGGAGCGCCTCCAGTTCCGCGATCCGGGGCGCGGGGTCGGCGGTCGCCGAGCCGGCCAGGCGTGCCGCGGCCTCCGCGGTGCAGGCGTGCACGCAGCGCAGGGCCCGCTGGATCCAGGCGTCGGTCGTGGCGTGCGTGGTGACCGGCAGGATCAGCAGGACCGCGAGCGCGGCGCCCAGCGCCCCGGCGGCGGTCTCGGTGACCCGCAGCAGGAGCAGGGCCGGATCGAGCACGCCGAGCAGGCCGTAGAGCGCCCCGGCCATCACCGTCACGGAGAGCATCATCCAGGTGTACGAAACCGGGGCGGTGTAGAAGATCCCGAAGACCCCCAGGGCGACGACGACCGCGCTGGGCACGGCCGCCCCGTGCAGCGGCACGACGACGGCCAGTCCGACGGGGAGGCCGATCAGCGTGCCGAGGACCCTGCGGAAGCCGCGTACCAGTGTCTCGCCGCGCGAGGCGGTGTTGACGAAGACCCACCAGGCCGCGCCGACGGCCCAGTACCAGCGCTGTTCGGACAGCAGCTGCCCCGCCGCGAGCGCGAGCACCCCGCCGACCGTCGCCTGGAGCGCCTGCCGGGTGGTGACCCGGGCCAGTCCCCGGCCGGGCGCCGGGGCCGGTGCGGCGACGGGCCGCCGTCGCTCGTAGCACCACAGGCCGAAGCGGACGGCCGACGAGGCGAGCAGGGAGAGCGCGACGGCGGAGTACAGCTCGGGGAGCTGCCCCGGCAGGGTGTGGAGGAACTGCGCGGTGAAGAAGGCCATGAACGCGAAGACGCCCAGCGAGTGACCGCGCGGCCCCCAGCGCCGCGCGTACACCCCGAGGCCCATGACGGCGAGGAACGCCGCACCCCGCGCGACCGGGTGGTCGTGGAGGGCGGCGGCGAGCGCGAGCACCGGGAAGCCCGCGACGGGCAGCAGCGCGGTGGTGACGGCCTGGCCGCGCACCGTGGGATCCAGCACGGTGAACAGCGCGAGCAGCGCGGCGAGCCCGCCCGTGATCGCCGCGACGAGCGAATGGCCCGCCAGACCGCACACGGTGACGGCGAGTCCGATGCCGAGGACGGCCCTGAGTCCGCTGCGCAGCCGCAGTCGGCCCGGGTCCGGGGAGACGAACATCCTCTTCAGCACCACTGGCTCCCGTTTCGTGCGCCGTCGGGCGCACCGGCATGAAAAAGGCGCCGCGGAGATCCGCAGCGCCATCGACGGGTACATCACAGCACCCCGGGAACCCATGGCTCAACCGAGCGGAGATCGACTGTGCCATTGGCCCAGCGAACGGCCATCGGGCTGGACCAGAAGTGGGCCAACGGACCGACCGGGGCCGGGGCCGCCGTCGGCCGGCGTCCTGGGGTGGGCCGCGCACCGGGCCCCCGCTCCCGGTCCGCCGCCGGCCCGGCGGGCGGACTCGGAAGGCCCGGCGCTGGCCCGGCGGACGGGTTCGGAAGACGGGGAGGACGCGAAGGGCCCTGCGGGCTCCGCGGACTCCACGGCGGCCAGCCGGGAGGACCGCCGTCCCCCGGAGCCCCGCCCTGCCCCGTTCGGCGGCGCGCGTCTCGGCTGCGCACGCCTCAGGGGGTGTCCCGGGCGGGCGGCTCCGCCGGAGCCACGGGACGCCCCGCGCGGGCGACGGCGCTCCTCCCCCGCGCCCGTCCCCGCTCGCAGCCCCGGAACGCCGCCCAGCAGATCAGCAGGGCCACCGCGAACGCGGGCAGCCAGGCCAGCCGGGCCAGGACCCAGTCGGGGCCGTCGGGGACGGTGTGCAGGCCGGGCAGGGGGCCGCCGCCCAGCAGCAGACCGGTCGCGGTGACCACGATCATCGCGGTCTGGTGCCACAGGAATATCGTCATCGCGGAGACGTTCGCCAGCGCCACCGCCGCCCAGACCGCCGGGCGGCGCAGCACCCGGCGCAACGGCGCGAGGAGCAGCAGCGCCGCCCCGCACTGGGCGAGTCCGAAGGCGACGGCGGCCAGGGTCGGCGGATCGAGGTTGGATATCGCCTGGCCGGGCACGCCGACCATGGTCGCGGGATAGCCGGCCCACAGGACGAGTGCGGCGGTGGCGGCGGACCCGCCCAGCAGCAACGTCCATCCGGTCCGGCGGCCGAGGAGTTCGCCCCGGGCCCGGGCCGCGCCCAGGCAGTACGGAACCAGCCAGCCCGCCACCACGTTGACCGTGCCGAGGCCGCCGGGCGCGTCCAGGCCGAACCGGTAGAGGTCGACGATCAGGACGGCGGCGAGCGGCCAGAGCGGATGCACCCGCGCCACCAGCGGGGTCGCCGCCGTGAGCAGCGCGAAGACCGCCAGGAACCAGAGCGGTGACCACACCAGCCGGCAGAGGGTGAGCACGGTGTCCTGGTCGACGCCGAGGACGAGCATCGCTCCCGCCGCCATGGCCCATACCGGCAGCACGACGGTCACCGGGCGCAGCAGCCGGGCCAGCCGCCCGCGCAGCCACCGGCCGTAGCTCTCCCCGCGGGCGCGGGCGGACGCGTGGCCGCGTGCGGCGACCTGCCCGCCGACCACGAAGAACACCGCCAGCGTCTGGAACACCCAGGAGACCGGGGCGAGTCCGGGCAGGTACCGCAGGGGGCTGGCTCCGTGCAGGCTGCCGCTGTCGGCGACCAGCGCGGTGACCAGCCAGTGGCCGAGGACCACGCCGAGGATGGCGAGGGCGCGCAGCGCGTCGACGGCGCGGTCGCGGCCGGCGGGGGTGGCGGCGTCGATCCGCCGGGCGAGGTCACCCATGACGCCCTCCCCCGGGGGCCTGGGCGGGGACCGTTCCGGCGACGATCCGCGCCATGTTCCTCAGCGGTACGGAGCCGGGGGCCAGGTAGTCGCTGTGTCCGCCGTCGCCCGCCGCGAAGGGCCGGGCGCCGAACGCGGGCGCGACCGGGTCGGCGCCGAAGCCGATGTCGGCGAACGGCAGTCGGAGCCTCACATGGGGCACGTCGGCGATCCAGTCGTCGGCGCCCCGGCCCGCCCAGACGGTGGCCGGGGTGCGCAGGTCGGCGGCGTTCGCGTAGCCGGTGCCGGGGCTTCCGTACAGGACGATGTCCGCGACCCGCAGCCCGTGCGCGGCCCTGGCGCAGACGACGGAGCCGTAGGAGTGGCACAGCAGGGTGGTCCGGGCGCCGGGTGCGATCCGGCGCAGTTCGCCGACGAGTTCCCTCAGTGCGGGCGCGGCCCCGTCGGCGCGGTCCGGGGTCAGCGCGGCCGGGCTCGCCGTCGCCGGGGTGCGGTAGCCGAGCCAGGCGACGACGGCCGAGCTGCCGCCGAGTTCCTCGCCGAGGGCCCGGCCGCCGTCGCGCAGCCGCCGCTGGTGGTCGACGTCGATGCCCGCCCCGGGGACCAGCACGGCGATCCGCCGCGCGTGCGCGAGGTCGCCGAAGACCTCGGTGAAGCGGCCCCCGTCGCGGCCGTCGAAGGAGAGGAGGCGGCGCCCCGGGTCCGCCATGGCGCGCAGCGCGGCGGCCCGCCCGCGGTCGCCGTGGGCGGCGGCGGCCCGCTCGGCGGCCCGGACGTCCGCGCGGGTCTCGGCGTAGCGCTCGGCGAGGGCCCCGGGGCCGGCGGTGCGCAAGGGGCCCCGGACGGCCGGGGCCGGTGCGGGCACGTCGGCGGGCCCGGCGGCTCCCGCGACCGGCAGCGCCACGGAGGCGGCCGCCAGTGCGGCGAGCACCCCGCGGCGCAGGCGGGAGACGCGCGGTTGGGACGACATGTGGTGTGTTTCCTTCCGTACCGGACGGCCTGGAGGCCATCGGTACCGAAGCTAGGGACGCCGCTTCGTAGTCGGCGTCCCGCCGGGGCGTGAAGCCGTTTCGTAGCCCCGGGGGACTAGGGGTATGACGGGGGCGGCCGGGCGCCGTCCGATCTGTCCGGGCACGGGCGCTGACGGGCCATTGGTACAGTCGCAGCCGGATCGTCCCGGAGGAGGCCGACGGACATGGCGGTGGACGCCCTCGACACCCGCATCCTGCGGTTGCTCATCGAGCGGCCGCGGACCAGCGTCCGCGAGTACGCGCGCATCCTCTCCGTCGCGCGGGGCACCCTCCAGGCGCGTATCGACCGGCTGGAGCGGACCGGTGTGATCACCGGCACGGGGCCGGTCCTGTCCCCCGCCGCGCTGGGCCATCCGGTGCTGGCCTTCGTTCATCTGGAGGTCACCCAGGGGCACTTGGACGAGGTCGGCGAGGCGCTCGCGGCGGTGCCGGAGATCGTCGAGGCGTTCTCGACCACGGGCGGCGGAGATCTGCTGGCCCGGGTGGTGGCACGTGACAACGGGCATCTGGAGGACGTCATCCAGCGGCTGATCCAGCTGCCCGGCGTGGTGCGCACCCGCACCGAGGTGGCCCTGCGCGAGCGGGTGCCGCACCGGCTGCTGCCGCTGGTGGAGTCGGTGGGCCGGGCGGCCGGCCCGGGGCCGTCCGCCGCCGCGGGGCAGGGCTCCGGGCGGCGCTGACGCCGCGCGGGCGGGCCGGTTGGGCCGGGCGCCGCCCCCCGGGAATCCGCAGGGAACGCCGGCCGACGGGGCGGGAGGGGGATCCGCCGGGCGAAATCCGTGGAATCAGGGCAGACCACCCGGACCCCGGCAGGGGGTGCGGGGCGTGCGGCCGCGCTCCGGTGGGCCGATATCCTGATCATGCCGCGTGCCCCCCACCCCGCCCCGATCCCGGTCGGGGCGCGCCGTGGCATTCGGAGCGGCCCACAATTCGAGATTGGTGCACAGGTGCTGGTAGCTGGTCGGTACCGCTTGACGTCCCCCATCGGCCGTGGCGGCATGGGTGAGGTGTGGCGCGCCGAAGACGAAGTGCTCGGCCGCTCGGTGGCCGTGAAGCTGCTGCTGGGCGACCACGCGGACGAGTCCGCCACCGCCCGGTTCCGCCTGGAGGCGCAGACGGCGGCCCGCCTGAGCCATCCTCATCTGGTGGCCGTGTTCGACTTCGGTACCTGGGAGGGCCGTCTCTTCCTCGTGATGGAGCTCGTCGAGGGCACGAGTCTGGGCAGTCTGCTGGCGGCCGAGGAACGGCTCGGCGCCGAGCAGGTCGCCCGGATCGCAGCCCAGGCGGCCGCGGGGCTGGCCGCCGCCCACCGGCAGGGCATCGTGCACCGCGACATCAAGCCCGGGAACCTGATGCTGGACGCCGAAGGGTCTGTCAAGATCGGTGACTTCGGGATCGCGCAGTTCGTCGACGACCCGTCCGCCGCGCTGACCACCACGGGGCAGATCGTCGGCACCAGCCTCTACCTGGCCCCGGAGCGGGCCCTGGGCCGTACCGCCGGAGCGGCGTCCGACATGTACTCACTGGGCTGCGTGATCTACCAACTGCTGCTGGGCGAGCCGCCGTTCCGCTCCGACACGGCGACGGCCACGCTCTACCAGCACGTGGACACGCCGCCCGTGCCGCTGCGGCAGCGCGGCGTCGACCTGCCCCCGGCCTTCGACTCCTACCTCCTCGGCCTGCTCGCCAAGCAGCCCGAGGAGCGGCCCACCGCCCAGCAGGTCGCGGACTGGTTCCACGGCGACGCGTGGCGGGGGCAGCCGGAGCCGATGCCGATGTACGCCGCGCCGCCGCCCGCCCCGCCGGCCGCCGTCCCGTACACGGCTCCCGCTCCGGCTTTCGACACCACCACGACGTCCGGCGGCGCGGGCGCCGCCGTGGGCCCGGCGACCTACCGTCTGCCGCAGAGCGGCGGGCACAGACGGCGCTCGGCCGCCCCGGCCGCGCCCGCCCGGCGGAGCACCAAGGCCCGGGAGGCGATCCGGCGCCGGCCCCGGGTCGCCAGCGCCGTCGCGGGCACGGTCGCCTTCATCGCGGCCGTGTATCTGGGCATGACCCTGTTCTCCCCCGACTCCGGCGCGGGGGACACACCGGACACCGAGCCCAGCGCGAACACCGCGCCCGGAGCGCCGGGGCAGCCGTCCCGGCCCGTCCAGGACGGCGGGAGCGACACGAACAACGGGAACAACGGGGCCGGCCAGGACGACGGCGGCGACGAGCAGGACTGAGCCGCCGGCGCGGCTTTCCTCGCCTCCTGACGGCACGTGAACCGATCGCGCGCTGCGGGCAGTTGTGCGATCCCACCATCGCCGCTTGACCAAACTTGCCAAGTCTCCCGGAGACCTCCGCAGTTCGTTGACGCGACCATGACCACATGTGAGTGTTCGGTCGCTCGATCAGGGACGACGGCGACGCGGGCGGCCGAGGCGGTCGGTCACGCGGGCCGCTGCCCGTGATCGGGGCCCCCACCGATTCAAGGAGCCTCGATGAAACGCAGACCCTTGACGGCCGGGACGACCCTGGCCGTCCTCGCCGGAATGCTGGTCGCCACCGGCGCCCAGTCGGCTTCCGCCGAACCGTCCCCGCCCGCCCCGACCGCGCTCCAGGCCGCGGTGTCGGCGGCCGACCGGGCCGCCGCCAGTGGTCTCGACACCCTGGCGAAGGGACCCGACGAGCGATACGAGCGCCAGATGGTGACCCCCTGGGTCAAGGGCATGTACTCGGTCGCCTATCAGCGCACCTATCGCGGACTGCCGGTCGTCGGCGGGGACGCCGTCGTGGTGGCCGACTCCGAGGGCCGGGTGCGCGGCGCCCAGTCGGCCCTGCCCGAGCGGATCAACGTGCCGACCACCCCGACCGTCTCCGCCGCGGCGGCCGAGGCGACCTCCCGCAGGCGGCTCGCCTCGGTGGACCGGGTGGAGTCGCACCGTCTGGTGGTGCGCGCCGCGGGCAGATCCCCGCGCCTGGCCTGGGAGACGGTGCTCGGCGGACGCACCGCCAAGGCGCCCAGCCGCCTGCACGTCTTCGTCGACGCGGGCACCGGCAAGGTCCTCGACGCTTACGACGACGTCAAGGCCGGCACCGGCAACAGCCAGTGGAACGGCCCGAATCCGCTGACCATCGACACCACCGCCTCCGGCGGCAGCTACTCGCTGCGCGATCCGAACCGGCCCGGTCTGAGCTGTGCCGACTACAGCACCGGCGGCGTCTTCAGCAAGTCGACCGACTCCTGGGGCACCGGCAACGCCTCCAGCAAGGAGACCGGCTGCGTCGACGTCATGTGGGCGGCCCAGCACGAGTGGAACATGCTCAAGGACTGGCTCGGCCGCAACGGGCACGACGGCAACGGCCGCAGCTGGCCGGTCAAGGTCGGCCTGAACGACGTCAACGCCTACTGGGACGGCTCCTCGGTCTCCATCGGACACAACAACGCCAACCAGTGGATCGGCGCGATGGACGTGGTGGGCCACGAGTTCGGCCACGGCATCGACCAGTACACCCCCGGCGGCGCGAACAACGAGTCCGGTCTGGGCGAGGCCACCGGCGACATCATGGGCGCCCTGACCGAGGCGTACACCAACGAGCCGGCGCCGTACGACGACCCGGACTACACCGTCGGCGAGAAGGTCAACCTGGTCGGCAACGGCCCGATCCGGGTCATGTACAACCCGTCGCAGACCGGCGACCCGAACTGCTACAGCGCCTCGATACCCAACACCGAGGAGCACAAGGCGGCCGGTCCGCTGAACCACTGGTTCTATCTGCTGGCCGAGGGCTCCAGCCCGGGCGGCGGCAAGCCCTCCAGCCCCACCTGCAACAGCTCCTCGGTCACCGGCGTCGGCATCCAGAGCGCCGGCAAGGTCTTCTACGGCGGCATGCTGCTCAAGACGAGCGGAATGACCTACAAGCGCTACCGCACGGCCACCCTCACCGCCGCCAAGAACCTGGACACGAGCTGCGTCCTGTTCGACCGCACCAAGGCCGCCTGGGACGCGGTCAGCGTCCCCGCGCAGAGCGGCGACCCGACCTGCACGTCCTCCGGCAACAACGACTTCACCCTGTCCCTGGACCCGTCGTCCGGGTCGGTGAAGCCGGGCGCGTCGGTGACCGCCGCGGTGCGTACCACGGTCAGCTCCGGGAACGCCCAGCCGGTGCAGCTGTCGGCGAGCGGGCTGCCGAGCGGGGTCACCGCCTCCTTCAGCCCGTCCTCGGTGCAGTCCGGGGCGTCCTCGACGATGACGGTGTCCGCATCGTCGTCCGCCGCGCCGGGCGCGTACACCTTCACGGTGAAGGGTGACGGGACGCAGAGCCACACCGCGCAGTACACCCTGACGGTGGACGGCGGCGGCGGTCCGGGCGGCGGCGCGCCCGACATCAGCGTCGCGAATGTGCAGGCCCATCTGACGCAGCTGAACGCCATCGCCACCCAGAACGGCGGCAACCGCCGTGCGGGCAGCGCCGGTTACACCGCTTCGGTGGCCTATGTGCGGGGCAAGCTGGAGGCGGCCGGCTACACCGTCAGCGAGCAGACCTGCACCAGCTGCACGTACCGGGGCAACAACCTGATCGCCGACTGGCCGGGCGGCCCCTCCGACCAGACCGTCATGTTCGGCGCCCATCTGGACGGCGTCGCCGCGGGGCCCGGCATCAACGACAACGGTTCGGGTTCCGCCACCCTGCTGGAGAACGCCCTCGCCCTGGCCAGGGCGAACCCGGCGATGACCAAGCACGTCCGCTTCGCCTGGTGGAACGGCGAGGAGCAGGGGCTGCAGGGCTCGAAGTACTACGTCGGCCAGCTCACCGCCGCCCAGCGCGCCGCCGTCAAGGGCTACTACAACTTCGACATGGTCGCCTCGACCAACGCCGGCTACTTCATCAACAACGTCAACTCCGCCGCCTCGGCCCCGATGAAGGAGTACTGGGACTCGCTGAACCTGGCGCCGGAGGAGAACGTCGAGGGCCAGGGCCGTTCCGACGACTACTCCTTCCAGCAGGGCGGCATCCCCACCTCGGGCTACGCCACGGGCGCCAGCGCCACCAAGACCTCGGCGCAGGCTGCCAAGTGGGGCGGCACGGCGGGCCGTTCCTACGACTCCTGCTACCACCAGTCCTGCGACACCACCGCCAACATCAACGCGACCGCCCTCGACCGCAGCGCCGACGGCGTCGCGTACACGGTGTGGAAGACCGCCGTCGGCAGCACCGCCCCCGCCGACGACTTCTCCGTCTCGGTGAAGCCGGTCTCCGGCGACGTCCAGCCGGGCGGATCGGTCACCGCGACGGTGTCGACCGCCACCACCAGCGGCTCCGGCCAGACGGTGCGGCTGACCGCCTCGGGCGCGCCGAGCGGGGTCACCGTCTCGTTCGCCCCGGCCTCCGTGCAGTCGGGTTCGTCGTCGACGATGACCGTCTCGGCCGGGGCCCAGACCGCGCCCGGCACGTACACGCTCACCGTGACCGGCACCGGCACGGCCGCCCACACCACCACGTACTCGCTGGTCGTCGGTGGCGGCGGGGGCAGTTGCCGGGCGAGTCAGGCCGTCGTCAACGGCGGCTTCGAGAACGGCGTCGCACCATGGACCCAGACGGACGGCGTGATCAACAACCGGACGTCGGAGAAGCCCGCGCACGGCGGCTCGTACATGGCCTGGCTCGGCGGCTGGGGCTCCACCCACACCGACACCCTCGCGCAGTCCCTGACGATTCCGGCCGGCTGCTCGACGTACCAGCTGTCGTTCCATCTGCGCACCGACACCAACGAGTCGGCGGGCTCCCCCGCCTACGACACGCTGACCGTCAAGCTGGGCGCCAGGACGCTCGCCACGTACTCCAACCAGGACGCGACGAACTCCTACGTCCAGCGGACCTTCGACGTCGGCGCGTTCGCCGGGCAGACGGTCAGCCTGGGGTTCACCAGCAGTGAGGACGCCTATCTGCAGACGAGCTTCGTCGTCGACGACGTCACGCTGAACGCGAGCTGACCGAAAAGGTACGGCACACCGGGCGGGGCGCGTGCGTGCGCGTCCCGCCCTCGCCGGTTCAGCGGACCGCGGCCGCCAGCCGGCGGGCGAACTCCTCGGTCTCGGGGCGTTCGCCGCGCGCGGCGGCCAGTCTGCTGTGCAGGCCCCGCAGTTCACGGCCCAGCAGCGTCGACGCGTTCACCTCGACGGTGTCCAGCACGGGCCCCGCCACGGCGATCGCCGCCTGCGGGTCCTGGGCGCAGGCATGGGCGTCCGCCATCCGCACCAGGAGCAGCGCCCGCGCCGAGCGCATCCCGGCCGGCAGCAGTTCCAGGGCGTCCCGGCTGGCCCCGACGGCCCGCAGCGCCAGCCGCCGGTCCCCGGTCGCGGCGGCGAGGTCCCGCAGCGCGCCGGCGGCGCCGGACTCCACCCGCAGGCGCACGGAGGCGACGGACAGCCACGGCGCCTCCGTCTCGTCCCTCTCGCCGACCCGGTCCAGCTGCGACCGGGCGCGGTCGATGTGCCCCAGGGTCTGCCGCGCGTCGCCGCGCAGCGCGTGCCCGCGCGCCAGATACAGGTCGCTCATGACTCCGGCCCAGTGCCGGCCGGTGGCGGCCTGCCGGATCGCGGCGCCGTAGGAGAGCGCGGACGGGCCGTCGCCCTCCAGCCGCGCCAGGGTGCTCATGTCGCTGAGCGCGGCCACCTCGGTGCCGATGCGGCCGGCCAGACCGGCCCAGCCCAGCGACCGGTCCAGCCAGGCCATCGCCGTCGCATTGCGGCCCCTCAGCAGCCGCAGGCAGCCGGCCGACTGCGCGTACTCGGCCGCCAGCGGCGCGAGTCGGCGCTGGTACGGCGCCGCGGGCAGGACCATCCAGCGGAGCATGGCGTGCAGGGTGCGCTCGATCACGACGGCCGCCCCGGGCCAGGCCCGCTCCTCGTCGGCGCGCAGGCAGAAGGCGAGCAGCGCCGTCAGGGCGTGCACGGTGTCGGTGTCCAGCGGCGGGCAGGCGACGGCGGCCGGGCCGAGCGCGCAGAAGGCCGCGTGCAGGGCGGCGCAGTCGGCGAGCGCGGGCACGGCGCAGCCGTCACGGCCGTGCGCCGGGCACATCAGTCCGTAGGCGGGCAGCCGCGCGGGCAGCTCGGTGTCCGGCGGCAGCATGGAGAGCAGGTCGCCCCCGGCCGGCTCGCCGGGCGGGGGCCCGGTGCGGGCGGCGGTCGCCGCCCGGCGCGCGCACGTTTCCTCCCCGGCGCCGCCCGGTGACTCCGCCTCCGCCGCCTCGCAGGCGTCGAGGAGGTCGCCGCCCGCCGTCAGCAGTTCGTCGAGCCTGCGGGCCAGCGGCAGCGGTGTCTTCCGGGCGCCGTGCTCCAGCTTGCTGATGGCGGTGTGGTCGTAGCCGACCCGGGCGCCGACCTGGGCCTGGGTGAGCCCGGCACGCCTGCGCCACTGGCGCAGCCGGGTTCCGAAGGACCGCCATGCCTCGGCGGTGCGGGCGTCCGGCGAGAGGCCCACGCCCTCGGTCACCCGGCGCTCCGCGAAGCCGCGCCGGACGCCCCTCGCGTGCCATGTTCATGGCTCATGGCGGGAGAATAGCGAGCGCGTGCGCGCGCTGTCCCCGGTGCGACGGGAAGACGGGCCCTGCCGCTTGCCGCCCTCCGGCACGACGCGCCGGGCGGGGGCATTTTCCGGACCTGTCGCACAACTCCCTTGCCGGATCGCCCGGTTGGAGTCGGCCGGGCCGCATGGAGGAGCGATCCGCGGGGCATACGACCGGTATCCGAGTGGAGGTGGTGGCCGTGGGCCGCATCAGGATCGTCCGACGTCCGCAGTCGCCTTCGCGGCCGCGCCCTCTCGACCTCCGGACCCCCTCGGGCCGCCCGCTGCCGTACTGAGCCGCCGGGCCCGCGGATTCCGGGCCGCCCGCGCGCCCCGGCCGGCGATCCGGCCGCGCGCCGGCGCCGAGACCGCACGGTGGGCGGCGCGCCGGGCCGCTCCCTCGTGGACGGCCGTGTGAAGACACGCCCTGGGGGCGGCCCGGTTCCGCGGCGGCGTCCCTTGATCGATGATGAGGCCCGGGGCTGCCGCCCCCGGTCCGGCGCCGGCCGGGCCGGACACAGACGAAGGGGTCCTCATGCGGGAAACGACAGACCGGTCTCCGTCGTACGAAGAGCCCGTTCACGGCACGGACGAGGAGGCCCAGGTCGTCGTGGTCGGGGCGGGTCCGGCGGGTTCGGCGGCCGCCTACCACCTCGCCCGGGCGGGGATCGACGTCCTGCTCGTGGAGAAGTCCCGCTTCCCCCGGGAGAAGGTGTGCGGGGACGGTCTGACGCCGCGCGCGGTGCACCAGCTCATCAGGATGGGCGTCGACATCAAGGCCCCGGGGTGGACGCGTTCGCGCGGGATGCGCTGGGTCGCCGGAAGGCACCGGGTGCACATCGACTGGCCGGCGCTGGGGCGCTACCCGGACTTCGGGCTCACCCGCAGCCGGCACGACTTCGACGACCTCCTGGCCCGGCACGCCGCGTCGGCCGGGGCCCGGCTGCGCACCGGGGTGAAGGCGACCGGGCCGTCGACCGACCGGGCGGGTCGCGTCACCGGCGTCACCGCCGCCGTCGCCGGGACGAAGAAACCCCTGACGTACCGCGCGCCGATCGTCGTCGCCGCCGACGGCGCCTCGGCCCGGATGGCGCTGGCCCTGGGGCTGCAACGGGACCGGCGCAGGCAGATCGCCACCGCCGCCCGCCGCTACTACCGCAGCCCGGAGCGCTCCCGGGAGGAGTACCTGGAGCTCTGGGCCGACCTCCGCTTCCCGGACAGCGACCACTATCTGCCCGGCTACGGCTGGATCTTCCCGATGGGCGACGGCCGGGTCAACGTCGGCCTCGGCGCGCTGCCGCACCGCCGGCACGGCACGGCCGACCTGCGTGCGGCGCTGGACCGGTGGCTGGCCCGCACCCCGGAGGCGTGGGGGCTGCGCGAGGAGAACGCCGAGGGCCCCGTCCGGAGCGCGGCCCTTCCGCTGGGCTTCAACCGCCACCCCCTCTACACCCGCGGCCTGCTCCTGGTCGGCGATTCCGGAGGCATGATCAGCCCCTGGAACGGCGAGGGGATCGGGCAGGCCATGGAGGCCGGGGAGGTCGCGGCGGAGACCGCCGCGCTCGCGCTCGCCCTGCCTCCGGGGCCCGGCAGGGAGCGGGTGCTGCGGGGCTACCCCGTCGAGATGAACCGCCGCTGGGGGCGCTACTACCGGCTCGGCAACACGGCCGCCGATCTCGTCTTCAGCCGGTCGGGGTTCCAGCCGGTCCTCAACCGCCATGTGATGGGGTCGCCGTTCCTGCTCAACACCCTGGCCCGGCTGCTGACGAACCTCACGGACCGGCCCTCGCGCGACCTCGTCGACCATCTGCTGAACGGCGTCGTGCGCGTGGTGCCGGAGCCGAGGGTGCGGACCGGGCGCTGAGCCGGGGCGCGGACCGGGCTCGGCGCCGGGGCCGCCGGGCGGGAGGGCGCGCGCTTCCGGCGCTCAGGACCGGCGGCGGGGCTTCCCGCGCCTGCCGCCCTTGGCGCCGCCGGAGCCGGAACCGCCCCGCGGGCTCTTCCCCGTCGTTCTCCCCCCGGCCCGGCCGGTGGCTCCGCCCGTTCCGCGGCCGGCCGACTTGCCCGAGGCTCCGCCGGCCGCGGGCTTGCGGCGCGCGCCGCCCGTGCCGGGGCGC
Organism: Streptomyces tyrfis; assembly: GCF_037034285.1. Lineage (NCBI taxonomy): Bacteria > Bacillati > Actinomycetota > Actinomycetes > Kitasatosporales > Streptomycetaceae > Streptomyces > Streptomyces tyrfis. The sequence continues at coordinate 139,533 of NZ_JBAGJZ010000012.1, read as the reverse complement.
TCGTCCTTCGGCTGCGGCGGGGCCTTGGGGCGGCCCCGGGTGCTGTTGACGGTCCGCCCCCGGACGATGCCGATGAAGTCCTCGACCAGGTCCGTGGTCTCGTCCTCCGGCCAGGACAGCGCGACGCGCGACTGGGGTGCGTCGGTCACCGTCCGGTAGGTGAGGTCCCTGCGGTGGTGCAGGCGGGCGAGCGACTGCGGAACCACGAGGAGGCCGACTCCGGCCGCGACCAGTTCGACGGCGTCCGCCGTCGTCGCGGGGCGTTCGATCGCGGGCCTGCCGGGGAGACGTTCCCAGGCGAGGGTGTCGTCGAGGGGGTGCAGCACGATGTCGTCCGCCAGGTCCTCCGCGGAGACCTCCTCGACCGCCGCGACGGCGTGGTCCTTCGGCACCACCACGACGGTCGTCTCGGTGTAGAGGGGGATGGCGCTGAGGTCCGTGCGGTCGGTCGGCAGCCGCAGCAGTCCCGCGTCGGCGCCGCCGTCCCGCAGCAGGGCGGCCGCCTCCGCGGCCGGTACCGCGACGAGAGTGAGGGGGACGTCGGGCAGCCGCTCGTTCCAGATCCTCACCCACTTGGCGGGCGTCGCCCCGGGGACGTGGGCGAGCCGGAACGAGGGGGTTTCTTCCGAGCTGGTCACCCCGCCAGGTTACCGGCCCTGGTCAGAGGCGGTGCACACGCTCGATACCCTGGACCCCATGACGTCCCACAAGACCGCCCAGACGATGAAGCCCGCCACCGCGGCGAAGAAGCTGGGCGTGTATCTCGAGGCCACCCCCGCCGCGTTCCGGGAAGGCGCCGTCTCGCGCACCGAGCTGAACGCACTGCAGTCCGACCCGCCCGAGTGGCTGCGCGACCTGCGGCGCGACGGCCCGCACCCCCGGCCCGTGGTCGCCGCGAAGCTGGGCGTGTCCATCTCGGGGCTCGCCCGCGGCGGGGTCACCGACGCCCTCACCACGGAGCAGATCGAGGAGCTGAAGAAGGAGAACCCCGACTGGCTCCGGCGCGAGCGCGCCACCCAGGCGGAGGTCCGCAAGGAGACGGTCCGCATCAAGGAGAAGCGGGAGGAGCGGGCGAAGCGCGCCGAGCAGGGCGAGCCGCGCGTCTGACCTGCTCGCCGCCCTCCCCGATCGGGGAGATTTGGCATACCATCCGCGCATGACCCAACTGACCCTGGCGAATGTGCGCCCCTGGGGCGCGGAGCCCGTGGACATCACGATGTCCGGCGACCGGATCATCTCCGTCGCACCCGCCGACCGCGCGAGCGACGACGGGGAGCACGGCGAACGCCTGGACGGAGGCGGACTCCTGGCCCTGCCGGGCTTCATCAACGCCCACGCCCACGTGGACAAGAGCTGGTGGGGTCAGCCCTGGGTCCCCTACGCCGGCGAGCCCACGACCTCGGGCCGCATCGCGCATGAGCGCGACAGGCGCGACGGTCTCGGTATCCCGAATCTGGATTCGACGGTCGCGGTGCTCCGCGAGTTCCTCCGGCACGGCACGACCGCGGTGCGCAGCCATGTGGACGTCGACCTCGGGGTCGGGCTGCGCGGGATCGAGACCGTCCGCGAGGCGGTGGACGCCCTGGGCGGTGCGATCGAGGTGGAGATCGTCGCGTTCCCGCAGGACGGCGTGATCCGCCGCCCGGGGGTGCTGGACCTGCTCGACCGGGCCGCCGAGGCCGGGGCGACCAGCGTCGGCGGCATCGACCCGGCGTCCATCGACCGTGATCCCGTGGCCCAGCTCGACGGCCTGTTCGCGGTCGCGGAGCGGCGCGGGGTGGGTCTCGACATCCATCTGCACGACGGCGGGGAGCTCGGGGCGTTCCAGTTCGAACTCATCCTCGACCGGGCCCGGCGTTCCGGGCTGCGCGACAAGGTGACCGTCTCGCACGGCTTCGCCCTCGGGGAGCTTCCGGCGGCCCGGCAGGAGGCGCTGCTGGACGGCTGCGCCGAGGCGGGCGTCTCCTGGACGACGGTGGCGCCGCCGCGCACCGCGCCGCTCCCCTGGCGCGGGATGCGGGACCGCTCCGTCGCGCTCGGCCTGGGCACCGACGGGATCCGGGACCTGTGGTCGCCGTTCGGGGACGGCGACCTGCTGCGGGTCGCGCTCGGTTTCGCCCGGCTCCACGGTCTGCGTACCGACGAGGAGCTCGTCCACGCGGTGGAGCTGTCCTCCCGCCGTGCGGCCGGCTTCGTCCACCGCCGGGTCCACGACCTCGTCGCGGGGGCGCGCGCGGACATCGTGCTGATGGACGCCGAGAACGTCCAGGACGCCCTGGTCCGCGCCCCGGGGCGGCGCCTCGTGGTGTCCGGCGGGCGGGTGGTCGTCCGGGACGGCGAGCTCCAGGTCTGACGGCCCGGTCCTGCCGTGTCCGTTCCCGTCGCCGTCCCGCCCCCGCCTCCTGTCAGGTCTTCCGGAGGTCGGGGGCCGGCACCCCGATGAGCAACCGCCGTACGGCGTCCCACGCGGCGCGCGTCGCGCGGGTGACGGCGGGCGAGTCACTGCCGACCACCCGCACCCACGCCCCGCACTCGTCGGGCAGGGTGCTCACGCCGAAGGACAGGCCCGTGGCCGCGAGCGCCTCGTGGAGGACGTCCGCGACCCGGGCCGCCGGGGCGAGCGGGGTGACCGCGTACAGGGTGGCCATCAGGTCGTGCCCGGCGAAGACCGCCGGCCCGGTGACGCCGCCCGGTCCCCGCGTGTCGAGGCGTACGGTGTCCACCGCCAGGAGCGGTCCGCCGGTCTGCCGGATCTCCAGGTCGCTGAAGAGCAGCCGGTAGGCGTGCCGTTCGCCGCGGGCGAGCCGCCCGGCCGCGATCGTCTCGCCCAGCAGCACGGTGGCGGTGGGATGGACGTCCACCCGGGTGTGCTGGTAGAGGCGCGCGTCCCGGTAGGGGATCAGCGGGTCGGGCAGGTACTCGACGTAACTCCCCTCCCCCGCAGTGAGGTTGACGGCCTGGGTCGCGTGGTCGAACTCCATCCGGTGCACCTTGGTGGCGGCCTGCGTGGTCAGGTGCACCGCGGTGCCGGGGCCGCAGTCGACGTCGATCCGGTTGCGGTCGGCCTGCACGATGCCGCCCCCGGTCGACATCAGATACGTCACCGGCAGGTCCGGCCGCAGCGGGTCGACGTACAGCGGCCGCATGATCTGCAACGGCGACTTCTGGTAGCGGTCGACGAGTTCGGTGCGGTCGCCCACGCGCGCGTAACGCAGTTCGAGCAGGCCGACCTTGCCGGGGCGCCCGGCGGCCAGTGTGTCGGGCGGGCCGGCCAGGTCGAGCAGCTCGGCCGGTACCCGCGGGGGTTCGTAGTGCGCGGGGTCCAGCCGCGCGGGCGCCTCGGTCACGCGGAAGCCGCCTCCCGCGCGGCTTCGTGGGACAGGAGGAAGTCGGCGACGGCATCGAGTCCCTCGCCGGTGAGGGAGTTGGTCAGCACCACCGGCCTGCCCTCCCGGACGCGGTGCGCGTCCGACTCCATCACGGCGAGGTCGCACCGCACATAGGGGGCGATGTCCACCTTGTTGATGACGAGGAGTTCGCACTCGGTGATGCCGGGGCCCCGCTTGCGCGGCATCTTGTCGCCCTCGGCGGTGTCCAGCACGAACAGAAAGAGGTCGACTAGCGCCGGGCTGAAGGTGAGGGTGAGGTTGTCCCCGCCGCTCTCGAAGAGCAGGGTGTCCACCTCGGGGAAGCGTTCGACGAGTTCGTCCGCGGCGGCCTGGTTCATCGACGGGTCGTCGCGTACGGCGGTGTGCGGGCAGGCCCCGGTCTCCACGCCGACGATCTTCTCGGCCTCCAGGACCCCGGCCAGGGTCCGGCGCACATGCGCGGCGTCCTCGGTGGTGTAGATGTCGTTCGTGATGACGGCGGGGGTGCGGCCGCGTCCGATCAGCACGGGGACGAGCGCCTCGATGAGCGCGGTCTTGCCGGAGCCGACCGGCCCGGCGACTCCGACGCGCAGGACGCCGTCCCGGGGACGGCGGACGAGCTCGTCGTGGTCGTGCTGGTGGTGCCTGGCCTGCATGGGGTCGTGCATGGTGATCCTGTCTGTGGTGTCTTCGTACGGGTGGGAGGAGGGGGAGCCGCCGCGGCCCCCGGCGATGGGAGCAGCGGGCCGGCGCCCGCGCCTCGCGGCGACGGCGCGCGCGGCCCGGGCGCGGCCGTCAGCTCGCGAACAGCCGTGCCTCGGCGCGTTCGTGACGGCCCGCCATGACGTCCGCCACCGGGACCCAGCCCCCGAGGTCCGGGAGTTCCCGGTGCAGGGCCGCCTCGACGGTCTCCTCGATCACGGGGGCGGCCCGGTGGAGCAGCACCTGGGCCCGGCGGTGGTCGGTCAGCCGCAGTCTCAGGGCGGCTCCCGCGAAACCCGAGGCGAACGCGAAGAGTTCGCAGGCAACGGCTTGACGAGTGGTCAGCCCGTTGGCGGCGTGGACGACGGCGGCGACGACCGGCTGGCAGCCGCGCACCGCGCCCTCGGCACGGAGGGCCCGGTACCGCTCGATCTGCGGCGTGCCGTACACCTCGGCGGCCAGGTCCAGCAGTTGCCGCCCGGTGCGGACGGCGGCCTGCCGGGCCTCACGGCCCAGTTTGGTGGCGTACAGCCGCTCCTCCACGGCCGCCACCGCGTCCCAGTCGTCGGCGGTGACCGAGCGGTGGGCGAGGGCAAGGGCGGTCGCGTCGGACGGCCCCGCGCTGTGGCGCAGCAGGTCGTGCAGGAGGTCCGGCAGGCCTCGCGGGGTCACCGCGCGGGCCTGCTGGAAGCCCTCCAGACCGTGGGAGAGGGTGTAGTAGCCGCTGGGAAAGGCCGAGTCGGTGAGCTGGAGTCCGCTCAGCAGGGACCGGATCGGCATCGGGTCGTTCACGCCGGGTCTCCGTTCGTGCCAGGGGCCCGTGGGCGGTCCGGCCGTCGCCGTCCGTCCGGCCGGGCCGGTCAGACGATGTAGAAGAGGTGGTTGAGCGGGAGCCGCTCGGCCGGCTCGATGGTGGCGGGCTCGCCGTCCACGGTGACCTTGTAGGTCTCCGGGTCGACCTCGATGCGCGGCAGCGCGTCGTTGCGCACCATGTGCTGCTTGCCGATGGTGCGGCAGCGCCGTACCGGTTCGACGCGCCGCTGGAGTCCCAGCTCGCCGGGGACGCCCGCGGCGATGGACGCCTGCGACATGAAGGTCACCGAGGTGCGCTGCCGGGCACGGCCGTGGGAGCCGAACATCGGCCGGTAGTACACGGGTTGCGGGGTCGGGAGCGAGGCGTTGGGGTCGCCCATCTGCGCCCAGTTGACCATGCCGCCCTTGATGATCATCTTGGGCTTGGCGGCGAAGGAGTGGATGGGCCAGAGCACGATGTCGGCGAGCTTGCCGGGCTCAAGGGAGCCGATCACGTCGGCGGCGCCGACGGCCCGCGCGGGGTTGATCGTCAGCTTGGCCAGGTACCGCAGGACGCGCGCGTTGTCGTTGCGGGAGCTGTCCTCCGCCAGCGGGCCGCGCGTCTCCTTGCAGTGGTGCGCCGTCTGGAAGGCACGCGCGAAGGACTCGCCGACCCGTCCCATGGCCTGGGAGTCCGAGGAGAAGATGCTGATCACGCCGAGGTCGTGCAGCACGGTCTCGGCGGCGATGGTCTCGGCGCGCACCCGGCTGTCCGCGAACGACACGTCCTCGGGGATGTCGCGCGAGAGGTGGTGACAGACCATCACCATGTCGAGCAGTTCGTCCACCGAGTTGACCGTGTAGGGCAGGGTCGGGTTGGTGGAGGCGGGCAGCACGTTGGCCTCGCCGGACACCTTGATGATGTCGGGGGCGTGGCCGCCGCCGGCGCCCTCGGTGTGGAAGGTGTGGATGGTGCGGCCGTCGATCGCGGAGAGGGTGTCCTCGTAGAAGCCGCCCTCGTTGAGGGTGTCCGTGTGGATGGCCATCTGGACGTCGTGCTCGTCGGCGACGCGGAGCGCGGTGTCGATCGCGGCGGGGGTGGCGCCCCAGTCCTCGTGCACCTTGAGTCCGGCGGCTCCGGCCTCGATCTGCTCGTTCAGGGCCTGCGGCAGGCTGCCGTTGCCCTTGCCCAGCAGACCCACGTTGACCGGCAGGTCCTCCACCGCCTCCAGCATCCGGTGGATGTTCCAGGGGCCGGGGGTGCAGGTGGTGCCGTTGGAGCCGTCGGTCGGTCCGGTCCCGCCGCCGAAGAAGGTGGTGATGCCGTTGGACAGGCCCTCCTGGGCCTGCTGGGGCGCGATGAAGTGGATGTGGGTGTCGACGCCGCCGGCGGTGGCGATGAGGTGCTCGCCGGAGATCACCTCGGTGCCGGGGCCGATGACGAGCTCGGGGTCCACACCGTTCTGCAGGTGGGGGTTGCCCGCCTTGCCGACCTTGACGATCGTTCCGCCGCGGACGCCGATGTCGCCCTTGACGACGCCCAGCACCGGGTCGAGGACCACGACGTTGGTGATGACGAGGTCCAGGGCGCCCTCGCGGTTGAGCGCGGCCGGGTCCTGGGCCATGCCGTCGCGGATGGCCTTGCCGCCGCCGTAGACGGCCTCCTCCCCGTAGGAGCCGACGTTGTGGTCGTACTCGACCTCGACGACCAGATTGGTGTCGGCCAGGTGGAACCGGTCGCCCACGGTGGGGCCGAACAGGTCCGTGTACTGCCTGCGCGGGATGATCGCCATCAGTTCTGCGCCTCCTCGTGATCGGTGGCGTCGGCGCCGTCGGGGTGGATGAAGCCGAGTTCCGCGGCGCGGCGGAGGGCGGTGCGCCGGGTGTCGGGGGCGGAGAGTCCGCCGTCGACGAGTGCGGCGAAGCCGACGAGCCGCCCGGTTCCCGCGAAGGCGCACAGCCGCACCTCGCGGGTGTCACCGGGTTCGAAGCGGACGGCGGTGCCGGAGGGGATGTCCAGGCGCATGCCGTAGGCGGCCTCGCGGTCGAACCGCAGCGCGCGGTTGACCTCGAAGAAGTGGTAGTGGGAGCCGATCTGGACGGCCCGGTCGCCGGTGTTGGCGACGGTGAGGGTGGTCCTGGCCCGGTCGGCGTTGATCTCTATGGGCTCGTCGCCGTAGAGGTAGTGGGCTCCGCCCGACATCTGTGTCTCTCCTCGGTGTCTCGGACGTGGGTCGCGTGGCCCGGACGCGGTCGCGTTCGACGCGGGTCGGGCGGCTCGGACGCGGGTGGCGCGGTGGCTCAGGCCCGGATCGGGTCGTGGCAGGTGACCAGCTTCGTCCCGTCGACGAAGGCGGTCTCGACCTGGAGGACGTCGAGCATCTCGCGTACGCCGGGCATCACGTCGTCGGCGGAGACGACGTCGCGGCCCAGCTCCATGCACTCGGCGACGGTGCGGCCGTCGCGGGCGGCCTCCAGGACGGCCTCGGTGATCAGGGCGGCCGCCTCGCTGTAGTTGAGTTTCGTTCCCCGGTCCCGTCGGCGGCGGGCCAGGTCCGCGACCACGTAGACGTGGAGTTTGTCGATTTCCCGCGGTGAGAGGTTCATGGCGTCACATTGCTTTCTCGAACGAGATTCCGGGCCGGCCCAGGGCTGGGCCGGCCACCAGGAAGAGCCAGGTCGTCACGGTGAACGGCCAGGTGAAGGGGTATCCGCCCGACGGCTGCGCGAAGGCCTCCCAGGCGGCGGAGAAGGGAACCGCGGCCACGGCGGCGAGCGCCGCGTACCCGGCGGTCCACAGGGTGAGGGGCAGGAAGACGGCGGCCAGCGCGATCGCGCAGAGCACCCCGTTGTAGCCGTACAATCCCTCGACGATCCGGTCGGCGGGCAGCCCCGACGCGCAGGCGCCGAGGAGGGCCGCCGCACTGGCGCCGGCCGCCGCGAGGGCGGCGACCCGGGAGGCGAGGAGCAGTCCGGCCAGCACGATCAAGCCCGCGTACCACTTGTCCAGGTAGAAGACCTGTCCGATGTTGTTGCAGAGCGCCCGCCCGGCGTCCGCGAGCGTCAGCGTGGTGAAGCCCGGGACGCGGACGCTCGGGCCGTCGGTCACCGGGGACTTCGACAGCGCCACCACCAGCACCCCGGCGACCAGACAGTACGGGGCCGTCAGCACCGGCAGTCCGAGCGGGCCGAGAAGCCGGCCGGCCGCCGCGCCGAGCACCGCGCAGACCGCCCCGCCGAGAACGGTCAGGAGGACCGTCTGCCACGAGACGCCGAGCCGTACCGCGAGCGCGATGCCGGTCAGGCAGCCGCAGTAGCCCTGCAAGCCGTCGACCAGCCCCCTGCGGTCGGCGCCCAGCAGCGCCGCCGCGGCGGTGGACGAGGCCGTGCCGAGCAGCCCGTAGACGCCGAGGCGCCAGTCGTCCACGAACAGCGCGACGACGAACAGCAGACCGGACCATGAATTCGAGATGAGCGCCACTTGAGAAATGCCGCGCATCGGTATCATTCCGGCCCGGAACGAGGACCATTCCCTCGCCTGCACCCTCTGTTCCGCCGCGGGCATGCCTGCTCCTTCGAGGACATGGCGAATTCGCCAAGCCCCCGGCATTCAGAAGGCTTTGGCTTGATCAACAATCCGTTGAGACGGTACGCCCGGAGAAGTCGTGAAGGAGGCGTGGCGACCCGACGCCCTACGTGATCATGTACGCACCATCCGTCATGAGCCCAGTTGGAAGGCCTCGGAATCCGCCCCGCCGAGGCGGGTTCCACACCCCCTCCCCGGGAATTCTTGGTCAGAGGTTGAACATTCCGTACCTGTCATTTGACCGACGCGGGCGAAACTTTTCACATTCCCGGTTCCGGCACACGGGAAGCGATACCAAGCGGATTCGAGGCTTCTGCATCCCTTTCGCCCGACGTGCACACATGCATTCCGGCCGACTCCGGAAGCAATTCCGCGGAACGGTCTGTCGGCGGCTAGTGGAACGGCCCACAGGCGGCTCGTGGAACGGCCCTTCGGCGACCTGCGGACCGCGAACTCGGGCGGCACGCCGTCCGGCGCGGGCGGGCACGCGGGCCGCACGGGAAAGAGGTCCGGCGCCCGGGAAGGGGCGCCGGACCGACTGGACGCAGGCCGTGGCGTGCTAAGGGCTGTCCCGTAATCCGTGGTGGATCAGCGCGCGGCGTCGGATGTGGTGCATCGCAAGGCGGAGGGGTGCCCGCATACGGGACGTATGTGGGCGTTCCGACAACGCGGCGAGGTGCCGCAGCCGTCGTCGCGCGCCCGCCAAGGATTACGGGGGCAGCCCTTAGGGGTGTCTTCGAACTGCCGTCTGTCGTGCGACGGCAGTTCGAAGACAGGGCCGAGGACGGACGGCCGCGGGGATCAGGGCTTGCGCGCCACCCCGGCGTACATGTTCGTCGTGGCGGCGGGCGGCTCGTCACCGGCTGGGGGCCGCCAGGAGGTCATCGGCACGACACCGGGGTCCACCAGGTCGAGCCCGGTGAACAGCCGCTCGACCTCCGCCCGGTCTCGCAGGTACATGGGGATGCCGCGCTCGGAGTACTCGCGGGCGAGGGCCTCCGATCCCGGCGCGAGGTCGGCGGTCGCGAGGGTGAGGGCCAGATGGCTCCCGGACGCGAGCGGCTCCATCAGCGTCTCGATCAGCCCCTGCGCGTCCGCCACGAACTGCAGCATCGCGATGACCGTCACCGCGACGGGCCGCGCCAGATCGAGCGTCCGATGGAGGACGGGGTCGGCCAGCAGGGGGCCGGGGGCGTTCATGTCGCTCTGGATGTACGCGGTCCGGCCTTCGGGAGTGCTGCGCATCAGCGCGTCGGCGTGCGCGAGGACGACCGGGTCGTTGTCGACGTAGACGACCCGGGCCTCGGGGGCCACGCGTTGCACGACCTGATGCAGGTTGGGCTCGGTGGGGATGCCGGTGCCGATGTCGAGGAACTGGCGCATCCCGGCGTCCGCCGCCAGCCAGTGCGCCATCCGGCGCATCGCCGCCCGGTTCGCCAGCATGCTCGTCCGCAGTCCGGGCCAGGCCCTGAGCGACGCCTCGGCCGCCAGACGGTCCACCTCGTAGTGGTCCTTGCCGCCCAGAATGCAGTCGTACACCCGTGCCGAATGGGCCCGGCCGCCGGCCGGCCCGTCCCCGTGCTGGTTCATGCTCCACCGCCTGGTTCGTCGTCGGTCTCCGCGCCCCGTCGGCGCGGCGGAACGTGGCCCGCCCCGGGACGCCGGCGCGGGCCACGCATCTCGTTCGGCATCGAACTCGGCGCTCAGGAGTAGAAGTTGCGCTGCCACCGGTGCCGGGCGAGTACGTCCAGCCGGCTCGCGTCGAGCGGAACCCCGTCGCTCACGGCGGTGTTGCGTTCGACGTTGCGCACGCTGCGCATGCCGGGGATGACGGTGGAGACGGCCGGCGAGCTCAGCACGAACCGCAGGGCGTACTCCGCGATCTCGTCCGGCGCGATGCCGAGGTCGGAGACGATCGCGTCCACGCGCCGCTCGACCTGCGCCGGGCGGTCGTCGCGGAAGTACCGGCGGCGCCAGTCCCCTTCGGGGAACGTCGTGTCGGCGGTGATCCGGCCGGTCAGGCCGCCCTCGTCGAGCGGCACCCGGACGATCACGCCGACGCCGTGCTCCGCGCAGGCCGGCAGCAGCTCGTCGGCGGGCGCCTGGTCGAAGACGTTGTAGATGACCTGCACGGTGTCCACGGCGTCGCTGCGGACGAGCGCCAGCGCGGTGTCGGGCCGGTGGTCGTTGACGGAGACCCCGAACAGGCGAATCTTTCCCTCCTGTTTGAGCGCCTCGATCGTCTCCAGCCAGTCGCCGCGGCCGATCCAGTCGTCGCTCCAGACATGGAACTGCAGGACGTCGAAGCAGTCCAGTCCACCGGCGCGCAGACTGGTCTCCAGGCTCTCGCGGATGTGCTCGCCGGGGAACGTCTCGGCCGGGTCGACGCCCTCGGGGGCCGGCCACATCCGGTTCCTGGGCGGCACCTTGGTGGCGACGAGCACCTCGTCGCCGGCCCGTTCGCGGACCACCCGGCCCACGATCCGTTCGCTCTCGCCGTAACCACGGGCGGTGTCGACGAAGTCGACCCCCAGGTCGATGGCGCGGTGCAGGGCGCGCACGGACTCGTCCTCCGTGGCCCCCACCCAGCTGGACTCCCCGATGCCCCAGGCGCCGTAACCGATCTCGGACACCGACACACCGCTGCGTCCCAGCGCGCGATAGCGCACAGTCTTCCTCCATGTCGTCGCCCTCTTCCCGGCCTTGCGTCGTCCCTGCCGGGAACCTCCCCCGACGATAAGCGACTTGGGGCGCGTGTGCCGGGTGAGTTTCGTGAGAACAGTGGCCCGAGGGAACCGGGTGCGCCGCGGCGCACCTGCGGTGCTACCGGAGGACGACGGTCGCGGCCCGACGGTGTGTGACGGCACGGTCGACGTCCTCCTCCAGCAGATCGGCGTCGACGGCGAAGGCCGCGCCGGAACCCGCGCCCGCCGCGGTGACGACCTGGGCGCGGGGGTCGACGACGTTGCCGACGGCCCACACGCCGGGCAGGCTGGTACGGCCGGAGCGGTCGGTGGCGACCCGGCCGGACGCGTCCCGCTCGCAGCCGAGGCGGACCAGCAGTTCGTCGCGCGGGACAATCCGGGGGAAGGCGAAGGCGGCGGCACGGGGCACGACGCGGCCGTCGGCGAGCTCGATGCCGCGCAGCCGGTCCTCGTCGACGACGATCCGGGCCATCTCGCCCTCCACGACAGGCAGTTCGCGCGCCGCCGAGCCGCTCCCGGTCCGGCTCCGACAGGTCCAGGGTGTGCCGGAGGAGGACGACGTCGTCGCTCCACCGCAGCAGCAGCAGCGCCTGGTGCACCGCCCCCGGGTGGGTGCCGAGCACCGCGAACGGCTGGTCGCGGACTTCGTACGCGTGGCAGTACGGGCAGTGCAGCAGGTCCGTGCCCCACCGTCTGCGGACACCGGGGAGGTCCGGGCCCGATGCCGCTCCGCCCGTCGGCACAACGGCAAATACAGTTGCCGTTTCAAGGAAAATCCGCGTGGGGCGGCCCGGACGAGCGCTCCCCCGACGCCGCGTCGGCGTGGTCCGGCCCGGGCCGCTCCCCGCCCCACGCGGATCCGCACCCGCACGGGCCCGGCCGCCCGAGGCCCGGTTCAGCCGCCCGCGAGCTCCCGGGCGGTCCGCGCGATGTGGGCACGGGAGATCCCCGCCGCGTCGAGCAGTTCGGCGGTGGTCCCGGAACCGGGCAGATTGCGCACGGCGAGATGGGCGAACGCGGGGGCCAGCCGCTGTCCGGCCAGCGCGGACAGTACGGCCTCCCCGATGCCGCCCTCGGGATGGTGGTCCTCCGCGACGACGAGGGCGCCGGTCTCCTGAGCGGCACGGGCGATCGTGTCGAGGTCCAGGGGCTTGACGGAGTACAGGTCGACGACGCGGACGGGAATGCCGTCGGCGGCCAGCAGATCGGCCGCGGCGAGGCATTCGTGGAGGGTGACGCCGGCGCCGATCAGGGTGACCCGGTCGCCCCGGGTGGTGCGCAGGGTCTTGGAACCGCCGACGGGGAACGTCTCGTCGGGCGCGTAGAGCACCGGGTAGCCGCCCCGGGTGGTGCGCAGATAGGAGATGCCGTCCAGGTAGGCCATGGCCGCGGTCAGGGCGGCGGTGGACGTGGCGTCGCTGGGGTAGAGCACGGTGGAGCCGTGGACGGACCGCATCATGGCGAGGTCCTCCAGACCCATCTGGGAGGGCCCGTCCGCACCGATCTCGACGCCGCAGTGGGTTCCGCACAGGCTCATGGAGATCTCGGAGACGGCCGCCATGCGGATGAAGTCGTGCGCCCGGGTGAGGAAGGCCGCGAACGTGGTGGCGTAGGGACGGTAGCCGCGCGCGGCCATGCCGACCGCGGTGGCGATCATCTGCTGTTCGGCGATGTAGGTCTGGAAGTACCGCTCGGGATGGGCCTTGCCGAAGTCCTCCGCGTGGGTGGAGTTGCCCACCTCGGCGTCCAGGGCGACGATGTCGGGCCGGGCGCCGACCGCGGCGAGCGCCTTGCCGAAGGCGACGCGGGTGGCGACGTTGTCGCCCGTCCGGAACCTCGGCAGTTCGACCGGCACGGGGACGCCCGGCTCGACGGCGGGGGCGGCGGGCGGCCGGTGGCCCCGCACGGTGAGGTGGCGGACGCCGCCCAGTTCGGCGACGGCGCGCGCGGCGAGGTCCTCGGGCAGCGGCTTGCCGTGCCAGCCCTCGGCGTCCGCGACCTCCGAGACGCCCTGGCCCTTGACGGTCCGGGCGACGACGACGGTGGGGGCCTGTCCGTCGCCCGCGGTGGTCAGGGCCTCGTCCACGGCCGCGAGGTCGTGGCCGTCGACGACGAGGGCCCGGCAGCCGAAGGCCTCGACGCGGCGGGCGTAGGCCTCGGTGTCCCAGCCCAGCTCCGTGGGACCGCGCTGGCCGAGACGGTTCACGTCGATGATCGCGACGAAGTTGGCCAGCCGGTGGCGGCCCGCCTTGTCCAGGGCTTCCCACACCGAGCCCTCGGTCGTCTCGCTGTCGCCGCACAGCACCCAGACGCGGTAGGGCTCGCGCTCCAGGTCCCGCCCGGCGAGCGCGATGCCGACGCCGTACGCGATGCCCTGCCCCAGGGAGCCGGTGGCCGCGTCCACCCAGGGCAGGACCGGGGTGGGGTGGCCCTGGAGACGGGCGCCGGCGCGGCGGTAGGTGGTCATCAGCTCCTCCTCGCCGATCGCGCCGGCGGCGAGGAACATGGCGTACAGCAGGGGCGAGGCGTGGCCCTTGGAGAAGACCAGGTGGTCGTTGGCGGGGTTCCGCGGGTTCTGCCAGTCGTAGCGCAGGTGGCGGGTCATGAGGACGGCCATCAGATCGGCGGCGGACAGACTGGAGGTCGGGTGCCCGGAGCCGGCGGCGGTGCTGGCGCGGACGGAGTCCACGCGCAGCTGCTGGGCCAGCTCGAAGACCTCGTCCAGGGCGCTGCCGGGCCCGAGGGCGGCGGTGTGGGTGTTCTCGGCCGTCATCGCGGCCTCCTCTCTCGTCCTGCTCTTCGTCGGCGGGGCGGAGGCGGGACGCCCGAGCGGCAAGGGGCGCGACGCCGTGCCCCTTGCCGACCGTATGTCCATGGCGCGAAGGCCGCGATTCAGGCGTGTGCCGATCCGATGGCGCGTTCCAGGAGATCCAGCAGCGCGGCCCAGTGGCGTTCGTCCGCGGCGCGGTCGTACGCGGCGGTGTCCGCCTGGGTGAATCCGTGGTGCGCGCCGGGGTAGACCTCGCAGCGGTGGCGCACGCCCGCCTCGGTGAACGCCTCTTCGAGACGGTCGATCTGCTCGGCCGGCAGCGAGGGGTCCTGGTCGGCGTGGCCGAAGTACAGCTCCGCCTCGATCCGGTCGGCGAGCAGGTGGGGGCTGTCGTCGGACTCGGTGGCCAGTCGTCCGCCGTGGAAACCGGCCGCCGCGGCGACCCGGTCGGGGTACGTTCCGGCGGTGCGCAGGGCGAGGCCCGCTCCCATGCAGTACCCGGTGACGCCGACCGGTCCGTCGGCGGCGGCGGGGCATTCCGCCAGCCAGTTCAGATAGGCGTCCGCGTCGCGCATCGCCGCCTCGGGGGTGAGCGAGCGCAGGATCGGGCCCAGGCGTTCGAAGAGATCCGGGCGTGCGGCCGGGTCGATGAAGTCGGGCAGCTCGACCACCGGGGCCCGGCCGTGCCGGTGGAAGACGTTGGGGACCAGGACGGTGTAGCCGGCCCGGGCGAGCCGGTCGGCCGCCTTCCGCAGCTGGGGCCGGATCCCGAAGGCGTCCATGTAGAGGAGGACCGCGGGGTGCGGCCTCCCGTCGTCCGGATGGACCAGATAGGCGTCGGCGACGCCGTCCGGCGTGGCGATGTCCACGTTCGTTCCGCGTACGGCGGTCATGGGCGATTCCCTCTCTCTCGTGCGTACGGTGGTCCGCCGTCCGGAGCGGCAGCACTCGCGGGCGGGCCCAGAGGGATCGTTATCACGGCATCGCACGCCCCCGCCGGGCGGACGCGCGATCGTGGCCGGACGGCGCCGGGTCCTCGCCCGGACGGGGCGCGGACCGCCGCCCGACGAGGCGTACCCGGGCTCGGCACACCGGGTGCGGGCGGACGCCTGACGCGCGCGGACCGTCGGCGACCGGGCGGAGCGGGGCGCGGCACGCGCGGCGTTCCGCAGGTCATGGGCACTGTCCCGGCGCCCCGACTCGGTATCGTCGTGCGGCAGCCTCGGTCGAAGAAGAGTACGCGGGCGGACAGCAGGTGCGGTCTCCGGCAGGAGACCAGAACGGTGGAGGATTCGGAACTCCGATGTCAGAGAACTCCGACATGATCGAATTTGTCCGGGCGCGCCTCGCCGAGGAGGAGCGGATCGCGCATGCGGCGGGCGGCGACACCTGGCGGTGCCCGGCCGACGTGCCGGGCGAGGTCCACGACCGTCTCGGCGCCATCGCCTTCAGCGTGCGGAGTCATGGCTTCGACGAGCACATCGCCTTCCAGGATCCCGCGCGCACCTGTCGGCGCATCGAGACCAGCCGGGTGCTCCTGAACGAGTACGAGGAGATCGCGGACAAGGACACCGACCGCCCCGAACAGGACTTCGCGTCGGGCCGTGCCATCGGGCTGGGTTTCGCCGTGCGGCAGATGGCGGCGGAGCACGCCGGCCACCCGGACTACCGGGCCAGATGGCTGCCGCGGTTCATCCAGTAGCGCCCGCCCCGCCCACCGCTCCACCGCCCGCCGCTTCCGTGGGAGGCGGACGGGAGGCGGACGGGATCGACGCGCATCGCCGGGCCGGGCCACGCCAGGCCGGCCCGCAACCAGTCGGACCGAAATCGGTCGGACCGAAATCGGTCGGACCCGGAACGGGCCGGGTGGGAGCAGGCCGGTCGCCCGGGAGCGCTCAGGAGAGGCCGGCGCCCAAGGGGCTCCTGGCCAGATCCCCGTCAGCGGCTTCTTCGGGATGGCCGTCCGTCGACGGCCGGCAGCCGGTTCCCCGAGAGGTCAGCCCGCCTTCGGCGGCTTCTGCGCGTCGAAGGCGAAGAGAGTGTTCTTGGCCGCTGCCACGATCAGCGCACGCCCCGCGACGGTCACGCGCGGGCTCGCGCCCTGCTCGCCCGTCAGACCATCAGCCTGCGGATCCGTCGTCCACAGGGGTTTGCCGTCATGCGGCGACAGCGCGACGACCCGGCCGGTGGCCGAGCTGAAGTACAGCGCGTCGGCTCCCTCCGCAGGACCCGACGCGCCCTCCACGCCCGTCTGCCGGAACCACTTCTTCCGGCCGGTCGCGGGGTCGAGCGCCGTGACGAGCCCGGTCTGGCTGCTCACGTAGAGGGTGCCGTCCGCCATGCCGGGCGTCCCCGAGTATGTCGTGGCCAGCCGGGAGTACGTGACCTTCCGCGAGGCCGGGTCGACCCGCGCCACCCCGTCGTAGCCGACGAGCGCCGCTCCCTCCATGCGTCCCTGGAGGAGCACGAGCCCGCCGTCGGCGACGCCCATCGGCACGGCGGGGCCGTCGACCGCGATGGGCCTGCCCAGTGTCCCCGAGGCGCGGTCGACCGCGCGCAGGGTGGGATGGCTCACCTCCGAGGCGTCCACCTCCTCGTCCGTCGCGCACATCGCGAAGAGCTGCGGGCCCACCGGGACCGGAGCGCACTGTGCGCCCGACGGGAACGACGTCTCCCAGGCGACCGTGCCGCTGTGCGCGTCCCGGGCCTCGAAGCGGGAGTTGGAGGCGTCGACCGTCACCACGGTGGAGCCGACCACGACGGCGTCCTGAGTCCGGCCCGTGACGGCCCTCGACTGGGCGCCGGACGGCACGGACCACAGCTCCCGGCCGTCGTCCGCGTCCACGGCCACCACCTCGCCGGGCGGGTCCTGCGGGGCGTCCTCGGCGGCGAAGCGGTAGCCGAGCACCGTGTCGTCGGTGGCACCCACCAGGTGCATGCCCTGGACGGGAACGCCCGGGCTCTTCGCCGTCCACACCTGCGAGCCGTCCGAGGCCCTGATACGGGTCGCGACGACACCGCCGCCCCCGCAGAACAGCGCGTCGCCGCGCGCGACGCAACGCAGCTCGTCGGGGATGTCCTCGCGGCCGCCCCGCACGGTCCTGCGCCACGGCTCGAAGCCGTCCGGAAGTGCGGCGCCCGGCACCGCGACGCTGTTGTCCTTGTCGCCGCCGCTGTCGCCTCCGAAGCCGCCCGCCTTCAGCGCGGCGGCTCCCCCGCCGATCGCCGCCACCGCTACCGCGGCCGCGAGCACGGGACGCCATCGGCGGCGCAGACGGCGGCCGATGGGGGCGCCGGTGCTCCCCGCATCGGGACCGGCCGGGCCGGTCGGCGCCGGGGTGGCCCGCGCCGCGAAGTGATGCTGGGTGATCATGTCGCGGGTGCGGCCCGCGCCGGCCCCCTTCGCGCCGGTCCCGCCGAGGTCGGCCGGCAGGTCCCGCAGCAGCACGAGGAGTTCGTCCGCCGAGGGGCGTCCCTCGGGCTCCTTGGCCAGGCACGGCTCGACGACCGCGCGCAAGGCCGCCGGCACGGCGTCCAGCGACGGCTCCTCGTGCACCACCTGATATGCCGTCATGTACGGGCTGTCCGCGTCGAAGGGCCCGTGGCCCGTCGCCGCGTACACCAGCAGCGTCCCCAGCGAGAAGACATCGGACCGCGGCCCCACGCCACGCGGCGCCTGCAACTGCTCCGGCGACATGAAGGGCGGCGTACCGATGACCCGCCCGGTCATCGTCAGCGTCTGCTGGTCCACGGCGCGCGAAATGCCGAAGTCGATGACGCGCGGCCCCTCGGGCGAGAGCACGACGTTCGAGGGCTTCAGGTCGCGGTGGACGACCCCCACCCGGTGGATGTCGCGGAGCGCCTCCGCCAGCCCGATGGCGAGCCTCCTCAGCTCCGCTCCGTTCAGCGGGCCGTTCGCCGCGATGTGCTGGGCGAGCGTGTGCCCCTCGATATAGGTCGTCGCCATCCACGGCTGCTCGGCCTCAGGGGCGGCGTCGACCACGGCGGCGGTGAACGCGCCGCTCACCCGCCTCGCCGCCGCCACCTCCTGCCGGAAACGGATGCGGAACTCGTCGTCCCCCGCGAACTGCTGGTGGATCAGTTTGATCGCGACGGGTCGCCCCGAGCTCGTACGGGCCAGAAAGACCGTGCCCATGCCACCCGAGCCGAGCCGCGCCTCGAGCGGATAACCGCCGATCTCGGCTGGATCACCTCCCCGCAGCGACACTCCCCGACCTCCCGTCCCCCGTGCACCTCTGCCGCCACGGGCCTGCGTACCTGTTCCGCACACAAACTAGCCGCAGGGCAGTACGGCAGCGCAAAGCGGGTGACGAACACGGAGCCCGGAGCCGCTCCCGTGCCGCACACGACGAGACCCGTCAAGAGGTGCGTCGCAGGACTCCCCCTCCGCGGTCCCACCGAGGCGGCCGGCTAACCGAGGAAGCTCAGCCGCACCTGACGGTCCCTGTTGCTGATGTTCGTGTCGACCAGGCACACCGACTGCCAGGTGCCCAGTCGCAGCCGTCCGCCGATCACCGGCAGCGTCGCGTGCGGCGGCACCAGGGCGGGCAGCACGTGGTCGCGGCCGTGGCCCGGGGTGCCGTGGCGGTGCTGCCAGCGTTCGTCGGCGGGCAGCAGGGTGTGGAGGGCCGCGAGGAGATCCTCGTCGCTGCCGGAACCGGTTTCCAGAATGGCGATTCCGGCGGTCGCGTGGGGCACGAAGACGTTGAGCAGGCCGTCCCGCCCCGCGGCGGTCCCGGCGAGGAACTCCTCGCAGTCGCGCGTCAGGTCGGTGACCGTCTCCGTCGTTCCGGTGGTGACGCGCAGGACGCTGGTGCTGAAAGAAGAGGACATGTTCCTCATCCTCTCGCCGGTCGGGCGCTCCGGCGCGGCTCTCTCACACTCCGGGACGGGCGGCCGGACACGGGAAGATCTCCGCCGCCGGGCCTGTTGGTAGAAGCGTGAACAATCTTGGGGTGGCCGAGGGACGCACGGTCGATGTCGTCGTGATCGGCGCGGGGCAGGCGGGACTGTCCGGCGCCTACCATCTGCGCCGCGCCGGGCTGGAGCCCGACCGGGACTTCGTCGTGCTGGACCACGCCCCGCGTCCCGGGGGCGCCTGGCAGTTCCGCTGGCCGTCGCTGACGTACGGCAAGGTGCACGGGATGCACGCGCTTCCCGGCATGGAGCTGACCGGCGCCGACGACGACCGCCCTTCCTCCGAGGTGATCGGCGCGTACTTCGACGCCTACGAGCGCGCCTTCGGTCTACGGGTCCACCGGCCGGTGGATGTGACCGCCGTGCGCGAGGGCGCCGAGGGCCGGCTGCTCGTCGAGACGTCCGAGGGCGCGTACGCGACCCGCGCCCTGATCAACGCAACCGGCACCTGGGACCGGCCGTTCTGGCCGCGCTACCCCGGCCAGGAGAGCTTCCGCGGGCAGCAGCTGCACACCGGCGGCTATCCGGGGCCCGACGCGTTCGCCGGGCGGCGCGTGGTGGTGGTCGGCGGCGGCGCCTCCGGCACCCAGCACCTGATGGAGATCGCCGAGGTGGCGGCCGAGACCCACTGGGTGACACGTCGGCCGCCCGTCTTCCGGGAGGGGCCGTTCGACGAGGAGCGGGGGCGGGCCGCGGTGGCGATGGTGGAGGAGCGGGTGCGGCGCGGGCTGCCGCCGCTCAGCGTGGTGAGCGTGACCGGCCTGCCGCTGACCGAGGCGGTGCGCCGGGCGCGCGCGGAGGGGGTGCTCGACCGGCTGCCGATGTTCGACCGGATCACGCCGACCGGGGTCGCCTGGGACGACGGCCGGACGGTCGACGCCGACGTCATCCTCTGGGCGACCGGGTTCCGGGCCGCCGTCGATCACCTCGCACCGCTGAGACTGCGCGAGCCGGGCGGCGGCATCAGGCTCGACGGCACACGGGCGGTCCGGGACGAACGCGTCCACCTCGTCGGGTACGGGCCGTCCGCCAGCACGATCGGCGCCAACCGGGCGGGGCGGGCGGCGGTGCACGAGATCCGGCGACTGCTCGAGAGGCCGGCGAGGGAGGCGAGCACGCGGACCGGAAGCGGCGAAGCCCTGGCGCCGGCCACGGCCTGACGCCCCGTCCGCCGCTCCGGTCCTCCCGCCGGACCGCGCACGGAGGAACGGCCGCACGGGACCGCTCCTCCTCTCCCCCGTCGCACGCCGCGTACTCCCCCGCCCGACGTGCCTCGGCCGCGCGTCGACTCGCCTCGACGAGGCGCGCGAACGCGGCATAACACCTCATCCGGCGCACGCCGACCCGCCCGCTCGTCAACGAACACACGAACAGGGGATCGGGTGTTCGCTGGAACGCGTGATCGTTCCGCCATTCGTTGCTCAACCACCCTGCGGCGGATGATGATTACAGGGCGCAAGCGACGGGCTGCAGACCGCGACTGCGCTGTCCCACAGATGCACCATGCACAAGGAGAATCACCGAATGAACATCCTCACCAGCCTGCTCGCCGGCGTCGTCCACTTCGTGGGCTGGCTCATCTGACCACTGCTTCACCGGCGCCGCCGCTCCCCGTCCCACGGGAGCGGCGGCGCCGTCGCGTATGCGGCGGGCGCGCACCCGCCCCGCCGTCAACTCGCCACCGCCGCCGGGGCCAGTCGGGTGTCCCGCCGGACGAGGGCGGCATAACGGCCGTCCTGGCGGAGCAGCTCGTCGTGAGTGCCGCGCTCGGCCGTGCGGCCGCCGTCCAGGACGACGATCTGGTCGGCGTCGCGCACGGTGGAGAGCCGGTGCGCGATGGTGATGGTGGTGCGGCCCGCGGAGAGCGCGTCGATCGCCTCCTGCACGGCGAATTCCGTGCGGGTGTCGAGCGCGCTCGTCGCCTCGTCGAGCACGAGCACGGGCGGGTCGCGCAGGATGGTGCGGGCGATGGCCAGTCGCTGTTTCTCACCGCCGGAGAAGCGATAGCCCCGCTCCCCGACGAGGGTGTCGTAGCCGTCGGGCAGGGCGGCGATGTGGTCGTGGATCTGCGCCGCGCGGGCCGCCTCCTCGATCTCGGCGTCGGTCGCGTCCGGCTTGGCGAAGCGCAGGTTGTCGGCGACCGAGGCGTGAAAGAGGTACGTCTCCTGGGAGACCACACCCACGGCCCGGGCCAGGGTGTCGAAGTCCAGATCCCGGACGTCGACGCCGTCGAGCGTGACCCGGCCGCCGGTGACGTCGTAGAGCCTGGGCACCAGATAGCTGAGCGTGGACTTGCCCGACCCGGTGGGCCCGACGACCGCCAGGCTGCCGCCGGCCGGCACGGTCAGGTCGATGTCGCTGAGGGTGGGGGCGCTCGTCCCGTCGTAGCCGAAGTCGACGTGCTCGAAGCGGATCTCGCCGCGGACCTTCTCCAGCCGCACGGGGTGCTCGGGCTCGGTGATGTCGACCTCGAGGTCGAGGTACTCGAAGATCCGCTGGAAGAGCGCGAGGGACGTCTGCATCTGCACCCCGGTGGAGAGCAGGCTCACGGCGGGCCGGAACAGGGCCTGCTGCAACGAGACGAAGGCGACGAGCGTGCCGATGGAGACGGCCGGGCCGCCCGACTTCAGGGCCAGCCCCGCCGCCCAGTAGATGAGGGCGGGCATGGCGGCCATGACGACGCCGATCGTCGACATCCGCCACCGTCCGGCCATGCTGGAGCGCACTTCGAGATCGACCAGCTTCTCCGATTCCTCGGCGAAGTCCTTGACGAGGGAGTCCGCCCGGCCCATCGTCCGGCCGAGCAGGATGCCGCTGACGGAGAGCGACTCGGTGACCGTGGCGGCCATGGCGGCCATCTGCTTCTGCCTGCGGGTGGTGATTCTCTTGCGCTCGCGACCGACCCGGCGGCTCACCCAGACGAAGACCGGCAGCAGGAGGAGCGAGACCAGGGTGAGCCGCCAGTCGAGCGCCAGCATGGCGACCACCGTGGCGAAGACCGCGGTGAGGTTCGAGACCAGCGAGGTCGCGGTGGAGGTGACGGTCGCCTGCATGCCGCCGATGTCGTTGGCGATGCGGGACTGCACCTCGCCGGTGCGCGTCCGGGTGAAGAAGGCGAGCGGCATCCGCTGGAGCTGGGCGTAGACGGCGGTGCGCAGATCGTGCATGACGCGCTGGCCGACGGTGGTGGAGATCAGCGTCTGCAGGACTCCGAAGACGCTGTTCATCACGGCGGTGAGGATCATCCCGAGGGCGAGCAGCGACAGCAGCCCCGTGCGCCCCTGCGGGATCGCGGTGTCCAGGATCTCGCGCAGCAGGAACGGCGAGGCCACCGACACCAGGGACGAGGCGCCGACGAGCAGGCCCACCAGGGCGAGCCGGCTGCGGTAGGGACGGAACAGGCGCAGGATGCGGCGCACCTCGGCGGGCGGGCGGCTTCCGTCCTGCGGCGGGGGCGTCCAGGTGATTTCGTCGGGTTTCATGGGCTCCTTCGACGGGTGCGGTGTGAAGGCTGAAGGCACAAGGCGCGGAACACGCCCCGGGTCGGGCCGGTCCGAATCGGCCGGTCCGGCCCGGTGGGTCCGGGCAGGCTCGGGACCGGACCGGGGGCTCCGATTTTTGCGAGCATAGCTCATTGTTACCTCTACTCACAATGCACAAGGTCCTGATATTGTTCCCTCATGGATTCCTCCTCCGACGCAGACGGCATGCTCGCCGAGCAGTTGCTGCGGGTGACCCGCAGACTCCAGCGGATCCAGAGCCGCCAGCTGGAGCCGATCGGCATCACCCCCGCGCAGTTCCGGCTGCTGCGCACCGTGGCGCATTACGACGGGCCGCCCCGGATGGCCGATCTGGCCCAGCGGCTGGACGTCGTCCCCCGTGCCGTGACGAGCCTGGTCGACGGCCTGGAGGCGAGCGGCCGGGTGCGACGCGCCCCCGATCCGGACAACCGCCGGGTGGTCCGGATCGAGATCACCGAGGAGGGCCTCGCCACCCTCCGGTCGCTGCGCGACGCGCGCCGGGCCGCCGCCGAGGAGATCCTGGCCCCGTTGGACGCCGACCAGCGCGAGGTGTTCGGCGGCCTGTTGTCCGCCCTGGTCAACGGCATGCCGAGGCGTCACTGCTAAACCTGGGGGAACGCGTGTGCGCCCGAGCCGTGTCATGTGCATCGGCCGCGCCCACCGGACCGAACTGAACAGAACCGCCGAGGAGAGCCCGACATGCCACTGCTGGAGCCGAAGCCCGAAGCCCTCCGCCCCGGGGCAGTGCGCGCGCCGTCGCCGGACCGGATCCCCGACCGGCAGGCACCGGGCACGCCCCGGCCGCTGCGCGACGACCTCATCGGCCTGCTGGGGGCCGGGAAGGTGCTGTGGAAGGTCTCCGACCTGGTGAAGTACGCCTCCGACGCGAGCCCTTACCGGTTCCTCCCCCAGGCGGTCGTGGTGCCGGAGGACCTCGACGACGTCTCGGCGATCCTGTCGTACGCGCACGACCACGGCCGCGAGGTCGTCTTCCGGGCGGCCGGCACCAGCCTGAACGGCCAGGCCCAGGGCGAGGACATCCTGGTCGACGTGCGCCACCACTGGGCGGGCATCGAGGTGCTGGACGACGGCGCCCGGGCCCGTGTCCGGCCGGGGACGACGATCGTGCGGGCCAACGCCGCCCTCGCCCGGTACGGACGGCTGCTCGGCCCCGACCCGGCCAGCGCCATCGCCTGCACCGTCGGCGGGGTCGTCGCCAACAACGCCTCCGGCATGACCGCGGGCACGACCCGCAACTCCTACCGCACGGTCTCCTCGCTCACCTTCGTCCTGCCGAGCGGCACGGTCGTCGACACCGGCTCCCCCACGGCGGACGAGGACCTGGCCCGGGCCGAACCCGCGCTCTGCGCCGGCCTGCTGGCGCTGAAGGCGGAGATCGAGGCGGACGCCGGACTCACCGCGCGCATCCGCGCCAAGTACGAGATCAAGAACACCAACGGCTACCGCCTGGACGCCTTCCTGGACGGGGCGACGCCCGTGCAGATCCTGCGCGGCCTGATGGTCGGCTCCGAGGGCACCTTCGGCTTCATCTCCGAGGTCGTGTTCGACACGCTGCCGCTGGACCGCCGGGTCTCCACCGGTCTGCTGTTCTTCCCCTCCCTGACCGCCGCCGCGTCCGCCGTGCCCCTCTTCAACGAGGCGGGGGCGCTCGCCGTCGAACTGATGGACGGCAATACGCTGCGGGCGTCGGTGAGCGTCCAGGGCGTCCCCGCGGACTGGGCCGGGCTGCCCAAGGAGACCACGGCGCTGCTGGTGGAGTTCCGGGCGCCGGACGAAGCGGGCCAGGAGGCGTACGAACGGGCCGCCGCGTCCGTCGTCGAAGGACTCGACCTGATCGCGCCCGTCGCCTCGGTGACCAACGAGTTCACCCGTGACGCCGGGACGATCGCGGGCTACTGGAAGGCCCGCAAGGCGTTCGTCACCGCGGTCGGCGGCTCGCGCCCCTCGGGGACGACGCTGATCACGGAGGACTTCGCGGTCCCGCCGTCCCGGCTGGCCGACGCCTGCGAGGCCCTGCTCGCGCTCCAGGCGGAGCACGGCTTCGACGCCGCCGTCGCCGGCCACGCGGCGCACGGCAACCTCCACTTCCTGCTCGCCTTCGACGCGTCGAAGCCATCCGACGTCGACCGCTACGCCGCGTTCATGGACGACTTCTGTCGGCTGACGGTGGAGCGTTTCGACGGCTCCCTGAAGGCGGAGCACGCCACCGGACGCAACATCGCCCCGTTCCTGGAGCTGGAGTGGGGGCCGAAGGCGACCGAGCTGATGTGGCGCACGAAGCAGATCATCGATCCGGACGGGGTGCTCGCCCCGCGCATCGTCCTCGATCGCGACCCGAAGGCGCATCTGCGCGGACTGAAGACCATCCCCGCGGTGGAGGCGATCGCGGACCCCTGCATCGAATGCGGCTTCTGCGAGCCCACCTGCCCCAGCCACGACCTGACGACGTCGCCGCGTCAGCGCATCGTGCTGCGCCGGGAGATGATGCGGCAGCCGGACGGCTCCCCGGTGGAGTCGCGGCTGCTCGACGCGTACGGCTACGACGCCGTCGACACCTGCGCGGGCGACTCGACCTGCAAGCTCGCCTGCCCGGTCGGCATCGACACCGGCGCCATGATGAAGGAGTTCCGCCACCAGCGGCACTCGCCGCGCGAGGAACGGATCGCGGCGCTCACCGCCAAGAACTTCAAGGCGGTGGAGGCGGCGGCGCGGCTCGCGGTCGCCGCGGCCGGCCGGATCGGTGACCGGCTGGGCGACGGACCGCTGGAGACCATCACCGGGCTCGCCCGCAAGGCCGTGCGCCCCGACCTGGTGCCGGAGTGGCTGCCGGAGATCCCCGGCGCAGCCGCCCGCTCGCTGCCCCGCACCTCGCGCGGCGGGGCGAAGGCCGTCTACTACCCGGCGTGCGTGAACCGCATCTTCGGCGGGCCCGAGGGCCATCGCGGCCCGTCGCTGCCGCAGGCCGTCGTCGCCGTGTCCGCCCGGGCCGGAAAGCCGGTGTGGATCCCGGACGACGTCGCGGGCACCTGCTGCGCGACGATCTGGCACTCGAAGGGGTACGACGAGGGCAACGCCGTGATGGCCAACCGCATCGTGGAGGCGGCCTGGGGCTGGACGGCGGGCGGAAGACTGCCCCTGGTCGTCGACGCCTCGTCGTGCACGCTGGGCATCGCCCATGAGGTGGTGCCCTATCTCACCGACGACAACCGCGAGTTGCACCGGGAGCTGACGATCGTCGACTCCCTGGTCTGGGCGGCCGACGAACTGCTTCCGGAGCTGACGGTGCTCCGGAAGGTCGATTCCGCCGTGCTGCACCCGACGTGCTCGATGCAGCACCTGGGCGATGTCGAGCAGTTGCGCGCCGTCGCGGAGGCGTGCGCGGAGGAGGTCGTGATCCCCGACGACGCCGGTTGCTGCGCCTTCGCGGGCGACCGCGGCATGCTGCACAAGGAGTTGACGGCCTCCGCGACGGCCAAGGAGGCGGCGGAGGTGAACGAACGCGAGTACGACGCCTATCTCTCCGCCAACCGCATGTGCGAGATCGGCATGGACCGGGCCACGGGCCACTCCTACTACTCCGTCCTGATGGAGCTGGAGCGGGCGACGCGGCCGGGGGCCGTGACGCGGTGACCGCAGGACGCCGCCCGGCGACCGGCTCGTAGCCCGTCCACCGGCGGCCCCGCTGACGTCCTCGAACGCCGGGTGGGTTCGGCCGGCCTGTGAACCCGCCCGGCGTCGCCCGGGCGCGAAAGTCCATGGTTTCGGAACGGGAGTCCAATCGCGCCCCTTGCGCACCGGCCGCATCGGCCACCAAGGTCCTCCAGAAGGTTCATTCACCGGCCGCGCACGTCAGACCCCCCTTCCGGAGGATCGATGAACGACGCAGCACAGCAGGACGGCGGAACGCACCAGGACGGAACTCGGCCCGAGGGGCCGCGGCATGACGGAACGGAGAGCGGCGGACCGGGCACGCCCAGCCGCCGCTCGGTCCTGTGGACGACCGCCTCGGTGGCCGGCGCGGGTCTCGGACTCGGCGGTTACGGCGCCGGGACCGCTTCCGCCGCCCCCGCACGGAGCCCGGAGACGGCCGGCGCGGACCAGGCGTCCGCGCCGAGGCGCCAGGGACGCACCATGGTCGGAGTGCCGTTCGACCGGCGCTCCACCGTCCGGGTCGGCCTGGTCGGCCTCGGCAACCGGGGCGGCGGCATGATCGACCTCTTCCTCGCCATGGAGGGCGTGCGGGTGGTCGCCGTCTGCGACCCGGTCCGGGCCAAGGCCGAACGGGCGGCGGCGAAGGTGACGGCCGCGGGGCAGCCGTCGCCCGCCGTCTACACCAAGGGCGAGAACGACTACGAGAACCTCTGCCGACGCGGGGACATCGACCTCGTCTACGTGGCGACGCCCTGGGACTTCCACTTCGAGATGGCGAAGACCGCCCTGCTGAACGGCAAGCACGTCGGCGTAGAATGCCCGATCGCCCTCCGACTGGACCAGCTCTGGGAACTGGTCGACCTGTCCGAACGCACCAGACGTCACTGCATGCAGCTGGAGAACTGCTGCTACGGACGGAACGAGATGCGGGTGCTGCGCATGGCGCACGCCGGCCTCTTCGGCGATCTGCTGCACGGGGCGGGCGCGTACAACCACGACCTGCGCGGGCTGATGTTCGATCCGGAGTACTACGAGGGCCCCTGGCGCAGGCTGTGGCACACCAGGCTGCGCGGGGACCTCTACCCCAACCACGGCTTCGGCCCGGTGGCCAACTACATGGACGTCAACCGCGGCGACCGCGCGGTCAGCATCACCAGCGTCGGCTCCCCCGCGCTCGGGCTCGCCGAGTACCGCAGGAACAACATGCCCGCAGGCGACCCGAGCTGGAAGGAGACCTACATCGAGTCCGATCGGACGATCAGTCTCGTCCAGACCGCCAAGGGGCGGGTCATCCGACTGGAACACGACGTGTCGACCCCTCACCCGTACTCACGCGTCAACAGCCTCGGCGGCACGAAGGGCGTCTTCGAGGACTACCCCGAACGGATCTATCTGGAGCCCGACCACACGAACGACCAGTGGGGCGACTTCTCGGCGTACGCCCGATGGGACCACTGGCTCTGGAAGGAACACGCCAACCCGCCGGGGGGACACGGCGGAATGGACTACATGCTGGTGTTCCGGCTGACGCAGTGCATGCGGCTCGGCCTCGTCCCGGACTTCGACGTGTACGACGCGGCGACCTGGACGGCGCCGGTGCCGCTCAGCCATCTCTCCATCAGGGCGAAGGGCGCGCCGCAGCAGATCCCGGACTTCACGCGCGGCGAGTGGAAGAAGGCCCGCCCCGGCATGGATTCGGAGAGACCGGAGAAGGCCTGACCGTTCGGCGTACGGGGATTCAGCCCGCAGGAGTTCCGCCCACAGGACTTCGGTGCCCGGCACTTCGGCATGCAGGACTTCGAGGCTGAGGGGAGCGGGCACAGGAGCGCGGGCACAGGGGTGCGGGCAAGGAATTCGACGCGCAGGAGTTCGGACGCGGGGCTTCGGGGCGCAGGCCCCGGGTCCGGTCGTCGGGCCGTTTCCGGCGGCCGGGCCCCGCCTCCGACCAGGCCCCGCGTGCGTCGCCGTGGCGTGATCGGCACCGTTCGCGGAGAAAATCGATTGCCGCGGCGGAGGGGCGAGGTGACCATTGTGCGGTTTGCGGGATCAGTCGGACGAACCGGCGTCCCGTGTTTCCGGCACACCGACCCTGGGACGTCATGCAGATTCGCGACCTTCCGTACCCGGATCCCGGCGATCCCGATGTCCGCTCGGGCCCGCGCTTCCTGCTCTGGCTGGGCCGCGGTCAACTCGGCGGCCAGCTCAAGGCGATGTCCTGGGGCCTGTTGCACCACTGCGCCCTGGCCGGGTTCTCGCCCGCCGTGGGGTTCGCCGTGCAGGCGGTCGTGGACCGCTCGGGCACCCGGCTCGTGTGGGCGGGAGGTGCGGTCGTCCTCCTCGGCATGCTGATGGCAGTGAGCGACACCATGCTCCACCGGGCCGCCATCACCAACTGGATCACCGCCGCCGCGCGCGTTCAGCAGTTGCTGGCGCGCAAGACCGCGGAGCTCGGTTCGGCGCTGACCCGCCGGGTCGCCGCAGGCGAGGTCGTCGCGGTGTCCACCGGCGACGTCGAGAAGATCGGCTGGTTCGTCGAGGCGCTCTCCCGTTTCGCCGCGGCCGCCGCCGCGCTCGTGCTGATCTGCACGGCGCTCATCCTGTACATGCCCTCGCTGGGCCTCCTGGTGACGCTCGCCGTGCCGTTGCTGGCCCTGGCCGTACTGCCGCTGCTCCCCCGGGCCACCCGGCGTGCCGATCTCCAGCGCGAGAAGGCGGGGAGGGCGACCGAGCTGGCCTCGGACACCGTCGCCGGGCTGCGCGTGCTGCGCGGGATCGGCGGGGAGGATCTCTTCCTCGGCCGCTACCGCCGCGCCTCTCAGGAAGTCCGCCGGGCCGCGGTGCGCAGTGCGCGGATGTGGTCGCTGATCTCGGCGCTCCAGGTGCTGCTGCCGGGTGCGCTGCTGATCTCACTGGTCGTGTACGGGGCGACGCTGGCCCGCGAGGGCCGGATCGAGGTCGGGCAACTGGTGACGGTGTACAGCGCGGCGACGCTGATGCTGTACCCGCTCCGCAACGTCGAGGAGATCGCGATGGCGTACTCCTTCTCTCGTCCCTCCGCCCGGCGCGCGGTACGGGTGCTGGCGCTGCGCCGCACGGACCGGCCCGCGGCCGCAGCCGCGCACCCCGGCACGCCGGCCGGCGATCTGTACGACCCGGTGACCGGGCTGACCGCGCCGGCCGGCAAGCTCACCGCGGTGGTCTGCGGCGACCCGGACGAGGCGGGCCGGCTGGCCGAGCGGCTCGGCGGACACGCGCACCCCGAAACGGACGCGGGCGCCCGCGCGGGCACGAGCAAGGCCACCGGGACCGGCCCGGAGGCGCGCCTCGCCACCGAAACGGCCTGCGAGGCGGAGGCGGACACCGTCCCCGACCGCGCGGATGCCGCCGGAGCGCCCCCGGCACGCAGCCCGGCCGAGGACAGCACACCGGCGGACAGCACACCGACGGCCGGCACGGAGACACCCGCGGCGACGGCCGGCACGGAGACGCACGGCACGACGCCGCCCGCCGTCGTGCCCGACGCACCGCTGGACGTGCCGCCGCATCGGACCGCCGGCGTCCTCGCGCCGCGGCCGCCGTCCGTCCTTCTCGGGGACGTGGCCCTGGACGGGCTCCCGCTGGAGGCCGCCCGAACCGCCGTGCTGGTCCAGGACAAGGACCCGGTGCTGCTCTCCGGCACCCTGCGCGAGCTGCTGGACGTCCCCTCGTCCGGCCGGGTGACCGCCGAGGAGGCGCTGTCGGCCGCCCAGTGCGGTGATGTGCTGGAGGCGCTGGCACGGGCGTCGGGCCTCGCGGACGGCGACCCGATGACGACGCGTATCACCGAGCGCGGGCGCTCGCTCTCGGGCGGGCAGCGCCAGCGCCTCGCCCTGGCGCGTTCACTGCTGACGGACCCGGAGGCGCTGGTGCTCGACGAGCCGACCTCGGCCGTCGACTCGCACACGGAGGCCCGGGTCGCCGCCGGGATCAAGGCCTTGCGCCGCGGCCGCACCACCGTGGTGTTCGCCTCGTCGCCGCTGCTGCTCGACCTGGCGGACCGGGTGGCGCTGATGCACCGGGGTGCGGTCGTCGCGGTCGGGACCCATCGTGAACTGCTGCGCGCCGAGCCGCGCTACCGGGCGGTGGTGACCCGTGAGACGGAGGACGAGATCGCGGACCGGGCCGCCCGAGCGGTGCTCGGCGCGACCGGGACATACGAGGAAGTCGAGGAACGGGCATGATCGGCGTCGCGAGACCCGCGTACGACCCGGCGGCGCCGGAGTCGGCGACCACCCTTCCGGTGGGCAGCCCCGACACCGTGCGCGGCTATGTGCGGGAGCTGCTGAGGCGCCACCGCGGACCGTTCACGGCACTGGTGGTGTTCAACGCCGTCGCGGTGACCGCCTCGGTCGTCGGCCCGTATCTTCTGGGCGGGCTGGTCGAGGACCTGTCCGACGGCGTCGAGGATCTGCGGCTGGGACAGACCGCCGCGCTGTTCACGCTGGCGCTGGCCGTGCAGACCGTGTTCACCCGGATGGTGCGCCTGCGCGGCTCGATGCTCGGGGAACGGATGCTGGCCGATCTGCGCGAGGACTTCCTCGTCCGGTCGGTGGCACTGCCGCCGGGTGTGCTGGAGCGGGCCGGTACGGGGGATCTGCTCTCCCGGATCACCACGGACATCGACCGGCTGGCCGAGGCGATGCGCGAGGCCGTTCCGCAGCTGGCGATCGGCGTGGTGTGGGCCGGTCTGCTGCTGGCGGCGCTCACGGCGACGGCCCCGCCGCTGGCGCTCGCGGCGCTGATCGCCCTGCCGTTCCTGATCCTGGGCTGCCGCTGGTACTTCCGCCGGGCGCCGGCCGCGTACCGCTCGGAGGCCGCCGGGTACGCGGCGGTCGCGGCGGCGCTCGCGGAGACCGTGGACGCCGGGCGGACCGTGGAGGCGCACCGTCTCGGCGCGCGCCGGGTGGCGCTGTCGGACACCCGCATCCGGCAGTGGACCGCGTGGGAGCGGTACACGCTCTATCTGCGGTCCGTGCTCTTCCCGGCCGTCAACATCACCTACGCGCTGATCCTCGGCGCGGTGCTGCTGCTCGGCGGCTGGTTCGTCATGGCGGGCTGGCTGACGGTCGGTCAGCTGACGACGGGGGCGCTGCTGGCGCAGATGCTGGTCGAGCCGATCGGGCTGATCCTGCGCTGGTACGACGAGTTGCAGATGGCGCAGGTGTCGCTGGCCCGGCTGGTCGGGGTGCGGGACGTGGAGCCGGACGCGGGCGACGCCTCGGTCGTCCCGGACGGCCGGGACGTGCGGGCGGACGAGGTGCGTTTCGGCTATCGCGCCGGGCTGGACGTGCTGCACCGGGTGTCGCTGGACGTCGCGCCGGGAACGCGCCTGGCCCTGGTCGGCCCGTCCGGGGCCGGCAAGTCCACGCTGGGCCGGCTGCTGGCCGGGATCTACGCCCCGCGCACGGGTGAGGTCACGCTCGGCGGCGCGGAGTTGTCGCGGATGACGGCGGAGGACGTGCGGACGCATGTGGCGCTGGTCAACCAGGAGCACCATGTGTTCGTGGGTTCGCTGCGGGACAACCTCCTGCTGGCGCGCACTGGCGCCGCGGACGCCGAGTTGTGGGCGTCGCTCGCGGCGGTCGACGCGGATGTCTGGGCGAGGGGCCTGGAGGAGGGGCTGGACACCGAGGTCGGTTCCGGCGGTCTGGCGCTGACCCCGGCCCAGGCCCAGCAGATCGCCCTGGCCCGGCTGGTCCTGGCGGACCCGCACACACTGGTGCTGGACGAGGCCACGTCCCTGCTGGACCCGCGCGCCGCCCGGCATCTGGAGCGGTCGCTGGCCCGGGTGCTGGAAGGGCGTACGGTCGTGGCGATCGCCCACCGGCTGCACACCGCGCACGACGCGGACGTGATCGCGGTGGTGGAGGAGGGCCGGATCAGCGAACTGGGCAGCCACGACGAACTGGTGACGGCGGACGGGGCGTACGCGGCCCTGTGGCGCTCCTGGCACGGCTGAGCGGCCGGCTCCGGCCCCTCCTCCGGGCCGGGCGAGGCCGTGGGGCCGGCCGCTCCGGCGGCCCCGCGCCCTGTCCGCGGGCCGCGTCCCGCCCGCGGTCGGGAGGCGGCGCGGGCCGGACGCCCCGGACGGAGTGCGTCCGGGGCCGTGGTCAGATCACGCCGAGCGCGGCCGCCCCGCCCAGTCCGCCCAGCACCATGAACGCCGGCATCAGCACCTTCAGCTCCACCCAGCTGCCGGCCCGGAACCGCATGCCCTTCGGGGGGCCGACCGGGTACCAGCGCTTGCGGCCCACCGGGATCGGCCACAGGATCGGGCAGCCGGAGACGGTCAGGGCGTCGCCGATGTCGTGGACGAGGGCGCCGAGCACGATCGGCAGCCCGAGCCACAGGTATTCCTGCCCGGGGTCGGTGAACAGCCAGTCCGACCCGTTCCCCGGCTGGTCCAGGACGCCCGCCAGGATCCAGGCGCTGGTCGCGCCCAGCAGCCACACCAGCACGTCGCTGGACACCCGGGCGGCCCGCCACAGCAGCCCCTCGACGGCCAGCACGAGGTGGACGAAGAGGATGCCCAGGACAGCCCACCGGCCACCGGTGATCGCCGCGACGGAGGCCCCGGCGCCGACCAGGACCGCCCACAGCCAGGTGTGCGTCAGGGTGCGGTGGCCGCCGTTCCTGCGCGGGTCTCCGGAGCCCCGGGTCGCCTTGTAGACGGCGTGCGAGAGCGTGTCGACGACCTCGCAGAGCCATCGGGAGACGGCGCCGAAGGAGCGCGAGATGGTCGCGGACTTGTGATCGAGGTCCGGGGCGAGAGCGGCTCCGGCGGTGATCAGCGCCCCGACGACGAGAACCGGCCATGGCATCGGGTGGCCCGCCGCCGAGGCCGCCGCGCCCACCCCCAGCCAGGCCGCCGCCCCGGACAGTGAGTGTGCCGGTCCCATCATGGTGCTTCCCGCCCCCAAAATCGTTCTGCCGCCATGGCCTCTGTGGCACGGCCGAGTTGAGTGGGCAGCGTACCGTCCGTGATCTTCATACAGTCGTCCGGTTCCCTCATCCGGGCGGAAGGCAGGCAAGATGGGGGCGTGACCCTTATCGATCAGCTGCCCCCGACCGACGACCCCGACGCCCTCTTCGAGGCTTTCTCGTCATGGACCGAGACCCGGGGCATCACCCTCTATCCCGCTCAGGAGGAGGCGCTGATCGAGGTGGTCTCCGGTGCGAACGTGATCCTCTCCACCCCGACCGGTTCCGGGAAGAGCCTGGTCGCGGCGGGTGCGCACTTCACCGCGCTGGCCCAGGACAAGGTCACCTTCTACACCGCCCCGATCAAGGCCCTGGTCTCGGAGAAGTTCTTCGACCTGTGCAAGCTGTTCGGCACGGAGAACGTCGGGATGCTCACCGGCGACGCCTCCGTCAACGCCGACGCCCCGGTGATCTGCTGCACGGCAGAGGTGCTGGCCTCCATCGCGCTGCGCGACGGAAAGTACGCGGACATCGGCCAGGTCGTGATGGACGAGTTCCACTTCTACGCCGAGCCGGACCGCGGCTGGGCCTGGCAGATCCCGCTGCTGGAGCTGCCGCAGGCCCAGTTCGTCCTGATGTCGGCCACCCTCGGCGACGTCCGGATGTTCGAGGAGGACCTGACCCGGCGCACCGGCCGGCCCACCTCCGTGATCCGCTCGGCGACCCGGCCGGTCCCGCTCAGCTACGAGTACCGGCTGACCCCGATCACCGAGACCCTCACCGAGCTGCTGGACACCCGGCAGGCGCCCGTCTACATCGTGCACTTCACCCAGGCGGCGGCCGTCGAGCGGGCGCAGTCCCTGATGAGCATCAACATGTGCACCAAGGAGGAGAAGGAGAAGATCGCCGATCTGATCGGCAACTTCCGCTTCACCACCAAGTTCGGCCGCAATCTCTCCCGCTACGTGCGGCACGGCATCGGGGTGCACCACGCGGGCATGCTGCCGAAGTACCGACGGCTGGTGGAGAAGCTCGCCCAGGCCGGTCTGCTGAAGGTGATCTGCGGTACGGACACCCTCGGCGTCGGCGTCAACGTCCCCATCCGCACGGTGCTGTTCACGGCGCTCACCAAGTACGACGGCACCCGGGTGCGCACTCTGCGCGCCCGCGAGTTCCACCAGATCGCGGGGCGCGCCGGGCGGGCCGGTTTCGACACGGCGGGCTTCGTCGTGGCGCAGGCGCCCGAGCACGTCATCGAGAACGAGAAGGCGGTCAGGAAGGCGGGCGACGACCCGAAGAAGAAGCGCAAGGTGGTCCGCAAGAAGGCCCCCGAGGGCTTCGTCGCCTGGTCGGAGACCACCTTCGACAAGCTGATCCAGTCCGATCCGGAGCCGCTGACCTCCCGTTTCCGGGTCACGCACACCATGCTGCTGTCCGTGATCGCCCGCCCGGGCAACGCCTTCGAGGCGATGCGGCGGCTGCTGGAGGACAACCACGAGCCGCGCAGGGCGCAGCTGCGGCACATCCGCCGGGCCATCGCGATCTACCGTTCGCTGCTGGACGGCGGCGTGGTGGAGCGGCTCGACGAGCCGGACGCGGAGGGCCGGATCGTGCGGCTCACCGTCGACCTCCAGCAGGACTTCGCGCTCAACCAGCCGCTGTCCACCTTCGCGCTCGCCGCGTTCGACCTGCTGGACCCCGACTCCCCCTCGTACGCCCTGGACATGGTCTCCGTCGTCGAGTCGACGCTCGACGACCCCCGGCAGATCCTGGCCGCGCAGCAGAACAAGGCGCGCGGCGAGGCGGTCGGGCAGATGAAGGCGGACGGCGTCGAGTACGAGGAGCGGATGGAGCTGCTCCAGGAGGTCACGTACCCGAAGCCGCTGAGCGAGCTGCTGTGGCACGCGTACGACGTGTACCGCAGGAGCCATCCGTGGGTGGGCGACCACCCGGTGTCGCCGAAGTCCGTGATCCGCGACATGTACGAACGCGCCATGACGTTCACGGAGTTCACCTCGCACTACGAGCTGGCCCGCACCGAGGGCATCGTGCTGCGCTATCTCGCGAGCGCGTACAAGGCGCTGGAGCACACCGTCCCGGACGACCTCAAGTCCGAGGATCTCCAGGACCTGACCGCCTGGCTCGGCGAGATGGTGCGCCAGGTGGACTCCAGCCTGCTCGACGAGTGGGAGCAGCTCGCCAACCCGGAGGTGGAGACCGCCGAGGAGGCGCAGGAGAAGGCCGACGAGGTGAAGCCGGTCACGGCCAACGCCCGCGCCTTCC
Organism: Streptomyces tyrfis; assembly: GCF_037034285.1. Taxonomy (NCBI): domain Bacteria; kingdom Bacillati; phylum Actinomycetota; class Actinomycetes; order Kitasatosporales; family Streptomycetaceae; genus Streptomyces; species Streptomyces tyrfis. Next base: position 104,236 of record NZ_JBAGJZ010000012.1, on the reverse strand, counting down.
GGGTGCTGGTGCGCAACGCGATGTTCCGCCGGGTCGAGCTGGCCGCCCTGGACAAGGTCGGCGAGCTGGGCGAGCTGGACGGCGAGTCCGGCTGGGACGAGGACGCCTGGGGCGAGGCGATGGACGCCTACTGGGACGAGTACGAGGACCTGGGCACCGGTCCGGACGCGCGGGGCCCGAAGCTGCTGAAGATCGAGGAGGACCCCGCGCACGGCCTGTGGCGGGTCCGGCAGACGTTCGCGGACCCGAACGGCGACCACGACTGGGGCATCTCCGCGGAGATCGATCTGGCCGCCTCCGACGAGGAGGGCCGGGCCGTCGTCCGGGTCACCTCCGTCGGACAGCTGTGAGGGCGTACGCCGTGGGGGCCGCGCCGCTGCGAGAGTGGAGACATACCGTATGACGAACCCTGCCGAGCGCCTGGTCGACCTGCTCGACCTGGAACGGATCGAGGTCGACATCTTCCGGGGGCGCAGTCCCCAGGAGTCGTTGCAGCGGGTGTTCGGCGGCCAGGTCGCCGGGCAGGCGCTGGTGGCGGCCGGCCGGACCACGGACGGGGACCGGCCGGTGCATTCGCTGCACGCGTACTTCCTGCGCCCGGGGCGGCCGGGGGTGCCGATCGTCTACCAGGTGGAACGCATCCGGGACGGCCGGTCGTTCACCACCCGGAGGGTCACGGCCGTTCAGCAGGGCCGGACGATCTTCAGCCTGACGGCGTCGTTCCACCGTCCGGAGGAGGCCGCGTTCGAGCATCAGCTGCCGCCCGCCCGGGAGGTCCCCGGCCCCGAGGAGCTGCCGACCGTCGCCGATGAGGTGCGCGCGCACCTCGGGACGCTGCCCGAGTCGCTGGAGCGGATGGCCCGGCGGCAGCCGTTCGACATCCGGTACGTCGACCGGCTGCGCTGGACGCGGGAGGAGGTGGCGCGGGCCGAGCCGCGCAGCGCGGTCTGGATGCGCGCGGTCGGGCCGCTGGGCGACGATCCGCTGGTGCACACCTGCGCGTTGACGTACGCGAGTGACATGACGCTGCTGGACGCGGTCCGCCTCCCGGTGGAGCCGCTGTGGGGCCGGCGCGGCTTCGACCTCGCCTCGCTCGACCACGCGATGTGGTTCCACCGGCCGTTCCGGGCCGACGAGTGGTTCCTCTACGACCAGGAGTCGCCGGTCGCGACCGGCGGGCGGGGGCTGGCGCGCGGCCGGATCTACGACCGCGACGGCAATCTGCTGGTGTCCGTGGTGCAGGAGGGGCTGTTCCGCGCCCTGGAGGGCTGAGCGGCCCCCGCGCACCCGCGGGGGCGCGGGGGCGCGGGTCGGCCCGGCGGGGTCAGATCCCGGGCAGCGGGTCCTGTTCCACCTCGTGGCGCCGGGTGCGGATGTCCGGGGGCGCCGGATGCAGTTTGGCGTCGCAGGCCGGGCCGAGGCCGGTGCGGCGCGACTCCGTCCCGGTGAGGGGCCGGCCGCACAGGCGGCAGCGCACCACCCGCCGATGGGTCGTCCGGTCGGCCGGGCCGTCCTCCGGCGAGGGCTCGGGGTCCGGTTCGAAGAGGGATTCCGCGGGGTCCACGGCACGATCGTCCCAGGCCGCCCCCCCGGCTCCGCGACTCGTCGGCTCGCGCCGCGCCGTCCCGACGGGTTCCGGGCGGGCCGGCCGGCTCCGGCTGGCCCGCCCGGGGCGGACCGGGGGCGGGACCCGTCAGGGGGTGAGGAGCCTGGCCTTCTGGGCCTGGAACTCGTGGTCGGAGAGGACTCCGCGGCTCCTGAGGTCACCGAGCTCCTTGAGGTGCGCGATCTTGTTCCTCATCTCCTCGTCCGCCGGGAGGGTGACGGGCGGCGGGCCGTCCTCGGGAGCGGGTCCGGAACGCGCCGGTCCGGCGTCCTGCCGGTCCCGGCGGCGGACCTTCCCGGCGGGGGCCCGCCCGTCGACGACGACCCGGCCGCCGGAGCGCCGCAGGGCGGCGGCGAACGGGCCCGCCCACAGGTTCTCGTAGACGAGGACGCCCGCCATGCCGCCGGGTGCGAGGGCGGCGGCCGCCTCGTCGGCGTCCTCCCGGCCGAGCAGGCCGGGCCGCGTCCGTTCGAGCGGGGCGAGCCCCGCGCCGCCGTCCCCGGCCGGGCCGAAGGGTTCCACGTCCTCGACGGCGCCGTCGCGGTGCTTCCTGACGAAGGCCAGGTCCAGGATCCGGATGACGCCCCGGTCGACCAGTCCGGCCAGCGGAAGCAGTCCTTCGTCCGGCCGGCTTCCGGCCGGGAACTCCATCACCAGGCGGTGGACCGGTCCCGTCGCGTCGTGCTCTTCGCTCTCTCCGCTCACGCCGGCTCCTCAGCATCTCGACCGCTCCGGCTCCGCCGGAGGCCACGGCTTTCGCCATTGCAGCAGCGGGCGGACCGGAGCGCATCTCGGCCCCGTCCACGGACGGGGCGGGGCCGGCCGGGCCGCCGGACGCGTATGGGAGTCCTCGGCGGCCGGTGGCACCCGGTCCGGCCGGGACCGGCAGGGGCCGCCGGGCGCGGCACACCGTTCGCCGTACGCGCGGACTTCGGGGCCGCACGGCTGCGGACGGCCCGGCGTTCGAGTTCGTGTCGATCAACTCGCGGGCAGGACAATGGCTGTTGGAAGCCACCCTCACAAGGAGCACCTCATGGCGCTGTACGACATCCCGCTGCGCACCCTCGACGGCGAGCCCACCTCCCTGGCCGACTACCGGGGCCGGGCGGTCCTCGTGGTGAACGTCGCGTCCCAGTGCGGCCTCACCCCGCAGTACGCGGGCCTGGAACGGCTCCAGAAGGCGTACGGGGACCGCGGGTTCACGGTGCTGGGCGTGCCGTGCAACCAGTTCGCCGGCCAGGAGCCGGGGAGCGCGGAGGAGATCCGCGCGTTCTGCTCGACGACGTACGGGGTCACCTTCCCGCTGCTGGAGAAGACCGAGGTGAACGGCGAGAACCGGCACCCGCTCTACGCCGAGCTGACCGCACTGGCCGACGCGGACGGCGAGGCCGGGGACATTCAGTGGAACTTCGAGAAGTTCCTCGTCTCGCCGGCGGGCGAAGCCGTCGCGCGGCTGCGTCCGGGCACCGACCCGGAGGCCCCGGAGCTCGTCGCCGCCATCGAGGCCCAGCTGCCCGCCTGACGGCCGGGCCCGCGCCGGCCCCGGCGGCTCCCCGTGGGGCGCGTGCCCGGGCCGCCCCGCCGCCGGTCACGGCCGGCGCGGCGCCCGGGCCCGCGCCCCACGGGTCCGCGCGCCGCGTGGGCGGACGCACGACTCCTGCGGGACCGAGCGGAGACGCACACGGGCCCGCTCTCCGCGTCGGCGGACGCCCGGCCCGGTCAGCGGATCTGCATGCCCGAGAGGGTGCGGGCGATCACCAGGCGCTGGATCTCGCTGGTGCCCTCGAAGATGGTGTAGATCGCCGCGTCCCGGTGCATCCGCTCCACCGGGTATTCGCGGGTGAAGCCGTTGCCGCCGAGGATCTGCACGGCCTGCGCGGTGACCTTCTTCGCCGTCTCGCTCGCGAAGAGCTTGGACATGGAGCCCTCGGCCGAGGTGAAGGGCTTGCCGGCAACGGCCATCCAGGACGCCCGCCAGACCAGCAGCCGGGCCGCGTCGATCTGTGTGCGCATGTCCGCCAGCTGGAAGGCGACGCCCTGGTTGTCGATGATGGGCCGGCCGAACTGGGTGCGGGTCTTCGCGTAGTCCAGCGCCACCTCGTACGCGGCGCGGGCCGTGCCGACCGCCATGGCGCCGACGGCCGGACGGGACGCCTCGAAGGTGGCCATCGCCGCGTTCTTCACCCGCTCGCCGCCGGCCGCGGCGCGCTCCCGGGCCCGGGCCAGCCGCTGGTCGAGCTTCTCCTTGCCGCCGAGCAGGCAGTGGCCGGGAACCCGCACGTCCTCCAGGACGACCTCGGCGGTGTGCGAGGCGCGGATGCCGTGCTTCTTGAATTTCTGCCCCTGGGAGAGACCGGGGGCGCCGGGCGGCACGATGAAGGAGGCGTGCCCCTTGGAGCCCAGCTCGGGGTCGACCACGGCGACGACGACGTGGACGTCGGCTATGCCCCCGTTGGTCGCCCAGGTCTTGGTGCCGTTCAGCACCCACTCGTCCTTCGCCTGGTCGTACACGGCACGGGTGCGCATCGAGGCGACGTCGGAGCCGGCGTCCGGCTCGGAGGAGCAGAAGGCGGCGACCTTGACGTCGTCGGGCGTGCCGTACATCTGCGGGATCCAGGTGCCGATCTGCTCCTCGGTGCCGTTGGCGAGGACGCCCACGGCCGCCAGGCCCGTGCCGACGATCGACAGGGCGATGCCCGCGTCCCCCCAGAACAGCTCCTCCATCGCCATCGGGATGCCGAGGCCGGTCGGGTCGAAGAACTGCTGGGCGTAGAAGTCGAGGGAGTAGATGCCGACCTTGGCGGCTTCCTGGATGACCGGCCAGGGCGTCTCCTCACGCTCGTCCCACTCCGAGGCCGCCGGACGGATCACATCGGCGGCGAAGCCGTGGAGCCAGTCGCGGACCTGCTTCTGGTCCTCATTGAGTTCGAGCGTGAAATCGGCCATCTTCCCCTCCGGGCACTGCCGTGGAAAACTCTTGTTACTTGCGGTAACACCAGTCTGTTACCGACAAGTAGCCCATGTCAACCGCCCGGGTGCCGATCCGCGCCCCGGCGGGCGGGGTGTTACGTTGCGCAGGCACGACGCAATCGCAAGGCCAGGGGTGGGGAGAGGGCGACATGGAGACCACACGACAGGCCGAGCGGCAACGGACAACGGCCGAGGACCGCCGCCGCGAGCTGCTGGAGGCCGCCGACCGCGTGGTGCTCAGGGACGGACCGGGCGCCTCGATGAACGCCATCGCGGCGGAGGCCGGGATCACCAAGCCCATCCTCTACCGGCACTTCGGCGACAAGGGCGGCCTCTACCGGGCCCTCGCCAAGCGCCATACCGACGCCCTGCTGAGCGCGCTGCGGGCGGCGCTGGACGCGCCGGCCGAGCGCCGACGGCGCGTGGAGTCGACGCTCGACACCTACCTCGCGGCGATCGAGGCCCGGCCGCAGGTCTACCGCTTCCTGATGCACCCCGCCGACGACCCGGCCACCTCCGCCGAGTCGGGCTTCGACGTCGGACGGCACTCCGCCCCGCTGCTGCGCAGACTCGGCGAGGAGCTCGCCGAGGTGATCGCCGAGCGGGTGGACCTGGGGCCGGACGGCGGGGAGACGGCCCGGATCTGGGGTCATGGCATCGTCGGGATGATGCACGCGGCGGGAGACTGGTGGCTGGGCGAACGCCCCTGCCCCCGCGAGCAGTTGGTGCGCAGCCTGGCGGATCTGCTGTGGGGCAGGCTGGCCGCGGTGGGCGACCGGCCCGGCGGTCCGGGGTTCTGAGGGGCCGCCGGGCCGCCTCGGGCGGGCGACGGCGGTCGGCGGCCTCTCGCCGCGCGGCCGGAAGGTCGTGGCGCGGCGTGCCGCCACCGGGCGCGGCGCCCGTTCCGTCGGCGGGACCCGCCGGGCCCGGCCGGCCGGTCAGTCGCCTCTCGCCCAGGGCGCCCGGCGGGCCGCGCGCAGCGCCACCGCCCGGCGCAGCCCGGTGAGCCGGTCCGTGTAGACCCGGCCCTCCAGGTGGTCGCACTCGTGCTGGAGGCAGCGGGCGAAGAAGCCGGTCCCGGTGACCCGGACCGGCTCGCCGCCCAGGGTCACGCCCTCGACGACGGCCCGGTCGAAGCGCGGGGTGCCCGCCTCGATGCCGGGGAGCGAGAGGCAGCCCTCCGGGCCGCGCACGGTGACGCCGTCCGCCTCGACCAGCCTCGGGTTGACGAGGTGGCCCAGGTGCCGTACGTCCTCGTCGTCCGGGCAGTCGTAGACGAACACCCGCAGCGGGACGCCGATCTGATTGGCCGCTAGGCCCACGCCGCCGGCCGCGTACATGGTGGCGAACATGTCCTCGACGAGGCGGGCGAGCGGGGGGCCGAAGTCCGTGACGGGTTCGCAGGCGCTGTGCAGCACCGGATCTCCGAGCAGACTCATGGCGCGAATCAGTCCGGAACTGCCGGGGATCGGGCGGTTTCGCATGGCGGTCATCGTACGTTCCGCACGCCGGGCGCCGCCGCCGCGGTGCCGCGGTGCGGTCTTCGCGCCGGACATCGATAGGCTGGGCGTGGACCGATGCAAGGAGGATCTAGGACGATGGCAGGCAACACGGAGCCGCTGTCGCCGCGGGCCAAACTGGCCGTGACGGCGGGCAAGGCCGCGGCGGCGGTGTCGCGCGCCGCGGGGCGCGGCAGCGGATCGGTGATCGGCGGCCGGGTGGCGCTCAAGCTCGACCCCGACCTGCTGGGGCGGCTGGCGCAGCACCTGGACGTGATCCTCGTGTCGGCGACGAACGGCAAGACGACGACGACCCGGCTGATCGCCGAGGCGCTGCGGGCCGCGGGCCCGGTCGTCTCCAACGCGCTCGGCGCGAACATGCCGGCGGGGATCACCTCGGCCCTGGCGGGCGGTTCCGACGCCCAGTACGGCGTGATAGAGGTCGACGAGAAGTACCTCGCCGGGGTCGCCCGCGACACGACGCCCAAGGTGATCGCGCTGCTCAACCTCTCCCGCGACCAGCTGGACCGCGCCGCGGAGACCCGGATGCTGGCGGAGAAGTGGCGCGAGGGCCTGTCCGGCTCGAAGGCCGTGATCGTGGCGAACGCCGACGACCCGCTGATCGTCTGGGCGGCGTCCTCCTCCCCCAACGTGGTGTGGGTGGCGGCCGGCCAGGCGTGGAAGGACGACGCCTGGTCGTGCCCGGCGTGCGGCGGCGTGATGCAGCGCCCCGGCGACGACTGGTTCTGCGGCGAGTGCGGTTTCCGCCGCCCCGCCCCCAGCTGGGTGCTGCACGGCGACTACGTCCTGGACCCGCACGGTTCGGCGTGGCCGATCCACCTCCAGCTGCCCGGCCGCGCCAACAAGGCCAACGCCGCCACCTCCGCCGCCGTGGCCGCCGTCTTCGGCGTGCCGCCGCAGGTCGCGCTGGAGCGGATGTACCAGGTGCAGGCCGTCGCGGGCCGCTACGACGTGGTGACGTTCCTGGAGCGGGAGCTGCGGCTGCTGCTGGCGAAGAACCCGGCGGGCTGGCTGGAGACGTTCTCGCTGATCGACCCGCCGCCCACGCCGGTGGTCCTCTCCGTCAACGCCCGCGGGGCGGACGGCACGGACACCTCCTGGCTGTGGGACGTGGACTACACCCAGCTCGCCGGTCACCCGATCTTCGTGCTCGGCGACCGCAAGCTGGACCTCGCGGTCCGCCTGGAGGTGGCCGGTCTCGACTTCCGGGTCTGCGAGAGCCTCGACGAGGCCGTGCACCAGGCCCCGCCCGGCCGTATCGAGGTCATCGCCAACTACACCGCCTTCCAGGATCTGCGCCGTCGTGTCGGCAACTGACCCCGGCCCCGGCCATCTCCGGAGAGGACGAAGCATGAGCAACAACGGTCTGCGAGTCGTCTGGGTCTACCCCGACCTCCTCAGCACCTACGGCGACCAGGGCAACGTGCTGGTGGTCGAGCGGCGGGCCCGGCAGCGCGGCCTCGATGTGCAGCGCGTCGACGTCCGCAGCGACCAGCCGATCCCGACGTCCGGCGACATCTACCTGGTCGGCGGCGGCGAGGACCGGCCGCAGCGGCTCGCGGCGGAGCGGCTGCGCCGCGACGGCGGGCTGAACCGGGCCGCCTCCAACGGCGCGATCATCTTCTCGGTCTGCGCCGGGTACCAGATCCTGGGCCATGAGTTCATCAACGACCTCGGCGAGCGCGAGCCCGGTCTCGGGCTGCTCGACGTGGTCTCCACCCGGGGCGAGGGCGCGCGGTGCGTCGGCGACGTGCTCGCCGACATCGACCCGCGGCTCGGCCTGCCGCCGCTGACCGGGTTCGAGAACCACCAGGGGGTCACCCACCTCGGTCCGACGGCGCGACCGTTCGCCCGGGTGCAGCTCGGCCGTGGCAACGGCACCGGGGACGGCACCGAGGGCGCGTACAACGACACCGTCTTCGGCACGTACATGCACGGGCCCGTGATGGCGCGCAACCCGCTCATCGCGGACCTGCTGCTGAAGCTGGCGCTGGACGTCAACGCCCTGCCGCCGACGGACGACCGCTGGTACGAGGCGCTGCGCTCCGAGCGCATCGCCGCCGCGACGCAGGCCGCCTGATCCGAGGCCCGTTCCGCTCAGCTGAGCGGCGTCCGACAGGCGGACGCCGGGTTGGTTCCCCGCCGCCGCACGCCGGTAGGGTGGCGGGGAACCAACCGGACGACGGGGTCCGGTCGTCGGCCCACGTTGCAAAGGGTTCCCCGGCAATGCGAATTGGTGTGCTCACCTCCGGCGGCGACTGCCCCGGCCTGAACGCCGTCATCCGTTCCGTCGTGCACCGCGCGGTGGTCGACCACGGCGACGAGGTCATCGGCTTCCACGACGGGTGGAAGGGCCTCCTGGAGTGCGACTACCGCAAGCTCGATCTCGACGCGGTCGCCGGCATCCTCGCCCGTGGCGGCACGATCCTCGGCTCCTCCCGGGTCCAGCCCGCCCATCTGCGCGGCGGCGTCGAGCAGGCCCGGGGCCACGTCGCCGACCTCGGTCTCGACGTGATCATCCCGATCGGCGGCGAGGGCACGCTGAAGGCGGCCCATCTGCTCTCCGAGGCGGGCCTGCCGATCGTCGGGGTGCCGAAGACCATCGACAACGACATCGCGGCCACGGACGTGACCTTCGGCTTCGACACCGCCGTCGGTGTCGCCACCGAGGCGCTCGACCGGCTCAAGACCACCGCGGAATCGCACCAGCGGGTGCTGATCGTCGAGGTCATGGGCCGCCACACCGGCTGGATCGCCCTGCACTCGGGCATGGCCGCCGGGGCGCACGCCATCGTCGTGCCGGAGCGGCCGTTCGACATCGACGAGCTGACCGAGCTGGTCGGCAAGCGTTTCTCGGCCGGCAAGAAGTTCGCGATCGTCGTCGTCGCGGAGGGCGCCAAGCCGCGCGAGGGCTCCATGCAGTTCGAGCGGGGCGCGACGGACATCTACGGGCACGAGCGGTTCGCCGGAGTGGCGACGCAGCTCTCCACCGAGCTGGAGCAGCGCCTCGGCAAGGAGGCCCGCCCGGTGATCCTCGGCCATGTACAGCGCGGCGGCACCCCGACGGCGTACGACCGGGTGCTCGCCACCCGTTTCGGCTGGCACGCGGTGGAGGCGGCGCACCGCGGCGAGTTCGGCATGATGACCGCGCTGCGCGGCACGGACATCGCCATGGTGCCGCTGGCCCGGGCCGTGGAGACGCTGAAGACGGTCCCGGCGGAGCGGTACGCCGAGGCCGAATGCGTGCTCTGACGGCTCCCTCCGCGTAGAACCGCCCCCGGTCGTGGTCTCGGCCGGGGGCGGTTCTAGTCTGGTCGGGACAACCGGCGCGAATCGGGGACGTCCCCAGCGGGAGTGAACAGATGGATCACAGCGGGCACGGCATGAACATGGATCTGCCGCCGTTCACGCTGGAACGGGGGCTCCAGTTCTCGGCGGACCCGTTCTTCCTCATCGGCAGCGTCCTCGCCCTCGGTCTGTACGGGTACGGGGTGCTGCGGCTGCGCAGGCGCGGGGACTCCTGGCCGGTCGGCCGGACCGTCTTCTTCGTCGTCGGGGTGCTGACCGTCGCCCTGGTGATGTGCACCAAGCTCAACGACTACGGCATGGTCATGTTCAGCGTGCACATGGTGCAGCACATGGTGATCAGCATGCTGTCGCCGATCCTGGTGCTGCTGGGCGCACCGGTGACCCTGGCGCTACGCGCGCTCCCGGTCGCCGGCCGGGGCCGCACCGGGCCGCGCGAGCTGCTGCTGATGCTGCTGCACAGCCGGTACATGCGGGTCATCACGCACCCGGTCTTCACGATCCCGATGTTCATCGCCAGCCTCTACGCGCTGTACTTCACCCCGCTGTTCGACTTCCTGATGGAGTCGAAGACCGGGCACATCGCGATGATGGTGCACTTCCTCGCGGTCGGCCTGGTCTTCTTCTGGCCGATCATGGGCGTCGACCCGGGGCCGCACCGGCCGGGGTACGTGATGCGGATGCTGGAGCTGTTCGCGGGGATGCCGTTCCACGCGTTCTTCGGCATCGCGCTGATGATGGCCTCGACTCCGATGATCGGCACCTACCAGAACCCGCCGGCCTCGCTCGGCATCGACGCGCTCAGCGACCAGGGCGCGGCGGGCGGCATCGCCTGGGCGTTCAGCGAGATCCCGTCGGTGCTGGTGCTGATCGCGCTGATCTTCCAGTGGTACCGGTCCGAGCAGCGGACGGCGAAGCGTGCCGACCGCGCGGCGGACCGCAACGGCGACCAGGAGCTCCACGCGTACAACGCCTATCTCGCCTCCTTGCAGGCGCGCGGACGGTAGCGGCGGGCCCGGCTCCGGGGTGACGATGGCACCCACGGCCGTGCGGCCGGTGAGGAGGGTGCGGGCATGTCCGGATCCACGAAGTCCATGGGTGTCATCACCTTGGTCGCCCTGGTGGTGGTCACCGCGTACACGGTGGCGCTGGGGAGCAGCGGCTGGCTCTGGTTCGGCTGGGTGGTGCTCGGGCTGATCACCCTGGGGATGGCCGCGACGCGCCGGTCCTGAGGTCCGGAACGGGACGGCGCGCCCCGGCGTCCGGCGGCGTCCGGCTCGGGGCCGGCGTGTCCGACCGCGCCGTCGTCGCCCGTCCGGAGTACCGGGCGGCGGGGACTCCACGGAACCGCCCGCCCCGCCCGCCGCGTCCCGCCCGCCGTCCGGCGCCGGTTCACCGCTCCCCCGGCGGGAGCCCGTCGTTCCTCAGGCCGGCTGGATCCCCGGGTGCCCGGCCTCGGTGGCGAGGGAGAGGCGGGTCGAGACGGGGGCGCCGGGCGTGGTGACGAACGGCAGCACCCTGAAGTCGGCCCGGCACCGCTCCTCGGTGAGCGAGCAGCGCACGTATCCCCGCTGGAAGTTCGTGAACTTGATGTGGTCGTTCGCGGCGAGGAGCCGCTCGCCGGAGGGGTCGAGGTCCATGCCGTCCTTGGCGGTGGAGACGGACGAGCCGACGAACTCGACGCCGAGCGTGGGGGACCCCGGGTCGCCGAAGTCCTTTCTCAGGTCGGCGGCGAGATGGCGGTGCATGTCGCCGGTGAGGACGACGGGGTTGCTCACGGAGCGGTCGGTGATCTCCTTGAAGAGCCGCTTGCGGGCGTCGACGTAGCCGTCCCAGAAGTCCATCACGAACGACTGGCCGGGACCGGGGTCGGTGTCGACCTGGTTCACCGGGACCTGCTGGGAGATCATGTTCCAGGTGGTGCCGGAACGGCCGAGCCCCTGGTACAGCCACTGCTCCTGCTCCGGGCCGAGGATGGTCCGGCCGGGCGCGAGCCGTTCGTCGCAGCCGCTCTTCGTGCCGTCGCCGCAGGGCTGGTCGTCGCGGAAGAGCCGGGTATCGAGGATGTGGAACGTGGCCAGCCGGCCGTAGCGCAGTCTGCGGTACATCCGGGCCCTGAAACCGTCGGGCTTGTTCGGCAGCCGCAGCGGCAGGTGTTCGTAATACGCCTGGAAGGCCGCCGCCGCGCGCTGCCGGAAGACCGCCGGATCCTGGTCGGGTTCGTTGTCGGCCTTGGAGTGGTCGCCCGCCCAGTTGTCCTCGACCTCGTGGTCGTCCCAGACGACGGCGAACGGATGGACCCGGTGGGCGGCCATGAGGTCGGGGTCGAAGCGGTGCAGGGCGTGGCGGTTGCGGTACTGCACGAGGTTCATCGGCTCGGGGCGCAGCTCGGCGGCGACGGGGACGCTGCGCACCCCGCCCATGGCGTCGATGGGGTTCTCGTAGATGTAGTCGCCGAGGTGCAGGACGAGGTCGACGTCCTCGGCGGCGAGGTGGCGGTAGGCGGTGTAGAAGCCCTCGAACCACGCCTGGCAGGAGACGAAGGCGAAGCCGAGCTCCCCGGGGCTGCTGTCCGGCGCGGGCGCGGTGCGGGTGCGGCCGACCGGGCTCAGCACCTCGCCGGCGCGGAAGCGGTAGTAGTAGTGCCGCCCCGGCCGCAGTCCGGACACCTCCGCGTGGACGGAGTGGGCGAGTTCCGGCACCGCGCGGGTCTGGCCCCGGCGCACGACGGAGCGGAAGCGTTCGTCCTCGGCGACCTCCCACTGGACGTCGACGGAGGACGGGGGCATCCCGCCGGTCCCGTCGGGGGCCAGGGGCTGGGGCGCGAGGCGCGTCCAGAGCACGACCCCGTCCGGCCAGGGGTCGCCGGAGGCCACCCCCAGCGCGAACGGGTCGTCCCGGAAGCGGGTGTTGCCCCATGCGTCGGCGGCGGTCAGTCCGGCGGCGGCGAGCGCCAGGCCGGCCGTTCCGCCGAGCATCGCCCTTCTGCCGAGTCCCCCGGTGCCGCCCGTCCCGCTGTTCGTCCGCATGAAGCTCGTCCCTTCGTCGGGCGGGATCCCGTCCGGTACGAGGTGGGATCGGCGCGTGATTTCACGTCCACCCATGTGGTGATCACAGGCTGGATATCACACGGCATCACCCGTCACAAGGCTGCGCGCCGAGGGTCCAATTCCGTGCGTAAAGGGGCAGTTGGATGGAGTTCGGTCAGGTGACGGGGCATCGGGGACAGGGCCGGGCCATGGCCTTGACACCCCTGTGACGGACTTCTAGTCTCCACGCCACAGATCGGCCGTTAGATTTCACATCGGGGGCCTCGGGGCGACGGAAGGACGTGCTCGTGTCCGGTTCCTCGGCAGTGGACGCGCCCGCCTCCGGCACCGCCGGAGAAGGCCCCGGAGGCCTCCCCGACGCACGGCCGCTGCGGCTGCTGGGCCTGCGCTGCGAGCACCGCACCACGCCGCTGGGGATCGACGAGCCCTCGCCGCGCCTCTCCTGGCGGTCGGCGTCCGGACTGCGGGGCGACGACCCCGTGGCCTACCGAGTCAGGGTCGCCGAACACCCCGCGGACCTGGACGGGGAGGGCCGGGCGCGGTGGGACACGGGCCGGGTGACGGACGGCCGGGCGATCGCGGTGGTGTACGCGGGGCCGCCGCTCCGGGAGCACACCCGCTACCACTGGCGGGTCTCCGTCTGGACGGCCGGCGCGGAGCGGCCCGTCGACGCCGCGTCCTGGTTCGAGACGGCCTTCGTCGGCGCTGCGGCGTGGCGCGCCTCCTGGATCGCCCGCGGCCCGTGTCCGGTCGGTGTGATGGACGCGCCCACCGAGGGCGACTTCGCCCTGGAGGACCACGGGCTCGCGCCCTGCCCGCTGCTGCGGCGCGCCTTCACCGCTTCGGCCGGGACGCGCGCCCGGCTCCATGTGACCGCCCGCGGGCTGTACGAGGTCCGGCTCAACGGCGTACGGGTCGGGGACGCCGAACTCGCCCCCGGCTGGACCGACTACCACCGCCGCGTCCAGTACCAGACCTATGACGTCACGGCGCTGCTGCGGGACGGCGAGAACGTGCTCGCCGCGACCCTCGCGGACGGCTGGTGGAGCGGGTTCGTCGGCTTCGAGCCGCGCAGGGCCGGGGCGCACTACGGCGCGTTCCCCGAGTTCCTGGCCGAGCTGCGTCTCACCGGGCCGGCCGGCCGGAGCGACACGGTCGTCACCGACGGGTCCTGGCGCACCGGCACGGGCGCCGTCCGGCACGCGGATCTGCTCAAGGGCGAGTGCCACGACCTGCGGTACGCGGCCGAGGGCTGGGAGCTGCCCGGATTCGACGACTCCGGCTGGGCGCCGGCTTTGGTGACCGGCTCCGACCACGGGCTGCTCGTGGCCTCGGTGGACGAGCCGGTCCGGGCGACGGCCCGGCTGCGCCCCCGGTCGGTCACCCGCCTCTCCCTCGACTGCCATCTCGTGGACTTCGGGCAGAACCTCGCCGGCCGGGTGCGGCTGCGGGTCGGCGAACTGGCCTCCGGCGAGCGGGTGGTGATCCGGCACGGCGAGGCGCTGGACGCGGCGGGCCGGCTGTACACGGCGAATCTGCGCACCGCCGCCGCGACCGACGTGCTCGTCGGGGACGGACGCCGGGACGTCGTGTTCGAACCGCGTTTCACGTACCACGGGTTCCGTTACGCCGAGATCCGAGGTGTGCCGGAGCTCGCCGCCTCCGACGTCGTCGCCGTGGCGCTGCACAGCGACACGCCCTGGGCCGGGGAGTTCGACTGCTCGGACCCCGGGCTGCGCCGGCTCCACGACTGCGTGGCGTGGGGCCAGCGGTCCAACTTCGTGAGCGTGCCCACGGACTGTCCGCAGCGCGACGAGCGGCTGGGCTGGCTGGCCGACGCCCAGGTGTTCCTGCCCACGGCCGCGCTCAACGCGGACGTGGCCGCGTTCTTCACCAAGTGGCTGCGGGACGTCGACGACGCCCGCACCCCCGACGGCGGGTTCGGCAACGTGGCTCCGCGTCTCGTGGGGGTCTCGGACGAGGGGGCGCCCGGCTGGGGCGACGCCGGGGTGATCGTCCCGTGGCATCTTCACCGCGTCTACGACGACGAGCGCTTCCTCGCCCGCGCGCTGGACGGCATGTGCGCCTGGGTGGAGCTGATCCACCGTCACAATCCCGACCTGATCTGGCGCGACAGGGTGGGTCCGCACTTCTCGGACTGGCTGGCGCCCGCCCCGACCCCGCGCGAGGTCGTCGCCACGGCGTACTTCGCGCACAGCGCCCGGCTCACCGCCCGGGCCGCCGGCGTCCTGTGCCGCGCGGACGTCGCGGCACACCATCACCGGCTGGCCGACCGCATCCGGTCCGCGTTCACCGGGCACTTCGTCACCGCGGGGCGCTCCGCCGACGGCCGGCCCGAGGTGCGGGTCGCCGGGGACACCCAGACCGGCTGTCTGCTCGCGCTGGCCTTCGACCTGCTGCCGCCCGAGCTCGTCGACGGCGCCGCCCGCCGTCTCGCGGAGCTCGTCGAGGCCGCCGGTCCCGCGCTCCTGACCGGTTTCCTCGGGGTGGCGCTCGCCGCGCCCGTCCTCGACGCCCACGGGCGGGCCGACCTCGCCCACGCGCTGCTGCGCCGCGAGGACGTCCCTTCGTGGCGGTTCCCGCTGCGGCACGGCGCCACCACCGTCTGGGAGCGCTGGGACGGGTGGACCCCCGAGGCGGGCTTCCGGGCGCCGTCGATGAACTCCTTCAACCACTACGCGCTGGGCTCGATCGGCGAATGGCTGTACCGCGGCGTCGCCGGGCTCGACCAGGCACCGGACTCCACCGGATACCGGCGGCTGCGGATCAGGCCCCGGCCCGGCGGGCTGCGCCGCGCGCGGGCCCGGTACGAGTCCGTCCGGGGCGCGGTCGAGGTGGCCTGGGAGCGGGAGGGCGGCCGGATCACCCTGTGCGTGCTGGTGCCGCCGGGCGCGACCGCAGAGGTGTACGTGCCCACCACGGACCCCCGCTCGGTCCGCGAGTCGGGGGCGGCGCCGGCCGCCGACGACCCCCACCTCGCCCTGCTGGCCTCGGCCGCGGACCATGTGCGGTACCGGGTGGCGTCGGGCTGCTACCGCTTCACCGCCGACTTCCCGCCGCCGGATCCGTGCGAGGACCCGCCGGGCCCGGGCCGGGCCGGGCCGTTCCCCGCCCCGGACGGCCGGACGCCGGGGCCGACGGCGTCCCGGCCCGCGCGTGCGCAGGGGGAGGACGCGCCATGACGGCGCGCGGCGGGCAACTGCCGGGCCGGGGCGCGCCGAACCGCCGGGGGCTGCTCCGGGCCGGCGGCTCCGCCGCGGCGCTCGCGGCGCTTCCGGGACCGCTCACGGCCTGCTCCGCGGCGGACGGCGGCGCCGGGGCACTGCGCGTCGTCGGGGTCGCCGACCAGCAGAAGCCCCTGGAGGAACTGATCCGCCTGTACCGCGCGTCGCGTCCGAAGGCCCGGTTCGCGACCTCCTACGCGCCCACGGACCAGGTGCAGACGCTGGTGCGCACCCGGCTCGCCGGCGGCAACGCCCCCGATGTGCACGTGGTCTATCCCGGCAGCGGGAGCGCCATGGCGATGGCCGAGCTGGCCCGGACGGGGCTGCTCGCCGACCTCGGCGACCAGGCGTGGACCGAGGAGGTACCGGCGCGTCTCGCCGCCGCGTACCGGCGCGGGGGAAAGACGTATCTGTACTCGCCGGGCAGCAGCGTCATCGGCGTCGTCCACAACAGACGGGTCTTCGCGGACGCGGGCGTGGAGCCGCCCCGGACCTGGAGCGGACTTCTCGACGTCTGCGCCCGGTTGAAGGCCCGGGGCGTGGTGCCGATCGCGCTGGGCGCGCAGACCCCCTGGGTCACCCAGCTGATCAGCTACGCCCTGGTGCCCGAGGCCGTGTACGCGAGGAATCCGCGCTTCGACGCCGACATGGCCGCGGGCCGGGCGCGCTTCCGGGGCTCGGGGTGGGCCGACGCACTGGGCCGGTACCAGGAGTTGCAGCGCCGCGGCTTCTTCAACCCCGACCCCAACGGGACGACGTACGAGCAGCAGACCGCGATGGTCGCGGGCGGGAGGGCGGCGATGGCCGTGCAGGTCTCCTCCGTGCTCGCCGCCTTCCGCCGGGCCGCCGAGCGGCCGGACGACCTCGGCATGTTCCCGTTCCCGGGCGGCGACGACGCGGCGAAGCAGTGGATCGCGGCGGGCGTCGTGGTCGGGCTCGGCGTCTCCGTGCGCTCCCGGAGAGCGGCGGCGGCCCGGGCGTTCGTCGAGTTTCTGGGGCGGCGGGAGAACGTCGACCGCTGGGCGCGGTCCGTGGCCGCGGTCCCGTTCCGGCGGGGCGCGGCCACCCGTGTCGATCCCGCGCTCGCGGGCTTCCTGCCGGTCGTCGACGCGGGCCGGGCCGTCCCGTTCATGGACCAGAGCTGGCCCAACCCCGAGGTGCAGCCCGCCCACTTCGCCGCCGTCCAGGACCTGCTCGCGGGGAAGACGGACGTCGACGGCGCCCTGCGGCAGATGGACGAGGCGTACGGGAGGTCGTCGTGACCGGCGTACGGGTGCGGCCCGCCCCCGGCGGCGCGGGCGCGCGCCGGTCGGCCGCCCGCCCGGTCCGGCGCCGCGACCGCACCGCCCCGCCGTGGCCGTTCGTGGTCCCGGCGCTCGTGGTGTACGGCGTCGTCGTGCTGTACCCGAGCGCGGCCGGGGCCGTGTACGCCTTCACCGACTGGTCCGGCGTGGGCGGCTTCTCCTTCGTCGGCCTGGACAACTTCCGCGCCCTGCTCCACGACGGGCGCGCGCTGGAGTCCGTCACCAACACCCTGCTGCTCACCGCCGCCGTGGTCGTGGTGCAGAACGGCATCGGGCTGCTGCTGGCGCTGGGGGTCCACGGCGGCGTCGGGTCGCGGTCCGTGCTGCGGCTGGTCTTCTTCGCCCCGGCCGTGGTCAGCCCGGTCATGGTCGCGGTCCTGTGGAAGTACGTCTACAACCCGCAGGACGGCGCCGGGCTCAACGGCCTCCTGGGCGCGGTGGGGCTCGGTGCGCTGCGCCGGGACTGGCTGGGCGACCCCTCGCTCGCGCTGTGGTCGGTGGCGGCCATGGTGGTGTGGCAGTACGCCGGCTACTCGATGGTCGTCTTCCTCGCCGGGCTCCAGGGGGTGCCCGCAGAGCTCCACGAGGCCGCGCGCATCGACGGCGCCGGCTCCTGGCAGCGCTTCCGCCATGTCACCTGGCCCCTGCTGGCGCCGGCGCTGACGGTCAACGTCATGCTCTCGACGATCGGCGGCCTGAAACTCTTCGACCAGGTCTACGCCGCCACCTACGGCGGTCCCGGCACGGCCAGCGAGACCCTGTCGACCGTGCTGTACAAGGAGGCCTTCGTCTACGGGAAGTTCGGCTACAGCACCGCCGTGGCCCTGGTCCTCGCCCTGTTCGTCGCCGCGGTCTCGCTGCTCCAGCTGCACGCGCTGCGCGCCCGCGAGTCCGCCGCGTGAGCGCCGCGACGAGCCGTCCGCCGGCGCGGGAGCGTCCGCCGCGCGAGCGGCGCGTACGCCGGCCCGGGGCCGCGAACGGGTCCCGGAGGGCGCCCCGGCGCGGACTGCCCAGGGGATACGGGCCGTATCTTCTGGAGCTCGCCATGGCGGCGGCCGCCGTCGTGTTCCTGTTCCCCGTGTACGCGCTGGTCACGCTCGCCCTGAAGGACCCCCGGCAGATCGCCGGTTCGCCCCTCGCGCCGCCCGCGCCGCCCACCCTCGCCAACTTCCGCGACGCCTGGTCCGCCGCGAAGCTCGGACCGGCCCTGGTCAGCAGCGCGGTCATCACCGCCTTCGCCCTGGTGCTCCTCGTCGTGCTGGGCTCCACCACGGCCTGGTTCCTCGCACGCCGCGCCCGCGGTCTCGGCTACGGCCTGTACGTCCTGTTCCTGCTCGGCATCGTGCTGCCGTTCCAGCTCGGCATGATCCCGCTCTTCGAACTGGTCGACGGCCTGGGCCTGCTCGGCACGTACCAGGGCATGGTGCTCTTCTACACGGGCGTCCAGCTCCCGTTCACCGTCTTCCTGTACACCGGATTCGTCCGGGCCCTGCCGCCGGACTACGCGCACGCCGCGCTCATCGACGGCTGCGGCCACCGCCAGGCGTTCACCCGGGTCGTCTTCCCGCTGCTGCGCCCCGTCACCGGCACCGTGGTCATTCTGAACGCCGTGTTCGTCTGGAACGACTTCTTCACCCCGCTGCTGTACCTGGGCGGTTCCGGCAGGGAGACCGTGCCCGTGGGCGTGTTCGCCTTCGTCGGCCAGTACGTCTCGGACCAGGGGCTCGTCTTCGCCGGGCTGGTGCTGGCCGCGCTGCCGGTCCTGGTGGTGTTCGCCCTCCTCCAGCGCTATGTGGTCAGGGGATTCGCGGGCGGGCTCAAGGGCTGACGGGGGACGGACGCCCCGCGGGTCCGGCGCGGACGCCGCTCCCCCGCGTGCCGCGACCGCCGCGGATGGCGCGCCGTGCGGGCGGGAAAAGTTCCCGGATCCGTCACGCCGACGGCGAATCCGCGCTCGGTGAACTCCGCCGCGGATGGCGTCCCTCCCGGCCTAACGTCGCCTCATGAGTATGGGACGCGCATGGGTGCTGGGAGCGACGGGACAGATCGGACGGGCGGCCGTACGGGCGCTCGTCGAGGACGGCTGGGAGGTGACGGCCGCCTCGCGGGGCGGCGGCGGGGACGAGCGGTGGGACGCCTCGGTGCGCACGGTGGCGCTCGACAGGAACGAGGACGGGGCGCTCGCGGCGGCGCTGGGCGACGGCTGCGACGTGCTGGTCGACATGGTGGCGTACGGGGCGGACCACGCCCGGCAGCTGACCGGTCTCGCGGACCGGATCGGTTCGGCCGTGGTCGTCTCCAGCGCCGCGGTGTACGCGGATGAGCGGGGTCGCGGCTTCGACACGCAGGACCGGCCGGACGGGACTCCGCGCTACCCCGTGCCGATCCCCGAGACGCAGCGCACGGTGCCGGCGGGCGACGCCACATACGCGACACGGAAGGTGCAGCTGGAGCAGGGCCTGCTGGCGGCGGGCGAGGCGCTGCCGACGACGCTGCTGCGGGCGGGTGCGATCCACGGGCCGCACTGCCGCTCGCCCCGCGAGCTGTACTTCGTGAAACGGCTCCTGGACGGCCGGAACCGGCGGGTGCTCTCCTTCGAGGGCACGTCCCGCTTCCATCCGGTCCATGTCGCGAACCTGGCCGAGCTGATCAGGCTGTCCGCCCGCCGGCCCGGCTCCCGGGTGCTCAACGCCGGGGATCCGCACGTGCCGACGGTCGCGGAGATCGGCGAGGCCGTCGACGCGGTTCTCGGCCGGCGGACCGAGACCGTGCTGATGGCGGGCGCGCCCGGGGAGGACGGCGTCGGCGCCACGCCGTGGACCATCGCCCTGCCCGTCGTGCTCGACATGGCCGCCGCCGAACGCGAGCTCGGTTACCGGGCGTTGACGGAGTACGCGGAGTCCCTTCCGGAGACCGTCGAGTGGCTCGCCGGCCGGCTGGAGGGCAGGGACTGGACGGAGGCGTTCCCGGTGCTGCTGCGGTCGTACGGGCAGCAGCTGTTCGACTACGCGGCGGAGGACGCCTGGCTGGAGGCGTACGACCGGCGGGCATGAGTCGGGGCCGCCCCGGTGAACGGCGCGGGCGGCCGGTGGTGGGTCCACCGGCCGCCCGTGCCCGCCGCTCACGTCCGTGGCGGCCGGGTTCGTGCCGTCAGGGCTTCGGCGTGGCGTGCGGGGCGCAGGTCACGTCGGCCCGGTCGGTCCTTCCGGTGAGCAGGTAGGCGTCCACCCGCTCGTTGACGCAGGGGTTGACCAGGCCGGTCACCCCGTGCGAACCGGCGTCCCGCTCGGTGATGAGCCGCGAACCCTTGAAGCGCTTGTGCAGTGCGACGGCGCCCTCGTACGGGGTGGCGGCGTCTCGGGTGGACTGCACGATCAGCACGGGCGGAAGGCCCTTGCCGGTTTTCACGTTCAGCGGGGTCCCCTGCTTGGCCGACCAGGTCGCGCAAGGCAGGTTCATCCAGGCGTTGGCCCAGGTCATGAACGGGTACTTCTCGTGCAGCCGGGTGTTGTCCCGGTCCCACTTCCGCCAGTTCACGGGCCACTTGGCGTCCGCGCACTCGACCGCGGTGTAGACGGCGTTGCCGTTCTCCGAGGCGATGTTCCCCGCGATGTCCGACATGTCGGGGGCGGCCGCGTCGATCAGGGCCTGGGTGTCGCCCTTCAGGTAGTCGCTCCAGATCCGGGCGACGGGCGCCCAGGAGGAGTCGTAGTAGGGGGCGCTCTGGAAGAAGCCGATGAGTTCGGCGGGGCCGACGACGCCGCCGAGCGGGCTCTTCTTGGCGGCGGCGCGGAGCTTCAGCCACGCCTGCTCGACCTTCTCGGGGGTGTCTCCGATGTGGAAGGAGGAGTCGTTCTTCGCGACCCACGCCTTCCAGTCGTCCCACCGCTTCTGGAAGGCGATGTCCTGGTTGAGGTTGGCCTGGTACCAGATGTTGTCCCGCTCCGGGTTGACGACGCTGTCGACGACCATGCGACGGACGTGGTCCGGGAAGAGCGTGCCGTAGACGGCGCCCAGGTAGGTGCCGTAGGAGACGCCCAGGTAGTTGAGCTTCTTCTCGCCGAGGGCGGCACGGATGACGTCGAGGTCGCGTGCGGTGTTCGGCGTGGTCATGTGCGGCAGCATGTCGCCGCTGCGCGCGGCGCAGCCGTCCGCGTACTCGGCGGCGAGCTTGCGCTGGACGCGCTTGTCGGCTTCGGAGTCGGGCACCGGGTCGGCCTTGGGCGCCTTGACGTACTCCTGCGGGTCCACGCAGGAGATCGGCGCGGAGTGGCCGACGCCCCGCGGGTCGAAGCCCACGAAGTCGTACGCCTTCGCCGTGTTCGCCCAGAGCGGGTTCTTGTTGGTGATCCGGGTCGGGAAGCGCAGGCCCGAACCGCCGGGTCCGCCCGGGTTGTAGATCAGGGCGCCCTGTCGTTCGCTCCCGGTGCCGGTGCTGACATGCCGGTCGACGGCTATCCGGATCTGCTTGCCGTCGGGCTTGGCGTAGTCCACCGGCACGGTCACCCAGCCGCACTGGATCGGCTTGGCCAGGGCCCAGTCGGCCGGGCAGTCCTTCCAGTCGATGCCCGCCCTGGCTGCCCTGGCCGCGGCCAGTTCGACGCCACGCGCCTCGGAACCGGTGTGACGGCCCTCGGCGGTGGCCGTCGGCGCGGTCACCGCGCCCGATATGAGCATGCTCGCCATCAGGGCGCCGGCCGAGCCGACAGCTGTTGAACGTCTCAAGTGGAACCTCCCCCACTCCTGGAGTGCCGCCGGTGGCGGCGTGATTCGTCCAGGACCTTGCGCGGATCTTGTCGGCAGAGGGGCTCCCGGGGACAGGCCACGCACAGACTTCTTTACCGAATCGATAACCGGACGCCCGTGTCCCGCTGAGCGGTGCTCGGTTCGAGGGCGCGTCGCGCGACGGGGCCCGGCATGCGCGGCGGGCGCGGCGGACAGGGCGGGCCGTCCGGCGCGGCAGATCCTGGCGGGCACGAAAAGGGCGTCCGGCGCGTCGCCGTGCGGCACCCCGCGTTCACGGGCGCGCGACGCACCCGGGACGGCGCTCCGTCCTCGGGGCGCTCAGCGCCCCGGATCCTCGCCCCCCGCGCGCTCGGCCCGCCCCGTGTGCTCCGCCGCGATGCCGAAACGCCGCCGTTCGCCGGGAGCGGACGCCGAGGACCCGATCGAGGACACCGAGCTGATCACCCGCTCCTCGGCGGCCTCCGCGCCGTTCTCCAGTCGTTCCAGGTCAGCGGCGGATACCAGCGCCACGAGCGGCTTTCCGTGCCGCGTCACGACCACGCGCTCACCGCCGTAGACGACACGGTTGATCAGTTCGGCGAGTTCAGCTCGGGCTTGCGTCACCGGAATCTCGTAGGCCATGCCCCCAGCCTATGCAATTGTCCACCTGGTCCGCCGTGGTCCGCGGCGACAGCGAATATCCAGGTCAGAGCCTCTCGCGTGCTCCTGTGCGCTCTCGTCTGCGAGAGATGTGCGAGCCGAGGCGAGACGATGGGCCTTCTGGTCGCCCCGACTCCTGGCGGGTCTCCGGTGCGCCCTGTTCCCCCCGGTTCATGACGAAACCGGTCACTTCCGGGACGACTGACCGCCCGTCATCGCCCCGCGCACGCCTGAGAGTATGGGGAGCCACCGCTGCCGCACCTCCTGGAGTACGACTTGCCCCGTCGCGATCTCATGCTCCTGGTCTCCCGCGCGCCGGTCGGGGCGGAGCCGGGAGGGCCGTTCGCCGGGACCGCCGACGCGTGCGCCCGGCCGGCACGGCTTCCGCGGCCGACCGGGCCGGACGCGCTGCCGCTCCGGACGGGCCCGCACCCGGACCGCTGACACGGGATGTCGGACGACCCGCAGCACGCGGGCCGTCGCGCACGCGGTCATCCGCTCGCCGGTTCCCGCCCCGCCCCCGGTCGCCGTACCGCCGAACGACCCACCACTCCCCACGATCCCGGAGACACCGCCATGTCACGCGTCCTCCTCGTCGAAGACGACCCCTCCGTGCGTGAGGGCGTCGAGATCGGGCTGCGCCAGCGCGGGCACGAGGTCCACGCCGCCGTGACCGGCGAGGAGGGCCTTGCGGCGCTGGGCGCCTTTCGCCCCGACATCCTGCTGCTCGACCTGATGCTCCCCGCGATGAGCGGCGTCCAGGTGTGCTCCCGGGTACGCGAGACCAGCCAGTTACCGATCATCATGCTGACCGCGCGCGGCGACGACGTCGACATCGTCGTCGGCCTGGAGGCGGGTGCGGACGACTACATCGTCAAGCCCGCCCGCACCGAGGTCATCGAGGCCCGCATACGTGCCGTGCTGCGCCGCGCCGAGAGCCCGATCGGCAGGAGGCACGCCGTCGAGCGCCACGGTGAACTCGACATCGACCGCGCCGGTCACACCGTCCTCAGGTCGGGCCACCCGGTCGCCCTCGCGCCCTCCGAACTGAAGCTGTTGCTGCACCTGTCCGCGGTACCGGAACAGGTCTTCAGCCGGCAGCGGCTCCTGAAGGAGGTCTGGGATCACAGTTTCCACAGCGACATCCGCCTGGTGGACGCCTGTGTGCGCCGACTGCGCGCCAAGATCGAGGATCCGTCCGGCGATCCTCGCTACATCCAGACCCTGCGGGGCTACGGCTACCGCTTCGGTCCGCTGTGAGGATGCCCGGCGTGGCCGCCGCGTTCGGGCTGCGCACCCGGCTGGTGATCGCGTTCCTGCTGGTGGCCGCTGTCAGCGCCGTCACGACCGCCGCGCTGACCTATCGGCAGGCGCGCAACGCGGTCCTCGTGCGTGCGCAGGACACGGCCGTCACCTCCTTCCGCGAGGAGGTCGAGCAGTTCGTCCCCAGCCTGCCCCTGGATCCGGATGCGCTGCGGTGGGACCTCTACGACATCGCGGCGCGCGCCAAACCACATCCCTGGATCGTCTTCGCCGAGTACGGTTCGGTGCGCGTCTCATCGAGCGACCGGCCCGCCTCCGGTGTGCTGACCCCAAAGCTGCGCCGCACCGCGCTCACCTCGGCACACGGCAGCTTCCAGCGGGTCGTCAAGGACGGGAGAGCGTATCTGACCATCGGGATGCCGGTGATGACCCGGGTCGTCGCCGGTGGCCCCGCGATGCCGAGCGGCCTGGTTCTCTTCGCCGTGATGCCCATGACGAACGAGGACGTGGACATCGACTCCCTGGTGACCGCTGCCCGGGACGGCGCCCTGCCGGGGCTGGCCGTGGCCCTGGTGCCCGCACTGCTCGCGGCGCGCAGCGTGCTGCGCCCCGTCCGCGAACTGCGGCGTGCCGCACACTCCATGGGCGGCGGGCAGCTCGACACACGCATCGCCGTGCGCGGCCGGGACGAGATGGCCGACCTGGCCAGGACGTTCAACGAGTCGGCGGCCCGTCTCGAACGCTCCGTGGAGGAGTTGCGGGAAGCCGGGGCACGGGCCCGGCGCTTCGCCTCGGACGTCTCGCACGAGTTGCGCACCCCGCTCGCGGGCATGCTCGCCGTCACGGACGTGGTGGACGAGGAGGCCGGGACGCTCGCCCCGCACGCCGCTCGGGCGGTGCGCCTGATCAGCGCCGAGACCGGCAAACTCGCCGTGCTGGTGGAGGATCTGATGGAGATCTCCCGATTCGACGCCCGCGCGGCGGAACTCAACACCGATGAGGTGGACGCGGCGGAGGCCGTGCGCAACACCCTGTCCGGCAGGCAGTGGCTCGGCCGGGTCCGCGTCGAGCTCCCCGACGGCCTGCGCATCCGCCTCGACACGCGCCGCTTCGACGTCATCGTGGCCAACCTGGTCGGCAACGCCCTGCGCCATGGCGCCGAACCGGTCACCGTGCGGCTGTCGGCACACGGGAACGTGCTGATCACCGAGGTGCACGACAGCGGCCCCGGAATCCCACCGGACGCACTGCCGCACATCTTCGACCGCTTCTACAAGGCGGACGCCGCCCGTTCCCGCTCGACGGGCAGCGGCCTCGGGCTCGCGATCACCAAGGAGAACGTGCAGCTGCACGGCGGCACGATCCACGCGCGGAACGCGGCCGGCGGCGGCGCCCTGTTCACCGTGGAGCTGCCCTTCGACGGGCCGGCGTCCGGGAGCGGTACGCCGGACGGGCCGTCGCCCGCGCACGGCGGCACGGGGCCGGCGGAGAGCCGTGACCGGACGGAGACCATCGCGTGAAGAAGTCGCCGTTCCGCAGGCGCCGGACGGTCCGAGTCGCCGCGCTGCTGATGCTCGCCGGGGGCCCGCTCGTGGGCTGCGGCATCCAGGAGACGGCCGTGGTCGAGGCCGGCAGGCCCGTCGTCGCCGACCTGCTTCCCCCGCGCGAGGATCGGTTGCTGTTGTTCTTCCTCTCCCCCGACGACGAACTGCTGCCCGTGCCGCGGATCGTCGAAGCACCGCGGGAGAACGGAACCGCGGGTTCCGTCGGGTCGGGTGACGCGTCGCCCCACCCGGACGAGTCGCCCGGACGGGACGGCCTCGGCGGTTCGTCCCCACCGGG
Source organism: Streptomyces tyrfis (assembly GCF_037034285.1). NCBI lineage: Bacteria > Bacillati > Actinomycetota > Actinomycetes > Kitasatosporales > Streptomycetaceae > Streptomyces > Streptomyces tyrfis. The sequence goes on along the minus strand of NZ_JBAGJZ010000012.1, from coordinate 78,745 downwards.
CGCGGGGACGAGCGAGTCCCCCTCGCCGCTCACGGCCGTCGCCGCCCTGCTCGCCGGACCGGACAAGGCCGAACGGCGGGCCGGCCTCCACAATGCCGCTGCGCTGTCCCGGGCGGCGTCCGCCGCGGACCGGATCGCCGTGGGCGACCGCAGCGTCGAGGTCATGCTGCGTCTGCGGGTGAGCGGGCTGACCGCCGCCGCCCGCGACCAGATCGTCTGCACGGCCGCGTTCGCGGCGCATGCGCAGGGGGCCGTGTCCGTGACCCTGGTCGGGCAGGACGGGCGCCTCGCCCCGGCCGACTGCCCCGTCCGACCGGTCCGGATGCCGACGCGCTGAGCCGTGGCGGCGAGCGCCCGGCGCCGGTCGAGGAGTCGCCCTGCGTATCGTGCGGACGATTCGGCGTCGTTCCCGCACCGGCCCCGGGTGGCGGCGGCACGGGAAGGAGCGGCCCGCCGGAACCGATGTTCCGGCGGGCCGCTCCTCCCGGTTCACCCGGGGCCGCGCTCCGCGCGTCGGAGTCTCATCCGATCGCGCGGCGCCCGTGCTCGTCGGTCCGGTCTCGCCTCACTTGCCGAAGAAGGCGTTGTGGATCGTGACCGTCGACTCGTTGTCGTCCTTGTCGGTGACGACGGCCTTCAGCGAGATCGCCTTGCCCTTCGCGGGGGCCTTCACCGTGATCCTGCCCCCGGTGACCGGGACGGGCAGCCACGTCGTGTCGTCGTACGACACCAGGACCCGCAGGGTCTTCAGAGCGGCGCCGGCCGCCGCGCCCTGCACCTCGACGGGGAAGGTCTGCTTGCCGCCTGCCGGAACGGTGGAGTCCAGCGCGAGATCCGGCAGGAAGCGGACCATGGAGACCGGGAGCATGGTCGGGCTCTCGGTGCGGGCCGAGTCGAAGGTCCACGAGGCGTCGATCCGGGTCCCGGTGCGGTTGAACTCCGGGTTCCGGTGGATCGTGGTCGACACCGTGTACCTGGCGGGTTCCGACGGCAGCTCGAAGGGCCCCTGGTCGACGGCGACGTCCTTCTTCACGTACAGCTCGCCGTTGCGGTGCACGGTGGTGCTCGCGCCCGAGTACCGGGCGATCCCGAAATGGCCCGCCCCGTCACTGACCAGCGGCAGCGCACCGAAGATGGTGTCGCCGTCGCGCACGATCCCCTCGTTCGCGTTCATCCGCGGCCCCGGTGCACCGACGTTGTAGGTCTCGGTGTACGTCTCCCCCGCCTTGTACCGCCGCGGCTCGTCGAGACCGTAGAGCGCGTCGAAGCTCCGCCGGCCCGAGGGATCCGCCCCGCCCAGCACACCCGCGACGATGTTCCAGGCGGCCCCGTCGGCCGTGGACAGATACACGTTGCGCGTTCCCGGCGCCGGCTGCACGGTGTAGGGGGCCTCGACGCCGCCTCCGTAGTCCAGTACGCCGTTCGCCGCGAGGGCGCCGTCGAGGCCGGGTACGGACGATCCGACCTTCGCCTTCACCAGGGCCATGTCCCCGGGCTTGTAGGTCTTGCTGTAACCGGTGGCCAGTTCCTTGACCGGGCCGCCGGTGAGGACGTTGTACTCGTCGCCGCCCCGCTGCCAGTGCGCGGACCACTGCTGGGCGAGGACGCCGTCCTCCATCTCGGGCCCCTGGTACGCGGTGCGCAGATGGTCGAAGCTGCCGAACTCGCCCCCCTCGATGATGAAGGTCTCGGGTGTGCTCACGGTGTACATCATTCCGGCGCGCGTGTAGCGTGCGGCCGCGTCCGGCACCGCGAAGGCGACGGGCCGGGTGGTCCGGGCGTCGAGGGTGACCGTGGTGGGACCGGTCACCGAGAACTGCGGGTTGTTGATCAGGTCGATGCCCTTGGCCGGGGCAGCGGGGTCGACCAGCATGTCGGCGGCGAGACTGTAGGTGCCTCGCGGCAGTCGGACCGTGGCGGAGCCCGACGACAGGTCCGGGAAGAACCGACGGCCCGCGGCGGACCCGCTGTAGCCCTTCAGGTCGGCCTGCCAGTTGGCACTGGCCGCACCGTCCCGTCCGAGGGTGTTGAAGGTGACCTCGTACGACTCGGCCTCGCGCTCCACCGATGCCGCGGTGCGCACGCTCCGGCCGCCTCCGGTCGCGACGACCGTGACCGAGTACGAGCCGTCGACCGTGCCGCCGAGCCGGGTGTCGGCCGTCAGGTCCACGGCGGCGGTGCCGCCCGCCGGGACCGTGATCCGCTGTGCCCCGAGGGTGAAGAACCCGGCCGGGGCGGGCTTCTCGTCCCCGCCGGTGGGTGCCTCCAGCGACAGGTCCAGCGTCACGTCGGTGGTGCCGCTGTTCCGGTACTTGACCTGCTTGCCGACGGGTGTGTCGTCGGTGTGGGGCCACTGCTGGGTGCCCAGGGCGACCGAGGCCGGTTCGGAGACGAGCGTCTGGTCGATCGCCTTGTCGACGGCGAGCCGGCCCGCCCCCTGCTGGAAGACCGAGTGGGAGCCGCCCTTGGCCGAGCCCGTCAGGACCGCCTTGATCTGTGCGCCCGTCCAGGTGGGGTTCTTCTGCTTGAGGATCGCCGCGGCGCCCGCGACGTGCGGGGTCGCCATCGACGTGCCGCTCATGCCGACGTATCCGGGAGGGTTCTGGTCCGGGATGCCGCTCGCCGCCGCCGCCGTGATCTCCACGCCCGGTGCGGTGATGTCGGGCTTGACGGCGCCGTCCCCGGTGCGGGGCCCGACGCTGGAGAAGTCGGCGATCAGGTCGTCGTCGTCGACGGCGCCGACCGTCAGCGCCGCGTCGGCGCTGCCGGGGGACGCGACCGTGCCCCGGCCCGGCCCGCTGTTGCCCGCGGCCACCGCGAACAGGACGCCCTTCTCCGCGGAGAGCTTGTCGACCTGGGCCTCCAGAGGGTCGATCCCCGGGGTGTCGGGGCTGCCCAGGCTCATGTTGACGATGTCGGCCCCCTGGGCGACGGCCCAGTCGACCCCCGCCAGGATGCTGGAGTCGTCACCGTTGCCCTGATCGTCCAGCACCTTGGCGCTGATCAACCGGGCCCCGGGCGCCACGCCCTTGAACCGGGCGTCCTTGGCCCCCGTACCGGCGGCGACGGAGGCCACGTGCGTGCCGTGCCCGACCCGGTCCCGGGCGTCCGGGGAGCCGCTGAAGTTCCGTTCCGCCACCACCCGGCCCGCCAGGTCCGGGTGGGTGGCGTCGATTCCGGTGTCCACGACGGCGATCTTCACACCGGTGCCGTCGTAGGAGCGGGCCCAGGCCGCCGGAGCGCCGATCTGGCCGGTGCTGTGGTCGAGCGACGCCTTCCGTACGCCGTCCAGCCAGATTCGCGCGATGCCGGAGGCCTTGGCCGCCGAACCGTCGCTCCGCCGACGGGTCAGCGCGTCCCACAGGGAACCCGCGCTGTCGGTGGTGCTGGTGACGGCGTCGGCGTCGAGGGCCGACAGGGTCCGGCGGACGGTGGTGCCGTCGGAGGAACGCACCTCGGCGCGGGCGGAACCGGCCGCCGACCCCCGGTAGCCGACGATCACCTTGAGGCCGGCCCGGTTGGCCTTGAGGCTCTCCGGTTCGGCGAGTCCGGTGACGTCGAACAGCCGCTGGTCCAGCGTGCCGTCGGCGATCAGCCGCCGGGCATCACGCGGCACCGCATAGGTGCGGCCGTCGTAGGTCCAGGTGAAGAAGGGCATGTCCTGTCTGCCCTTCGCCCGCTGGATACCGCCGACCCGGCCGCGGGAGTCCACGAGAACCTGGTCACCGGTTATCAGGGTGACGGTGCGCACGGCCTTGCCGACCGCCCCCGTGCCCTTGACGGCGCTCGGGACCGCCGGGTCCGGGCCGCTGGTCCCCGCCGATGCCGGGCCGGTCATGCCCGCCGTCAGGACGACGGCGGCCGCAGCCACGACGGCATACGCCTGTTTTGATCGTTTACGCAAGATTGCCCCTGCTCAGGAGTGAATCGGGCGGGCGAGGGCCCGGCCCGGACGGGGTGCTCTCGAAGTCTCGTGCGACCCCCGGGGCTTGAAGTATTCCGGGGGCGCTCGGAGGCACTCAATGATCGTTGTGTAACAACGCTCCACCACGTATGGCCAGCCCGGGCAGTACTGGTGACGGCTCGTCAGATTCTTCTTCGGGCGGCACTTCCTGCCGACGCGCCGGTCGCGTCGGGACGGCCGGACGCGTTGAGCACGGACCCGAGACGACCCGGGGAATCCGACTGCGCACAGAACCCCCGAGCTGCCGGAATCGCAGTACGACCCCGCACGCGTGCGACCCACGCGGGACGGAACGGGAAGCGTCACGGACGCGTCGAACGCGTTGGGATCTCCGCGGGCGAAGGGCCGCGCGCTGGTTCGTCGGGTGAGTTCCCGTGCCGGGCGCCCAGGACTGCCCGCTCGACCCGCCTCGTCACCGCGCCCTCCGGCCACACCTTCGTCGACCGCCTCGGCCAGTCGCCCACGACTCGCCAACTGCGTGAGCCCGCCCGCTCGCCGCGGCGGAAGCCGGGAGCTGGAGCCGTGGAAGGTCCGGCTCTACGACGCGCACCCCACGCTTCCCGCCGCCAACGGCGCGCCGGGCGTCGCCCTCGCCGCATGATCCGGGCATGCCGACGCCGACGTCACCGAGCGGGGTGCACGTCCGCCCGCGCCCCGGTGACCTCCGCGTCGCCTCGGACCACCCGACTGCTCCACTCGGCTTCAGCGAGGGCGAAGCAGCCTGATGCTCAAGCCATCGTGACGGACTGTGAGACATCCGCCCTCAGCGAACGGCAAAACTCTCCGACCTGGGCGTTTCAGCGGATCACCAGGACGTACCCCCATCATGATCTTCTGTACGTCCTGTACATTTCTTACAGGCGCTGACGCGGTCCCGACACGGGCCCGCGCAGGCCCTCGACGAGAGGCAGCCCATGTCGTTCCGCCCCGCCGCCCGATACGCACTGCCCGAGTTCACCGAGCGCACGGCTCATGGAACCCGCACCTTCGACCCGTACTCCAAGCTGCTGTCCGAGCGAATCGTCCTCCTCGGCACCGAACTCGACGACACCGCGGCCGGTGACCTGATCGCGCAGCTCATCCATCTGGAATACGCCGCACCGGACCTGCCGGTCTCGCTCTACATCAACTCCCCCGGGGGTTCGTTCGCGGCCATGACCGCCGTCCACGACACGATGGAGTTCCTCGCCTGCGAGGTGGAGACGTACTGCCTGGGCCAGGCAGGGGCCTGCGCCGCCGTCCTGCTGGCCGCGGGCGCCCCGGGCCGGCGGCATATGCTGCCCGGGGCCCGGGTGATCCTGCGTCAGCCCGCCCTCGCCGAGCCGGTACGAGGACGCCCGTCGGATCTGGAGAACGAGGCGGCGGAGCTGGAACGGGTCCGCCGGACGCTCGTCGCGCTGCTGGCCCGTCACACGGGCCGCGACGGCGCGCGTGTCGCCGGTGACATCGAGCGCGATCTCGTCCTCGATGCGCCGGGCGCGCTGGCGTACGGCCTGGCGGACCACGTCCTGGCGAGCCGGAAGACGTCGCTCCGGCCGTCCGGTCCGAAGTGAGCGACTGATGCGCACGCCCGAGACGCCTCCGCTTCCGGCTCTGACCCGCGCCGAGGGCGAGTTCATCGACCGCTACCTCGAAGTCGTCGATCAGCTGGGCCGGATCAATCCGGTGCACGGCGGCGACACCTACGGCGCGCTGCGCGCCGCGCAGGCACTGGCCGCGCATGCGGGCGCGCTGCGGGACGCCCTGACGCTCATGCACGAGCGCGGCGAGGCGCGGCTCCACGCCGGCACCCTCGCCCGGGCGCTGCGCGTGCTGGACGGGGAGCGGCGGTGCGGGCGGATCGCCCTGCCGCCCGTTCCGGGGAGTTGAGCACGCGTCCGGTCGCCGTCGCCGCCGCCGGAGAACCGGCCGCCTCCCCACACGACACGCCCGACGATCAAACCGATTTTCCTACTCTTTCAGCGTAGAAAACACCGTTTGCAGGCAAAATTCCAACTTGCGGTTTTCGGATGATAGGTGCACGAGATACGCCCTTACGTGCCTGATGCACACCGGGCGCACACGCGCAACCGGGTGCTCGAAAACGTCAGCTCCACTCGAACAGGTCAGTCGTGAGGACTCTCACATATCGTCGTTTCAGCTCGGAAATACGACTGTCGGTGAGTCAAGATCCCTGGGACGACAAGCCCCCGCCACCGCGGCGGGGCGGTCCGGGCGGACGCCGAGTCCTGCCGCCGCCCGGATGACTGGTCGACGGAAGTGGATCGGCAGGAGTGGAGGACCCGAGCACAACGGGTCGACCGGTTCACGGTCGGCCCTCGGGGTGAAGCCGCCGAGCGCGGCCGGGCAACTTCGCCAGCCCGAACCCGACAGGTCATCCTTCACAGGCGGCTGACGAAGGGTTGCGCATGACTGCGCAGGTTCATGTCCCGTCTCTGCTCGCCCGGGCCGGTACGGCCTCGGTTCTGACTCTGGCCGCCGTCGGGGGCACCATGCTCGCCCCGGGCGCCGCCACGGAGGCCCAGGCGGCCGCTCCATCGCTGAAGGCGCTCAACATCGCGGCGTCGAAGAAGGGGGCGCCGTACCGGTGGGGGGCGAGCGGCCCCTACCGGTTCGACTGCTCCGGCCTGACGGTCTATTCGTTCAAGAAGGCCGGCAAGAAGCTCCCCCGCACCGCCCAGCAGCAGTACAACAAGACCCGCCATGTCTCGGCCCGGCACCGGCAGCGCGGTGACCTGGTCTTCTTCCACTACGGTCGCAGCGTCTACCACGTGGGGATCTACGCCGGGCACAACAAGATCTGGCACTCGCCGAGGACCGGCGCGGTCGTCCGCCTGGAGAAGATCTGGTCGAAGAGCGTCTACTACGGCCGCGTCCGCTGACGCCTCGCCCTCCGGCGGCCGGGTCCTCCGGCCTCCTCCGGCACGCCGGAGGGCCCCGCACGGCGCCGCACCGGCACCGGGGAGGCGGCCCGTCCGGTAAGACCTGGCCGGCCGGGCGAAACGTTCAGCTCCGCGCGGAGCCGCCGCACGGCAGGTCGATCCACACCGTCTTGCCGCCGTCGGCGGTGGGGGTGACGTGGAGTCGGCCGCCGCGCTCCTCGGCCAGCTTCCGGATGATCACCATGCCTCGCCCGTTGTCCTGCTGGACGGCCACGGGCAGCCGTCGGGGCAGGCGCGGGTGGCTGTCCGTCACTCCGAGGCGCAGCAGCTCCTCCCGTTCCAGCCTCAGCTCCACGGTGAAGGTGGGCGACTGGCCGAGGGTGTGCTGGACGGCGTTGGTCGCGAGCTCCGAGACGATCAGCCGGACGGCGTCGGCGAGGCCGTCGTCCGCGGTCAGGCCCCATTCGGTGAGCACTCGGAACGTGTGTCTGCGGGCCGCCGGGACCGAGACCGGCTCGCTCGGCAGAGTGATGCTTGCTTCCTGATGGTCTGCCACGGCGAGCCACCCCTTTCCCACCCGGACCGGCACGTTCCCGGTCCTGGTTCCGCTTCGCGTCAGATTGCCACTGATCGCACCCGCTGTGACGCCGATCCCACAAGATATGCATATATCTGTCGCTCGATGCGGTGAACGCGGCCGCGCGAAACCGCACGCGCGCGCCGCACCGACCGCCCGGCGCGAGAGGGAGGGAGCCCGCGCATCCGGCGCGGACCCGTGGTACGACGCCGCGAGCCCGGGGAGAAGGTCCGGAGCCCGCGTCACGCCTCGGGACCGACCCGCCGGAAGACCGCGCGGACAGTCGGCCGACACCAGTCGGCGATCAACCGCGTCAGGGCCGGGCGGCGGGATGCGGCCGACCGAGGTGAACCGGCTGCTGGACACGTACGGCGTGGCCGGCGCGGGGCCGCGCACGCTCCTGGCCGGTCCGCCCGAGGAGGTCGTCACGTCGGACTTCTCCGCTCGGCACGAACCGCGCCGGCGGCGGAGCAGCCGCAGCACGGGGCTGAACGAGTGCGTGGAGACCGGCCCGTCCGGTGCCGGCCGGCTGTCCGCCCCGGACTCCAGGTGCGTGTCCGGTCCGCCGCCGCGGTTCGCCGCGGCGGCGGACCGGGCCTCGTTCGTCTCCGGTCCGTGCCGCGCTCCGGTCAGCTGACCGGAGCGGTCCGCCGCACGGTCTCCACCGCCGCGTCGACCTGCTCGTCCGTCAGATCGGCGCGCGCGGTCAGCCGCAGCCGGGAGACTCCGTCGGGCACCGACGGCGGACGGAAGCACCCTACGGCGATCCCCGCTTCACGGCAGTCGGCCGCCCAGCGGGCCGCCGCGTCCGCCGAAGGGGCCCGTACCGAGACCACCGCCGAGTCCGGGCGCACCGCCGTCAGACCGGCCGCGGTGAGCCGCTCGAAGAGCCCGGCGGCGACCGCGCGGACCCGGGCGGCGCGCCCCGGCTCCCGGGCGAGCACGCGCAGGGCGGCGAGGGCCGCGCCGACGGCGGCCGGGGCCAGGCCGGTGTCGAAGATGAACGTCCGGGCCGTGTTGACGAGGTGCTCGATCACCCGGGCGGGGCCGAGGACCACCCCGCCCTGGCTTCCCAGGGACTTGGAGAGGGTGAGCGTGGCGACCACGCCCTCGTCGCCGGCGAGCCCCGCGACGGCGAGCGAGCCCCGGCCGCCCTCCCCCAGCACACCCAGGCCGTGTGCGTCGTCGACGAGCAGCGCCGCCCCCTCCGCCCGGCACACTCGGGCCAGGGGGGTCAGCGGTGCGGCGTCGCCGTCGACCGAGAAGACCGAGTCGGTGACCACGAGGGCCCGCCCTTCGCGGGTCCGCAGGGCCTTGCGCACGGCGTCGGGATCGGCGTGCGGGACGACGAGGGTCTCGGCCCGGGACAACCGGCAGCCGTCGATGATCGACGCGTGGTTGCCCGCGTCGGACACGATCAGCGAGCCCCGGCCGGTGAGCGCGGTGAGGGCGGCCAGGTTCGCGGCGTACCCCGACGACAGCACCAGCGCTGCCTCGAACCCGCAGAACGCGGCCAGTTCGTGTTCGAGTTCGGCGTGCAGGGCGGTGGTGCCGGTGACGAGCCGCGAGCCGGTCGCACCGCCGCCCCAGCGGCGCGCGGCGTCGGCCGCCGCCGCGGTGACCTCGGGGTGCCGGGTCAGCCCCAGATAGTCGTTGCTCGCGAGGTCCAGCAGCTCGGCCGCGGCGGGGCGGGGGCGGAGCGTCCGGACGAGTCCGGCGTCCGCGCGGCGGCGTGCCGCGTCGTCGATCCAGTCGAACGGGGCGTAGGACATGGGCGGTCCTTTTGTAGGCAGTTCACAGACCCTAACCGCGGGCGCAGCAGGGCATGGTGTGGCAATACACACACCATTCACAGGGTCTGTTGTCCGGTTCCTCCTTGGCTGCGGGGTGCGCCATGGGCCAGGATCAACGCCATGGACCTCCTGAACACGCTGGTGGACAAGGGGCTGCGGCGCGAGCCGCCGACCCGTGAAGAAGCGCTCGCCGTACTGGCGACCTCGGACGACGACCTGCTCGACGTGGTGGCCGCGGCCGGGAAGGTGCGCCGTCAGTGGTTCGGGCGGCGGGTGAAGCTGAACTATCTGGTCAACCTCAAGTCCGGTCTCTGCCCCGAGGACTGCTCGTACTGCTCCCAGCGGCTCGGTTCGAAGGCCGGGATCCTCAAGTACACCTGGCTGAAGCCGGAGGACGCGTCGAAGGCCGCCGCCGCGGGTGTGGCGGGGGGCGCGAAGCGGGTGTGCCTGGTGGCGAGCGGCCGCGGCCCGACGGACCGCGACGTCGACCGGGTGTCGGAGACCATCGCGGCGATCAGGGAGCGGCACGAGGGCGTCGAGGTGTGCGCCTGCCTCGGGCTGCTCTCCGACGGGCAGGCCGAGCGGCTGCGCGCGGCGGGCGCCGACGCGTACAACCACAACCTCAACACGTCCGAGGGGACGTACGGGGACATCACCACCACCCACACCTACGCGGACCGGGTGGAGACCGTGCGGCAGGCACAGGCGGCCGGGCTCTCCGCGTGTTCCGGGCTGATCGCCGGGATGGGCGAGACCGACGCCGACCTGGTCGACGTGGTCTTCTCGCTGCGCGAGCTCGATCCGGACTCGGTGCCCGTCAACTTCCTGATCCCGTTCGAGGGAACCCCGCTGGCGAAGGAGTGGAACCTCACCCCGCAGCGGTGCCTGCGGATCCTGGCGATGGTCCGGTTCGTCTGCCCGGACGTGGAGGTGCGGCTCGCGGGCGGGCGGGAGGTGCATCTGCGGTCGATGCAGCCGCTGGCGCTGCACCTGGTCAACTCGATCTTCCTGGGCGACTACCTCACCAGCGAGGGGCAGGCCGGGCAGGCGGACCTGGACATGATCACGGACGCCGGTTTCGAGGTGGAGGGCGCGGACACGACGACGCTGCCGGCGCACCGCGCCCCCGGTGGGGACGGCTGCGAGTCGGGGGGCGGCGGCGGGTGCGCGCCGTGCGCCGACGCGCCCGGGGCGGACGACGCCGGGGAGGGTCCGGCGGCGCGCCCGGATCTGGTGGCGGTGCGCCGGCGCGGCGCGGGCACGGATCTCGCCCCCAATGCCTGAGCCGCTCTCCCCCGCCGAGCTGCGCTCCCTGGACCGCGCCCATGTCTGGCATCCGTACGGCCCGATGCCCGGGCGCCAGGAACCGCTGGTCGTGGAGTCCGCGTCCGGGGTGCGGCTCCGGCTGGCCGAACCGGCCCACGGACGGCGTGAACTGGTCGACGGCATGTCGTCGTGGTGGTCGGCGGTGCACGGCTACAACCACCCGGTGCTCAACGCGGCGGCCCGCGGTCAGCTGGACCGGATGAGCCATGTGATGTTCGGGGGTCTCACCCATGAGCCCGCCGTGCGTCTGGCCACGAGGCTGGTCGGGATCACCCCGGAGCCGCTGCGGCATGTCTTCCTCGCGGACTCGGGCTCGGTGTCGGTCGAGGTCGCGGTCAAGATGTGCCTGCAGTACTGGCGTTCGGCCGGACGGCCCGCCAAGCAGCGGCTGCTGACCTGGCGCGGCGGCTATCACGGGGACACCTGGCAGCCGATGTCCGTGTGCGACCCCGAGGGCGGCATGCACGAGCTGTGGCGCGGCGTGCTGCCCGAACAGGTCTTCGCGGACGCGCCGCCGTCGGGTTTCGACGCGGAGCCGGACCCTGACTACGTGCGCCGCCTGCGGGAACTGGTCGCGCGGCACGCCGACCGGCTGGCGGCGGTGATCGTGGAGCCGGTGGTGCAGGGCGCGGGCGGGATGCGGTTCCACTCCCCCGCCTATCTGAGGGTGTTGCGCGAGGCGTGCGACGCGCATGACGTCCTGCTGGTGTTCGACGAGATAGCCACGGGTTTCGGCCGTACGGGAAAGCTGTTCGCGGCCTCCCACGCCGGGGTCGCGCCGGACGTCATGTGCGTGGGCAAGGCGCTGACCGGCGGCTATCTGACGATGGCGGCGACCCTGTGCACCGCCCGCGTCGCGGACGGGATCTCCCGCGGCGAGGTGCCGGTGCTGGCTCACGGCCCGACGTTCATGGGCAATCCGCTGGCCTCCGCCGTGGCCTGCGCCTCCGTCGACCTGCTGCTGGACGGCGACTGGGAACGGGACGTCGAACGGATCGGCGCGGGGCTGCGGGACGGCCTCGCGCAGGCGGCGGAGCTGCCCGGGGTGCGGGACGTGCGCACACTGGGCGCGATCGGTGTCGTGCAGCTCGACCACGAGGTGGACATGGCGGCCGCGACCCGGGCGGCGGTGCGGGAGGGCGTATGGCTGCGGCCGTTCCGCGACCTCGTCTACACCATGCCGCCGTATGTGACGGAGGACGACGACGTGGCGCGGATCTGCCGTGCCGTGTGCGCGGCCGCGAGGGAGGGCTGAGATGAGCGTCCTGGTGGTGACGGGCACGGACACCGAGATCGGCAAGACCGTCGTGACCGCCGCGGTGGCGGCGGCGTGGCGGGACCGGCGTGTCGCGGTGCTCAAGCCCGCGCAGACGGGTCTGGAGCCCGGTGAGCCGGGTGACGCGGCGGAGGTGAGACGGCTGGCGGGCAGCCATGTGACCGCGGTCGAACTGGCCCGGTTCCCCGAGCCGTTGGCGCCCGCCACGGCGGCGCGGAGGGCCGGTCTGCCGCCGGTGCGCCCGTACGAGATCGCCGAGGCCGCCGAGAAGTTGGCGACCGAGCACGACGTGGTGCTGATCGAGGGCGCGGGCGGCCTGCTCGTGCGGTTCGACGAGGAGGGCTCGACGCTCGCGGACGCGGCGCGGCTGCTGTCCGCTCCCGTGCTGGTCGTGGCGCGGGCCGGGCTGGGCACGCTCAACGCGACCGCGTTGACCGCGGAGGCGCTGCGTGCCCGGAGGCTGGAGTGCTCCGGCGTGGTGGTGGGCAGCATGCCCGGCGTCCCGGACCTCGCGGCACGCTGCAATCTGGCGGACCTCCCGGTGGCGGCGGGCGCCCCGCTGCTGGGGGCGGTGCCAGCCGGGGCGGGAGCGTGGGAACCGGCCGACTTCCGTTCCGCGGCCAGGAGTTGGCTGGCGCCGGAACTGGGCGGGACCCGGCCGGCCGCCCCCTGCTGACGTGTGGCGCCCGCGCCGCGCGCACTCCGGGCCGGGCGGCGGAAACCGGGCTCGGGGCGGGGCGGGCGGGCCGGGCTTCGTGGGCGGGGCGAGCGCGGGCTCAGGGAGAGAGGGCGCGGCGGGCCGGGCTCCGGGGAGGGCGGGTCACAGGCTCCACTGGCGCAGCTCGTCGGCGATGGCCCGGACGTCCGCCTTGCCCTCCTTCACCAGTCGCGCCAGATCGCGCACCTGCTCCGGGGAGGTGACCACCTTCAGCCCGGACGCGACGAGATATCCGTACGCGACAGCCGACGAGAACATCGCGTTGGAGTGTTCCAGCGCGGGGACGTGCAGCAGCAGCTGGAGCAGGGCCGCCGCCCTCGTGCAGGGATCGCTGTAGACGGGGCTGCCGAAGATCTCGGCCTCGTGGCGCGCCACGGCCGCCACGAGCGCGCCCCAGTCGACGACCTGCGGGTCGCCGGGGGTCTTGTGCTCGGCCACCATCAGCAGCCAGGAGAGGTCGATCCGGAGGTTCAACGCGTGCCTTCGCCCTCCGGGCCGAACTCCTCGGCGAACACCGACTGGTACTGCTTCATGAAGTCGGCAGCCGCCTCGACGAACGTATGGCCCACCGCGCCGGCGTCCTGCCGCACGAGTTCCTCTATGTAGCGGTTGACGCTCATCCCCCGTTGCAGCGCCCGCTGCCGCGCCGTGGCGGCGGTGGCCTCGTCCACTCTCACGTTCAGCTGTGTCTTGGGCACGAAAACACGCTAGCGCCGCCGCGCTAGCACCGGCAAGCGAACGGCCCCGGGGCCGGAAGCGCACCGCGACACGCCCGACCGCCCCGGGTGCGGCCGCGCCCCGGTGTGCGCTCCCCGATGCGCGCGGACGGCGCACGCGCGGTGTCACGGCTCGCGCGCGGGCGCGGAGTGTGCGGACTCCCGCGCGGACACGCAGCGTCTCCGAGTTGCGTATGCACGCGGACCGTTCGAACAATGGTGGACATGACATGCCCGGCGGGCACGGTTTCCGCCGCCACGCGACCACGGGACGGATCCGGTGGCGGAGCGCCACCGGACCGAGAGCAGCGACGGGCCGGCCCACGCCAGTGGCCATCGGAGAGCGGAGCGCGCGTCCGGCCGACCAAGATCGCGCGCGTTCCGGGGGCTCGCCCCAGGCCACCAGGCGTTCGATACCGGGGGCAGGCCGTACACGGGCCGCTCCCTGGCCGCCGCCGCGCCCCATCGCGCCGGTCTCCGCCGGTGCGCGGGAGAGCGTCACCGAGGTGGAGACCGGAAACCGCGCGTCGGCCTCCCTGGTGCAACGCAACGGCTTCACCCATGGAATGCACCGGTTTCACCGTCGGCGCGACCGTCGGCCCCTGCGTCTTCGCCGTTCCCGGTCCACAGGGGCGCTCCGCCGGCCCCTCCGCCGCGTTCCCGGGCGGCGATGCGGGTACCCAACGGCCACGGAACGCGATGCTCCGGTTCCGTCCGGGCCGCGCCCCGGACGGCGGACAGGGCCGCGCCCCACCGCCCGGAACGGGCGCGGCATACCCACGCCGGACCGAAGCAGGCGGGGCATCCGTCACGGTCCGCAACAGGCACGGCGGATCGCGCGGGCGCACGGGAATGTGCGGGACTTCATGGTCCGCGGGCTCCGCACCGCTGGAACGCCGGCAGGCCGAAGCGTCGAAAAGCCGCTGGCCGGGCGGGTCCCCGCTCTGCTTGGCTCGCCCGCATGAACGATCTGCGCATCCGCTGTGCCACCCCCTCGGACATCGACCGCGTACTCCGGTTCTGGCACGACGCCGCCGAGGGCACGAGCATCAGCGACGACCACGACGGCGTGGCCCGGCTCATCGCCCGGGACCCCGAAGCCCTGCTCCTCGCGGAGCGCGCCGACGCCCTCGTGGGAACCGTGATAGCCGGTTTCGACGGCTGGCGGTGCTCCGCCTACCGGCTGGCCGTGCACCCCGACTGCCGTCGCCGAGGCGTCGCCACCGCCCTGATGGCGGCGGCGGAGCGACGATTCACCGGCCTGGGCGGCCGACGGGTCGACGCCATGGTCCTGGAGGCCAACGAGCGGGCTCACCACACCTGGGCCTCCGCCGGCTACCACCGCGAGGACCACTGGCGGCGCTGGGTCAAGCCGCTCCGACCGGCGGCAGGGTCCGCCGACGAGGCCCGGGACCACTGAGCCCTGCGCCAGGGTCCGCGGATACCCGGGAGCAGCCCCACGCGGCGTCGTACCGCGGCGGGACTGCGGCCCGGGCGGAAAAGACGGCGATCCGCCAGGAGAGCGAGCGACTTTGCCGATCCTTTACCATGGATGCCTCCTGACCGATTCCCTACGAAAGGTGTGTACGTCCCTCCATGGGCGAACCTCCCAGTTGCAGACGTAATCGAAGCGGACACGACCGACATCGAGCGGTCCGCCCGTCCCTGCCCGATCATGGGACGGAGGTGACCCGATGACCGAAGTGCTCCTGCTGTTCGTCGCGGTGCTGCTCTCCCTGGCGTGCGGCGCGTTCGTCGCCGCCGAGTTCTCGCTGACGACGGTCGAGCGCGGTCAGCTCGAACGCGCCGCCGAGCGGGGCGAGCGCGGTGCGGCGAGCGCGCTGAAGGCCGTCCGCGGTCTCACCTTCCAGTTGTCCGGCGCCCAGCTCGGCATCACCGTCACCAACCTGGTGGTCGGCATGCTCTCCGAGCCGTCCATCGCGAAGCTCATCCGCGGCCCGGTGAAGGCTACGGGCCTGCCGCCGGGCGCGGCGTCGTCCGTGGCCCTGGTCCTCGGCACGGCCCTGTCCACGGTGTTCCTGATGGTCGTCGGCGAACTCGTCCCGAAGAACTGGGCGATCTCCTCGCCGCTCGCCATGGCGAAGGCCGTGGCCACTCCGCAGCGTGCCTTCACCGCCGTGTTCCGGCCGTTCATCAGCCACCTCAACAACACGGCGAACCGGATCGTGCGCCGCTTCGGCCTGGAACCCGCCGAGGAGCTGGCCTCCGCACGCGGGCCGCAGGAGCTGGTGGCGCTGGCCCGGCACTCCGCGAAGGAGGGCGCGCTGGAGGCGGACACCGCCGAACTCTTCGTCCGCACCATCGGGCTCGCGGAGCTCACGGCGCAGAACGTCATGACGCCACGGGTCCAGGTCACCGCCCTGGAGGCGCGGGCGACCGCCGAGGACGTCGCGAACGCCACCCGCGCGACCGGACTGTCCCGCTTCCCCGTGTACCGGGGCAGCCTGGACACCGTGATCGGCGTGGCGCACATCAAGGACGTACTGGCCATCCCGGCCGCGCAGCGGCCCCGTACCCGCGTCTCGCAGATGCTGCGCGAACCCGTGCTCGTCCCGGAGACCCTCACCGTGGACCGACTCCTCGACCGGCTCTCGGGCAAGCTCGCCATGGCCGTCGTGATCGACGAGTACGGGGGCACGGCCGGTGTCGTGACCCTGGAGGACATCGTCGAGGAGGTCGTCGGCGAGGTGCGCGACGAGCACGACCCGCACGAGACGCCGGACCTGGCGCGGGCGGGCGAGGACGCCGACGGACGGTCGCTGTGGTCGGCCGATGGCGCCGCCCGCCTCGACCAGCTGGAGCGGATCGGGCTGCGCGTGCCGGACGGTCCGTACGAGACCCTCGCCGGGCTCGTCGCCACCGAGGTCGGCCGCATCCCCGTCGTGGGCGACTCCATCGAACTGACGGCGGGCTGGCGGATCGACGTCGTGGACGCCTCCGGGCACCGCGCCGCGCGGGCCCTGCTGCACGCGCCGCTGCCCGGCGAGGACGACGACGCACGGACGGAGGACGCCCGATGACCGTCGTCCAGCTCTTCATCGGACTGATGACCCTGGTCGTCAACGCCTTCTTCGTCGGCGGGGAGTTCGCGCTGATCTCCGTGCGCCGCAGCCAGATCGAGCCGGAGGCCGAGGCCGGGAACCGGCGGGCGCGCAGTGTCCTGTGGGGCCTGCAGCACGTGTCGGCGCTGCTCGCGGCGGCGCAGCTGGGCATCACGCTCTGCACGCTGGTCCTCGGCGTCGTCGCCGAACCGGCCATCGCGCATCTGCTGGAGCCGGTCTTCGACGTGGTGGGCGTGCCGGACGGGCTGATCCATCCGATCTCGTTCGTGATCGCACTGGCCCTCGCGACCTATCTGCACATGCTGCTCGGCGAGATGGTGCCGAAGAACATCGCGCTGGCCGAGCCCGTGCGGGCCGCGCTGCTGCTCGGGCCGCCGCTGGTGGCGCTCGCCAGGGCGCTGCGCCCGGTCATCTTCTCGGTGAACGCCTTCGCCAACGGTCTGCTGAGACTTCTGCGGGTCGAGACCAGGGACGAGGTGGCCGCCGCGTTCTCCGACGACGAACTGGCCCGGCTGGTGAAGGACGCCGGGGACGCCGGGCTCGTCGACGACCGTGCGGCCGAGCGGTTGCGGCACGCACTCGAACTGGGCCGCCGCCCGGTGCGGGAGGTGGCGATGCCGGTGGACCGGGTGACCTACGCCGAGGTCGGGACGACTCCGGAGCAGCTGGAGCAGCTCTCCCACGAAACGGGCTTCTCCCGCTTCCCGGTGATGGACAGCGAGGGCCGGATCCTGGGGTATCTCCATGTGAAGGACGCCCTGGACGCCACCCCGCGCGATCTGCCGTTCCCCGTGACGGCGATGCGGCCGATCGCCCGGGTGCGTGCCGGTACACCGCTCGACGACGCCCTGACCGCACTGAGGCGCAGCCGCACGCACCTGGCGGCGGTGCTGGACGACGCCGGGCGGCCCGCCGGCATGGTCACGATGGAGGACGTGCTGCGCGGGCTGGTGGGAAGGCCGCAGGAGCGCTGACCGGCGACGCCGGGCCGCGGGCGCCCGCCCGCGGCCCGGCCCGTCCGGACGGGCGGGCGGGCGGGGCCACCTCCCGTGCTCCCCGCGACCACCCGCCGTCCCGGGAGCACGGCAGGCCGGACGGCCGGTGGCCGATGCCGCGCGAGGCGGGGCATGGCTGGCCGGAAGGCGCCGGGTCCCCGCGCGATACGATCGCACCGCCATGGAGATGAATGCCTCGTACACCAGCCTGGTCGCGGTCGGCGACTCGTTCACCGAAGGCATGTCGGACCTGCTGCCCGACGGCTCGTACCGGGGCTGGGCCGATGTTCTCGCCGGTCGGCTCGCGGCCCGCTCGCCGGGCTTCCGTTACGCGAACCTCGCGGTGCGGGGCAAGCTGATAGGCCAGATCGTCGACGAACAGGTCGGCGCGGCCGCCGCCATGCGGGCGGACGTGGTGACGCTCGTCGGCGGCCTCAACGACACGCTGCGCCCCTCATGCGACATGGGCCTGGTCCGGGCCCGGCTCGAAGAGGCCGTCGAGCGTCTCGCGCCCTCGTGCGGGAAGCTCGTGCTGATGCGCAGCCCTGGTCGGCAGGGTCCGGTGATGGAGCGTTTCCGGCCACGCATGGAGGAGCTGTTCTCCCTGGTGGACGAGTTGGCGGCCCGTCACGACGCGGCCGTCGTCGACCTGTACGGGGCGCCTGCCCTGGGCGACCCGCGACTGTGGGACGTCGACCGGCTGCATCTGACGGCCGACGGGCACCGCCGGGTGGCAGAGGCGGTCTGGCAGACGCTGGGGCTGCCGCCGGAGAGCGACTGGCGGGCGCGTCTTCCGGCCGCCGTGCCGCCTAGCTGGGCGGTGCGGCGCGTCGCGGACCTCCGCTTCGCCCGGCGGCATCTACTGCCGTGGATAGGCCGCCGGCTGACCGGCCGCTCGTCCGGGGACGGGCGCACGGGCGCCCAGTACAGCGCCGAACTGGGACGGGCGTTCTGGGTCACC
Organism: Streptomyces tyrfis; assembly: GCF_037034285.1. Classification (NCBI taxonomy): domain Bacteria; kingdom Bacillati; phylum Actinomycetota; class Actinomycetes; order Kitasatosporales; family Streptomycetaceae; genus Streptomyces; species Streptomyces tyrfis. The sequence continues at coordinate 60,454 of NZ_JBAGJZ010000012.1, read as the reverse complement.
CCCGGGAACACGGGCGCCCCCGGTCCGGTCGCGACGTGGCGCCGGGTGGACGTGACCCCGCTCTCGTAGCAACGCACAAACGCCGCCACGGCGCTGGCCTGCACAAACCGCCAGTAGAATCCGGTCATGTGACTGCTGTGTCTGCGAAGCCTCGCATCCCCAATGTCCTGGCCGGCCGCTACGCCTCCACGGAGCTGGCCGTCCTCTGGTCCCCCGAGCAGAAGGTGAAGCTGGAGCGCCGGCTGTGGCTGGCGGTGCTGCGTGCGCAGAAGGACCTCGGGATCGAGGTGCCGGACGCCGCCCTCGCCGACTACGAGCGCGTGCTCGACCAGGTCGACCTGGCCTCGATCGCCGAGCGCGAGAAGATCACCCGGCATGACGTCAAGGCCCGGATCGAGGAGTTCAACGCCCTCGCGGGCCACGAGCAGGTCCACAAGGGCATGACCTCCCGGGACCTCACCGAGAACGTCGAGCAGCTTCAGATCCGCCTCTCCCTGGAGCTGATGCGCGACCGCACGGTGGCGGTGCTGGCCCGGCTCGGCAAGCTGGCGGCCGAGTACCGCGAGCTGGTCATGGCGGGCCGCTCCCACAACGTCGCCGCGCAGGCGACCACGCTCGGCAAGCGGTTCGCGACCGCCGCGGACGAGCTGCTGGTGGCCTACGAACGCCTCGAGAACCTGCTGGGCCGCTACCCGCTGCGCGGCATCAAGGGCCCCGTGGGCACGGCCCAGGACATGCTCGACCTGCTGGGCGGCGACTCCGCGAAGCTCACCGGCCTCGAGCAGCGGATCGCGGAGCACCTCGGCTTCGCCCATGCCTTCACCTCGGTCGGGCAGGTCTACCCGCGGTCGCTCGACTACGACGTGGTGACCACCCTGGTGCAGCTGGCCGCGGCGCCCTCGTCCCTCGCCAAGACGATCCGCCTGATGGCGGGGCACGAGCTGGTGACCGAGGGCTTCAAGCCCGGACAGGTCGGCTCGTCCGCGATGCCGCATAAGATGAACACCCGCTCCTGCGAGCGTGTCAACGGCCTGATGGTCATCCTGCGCGGCTACGCGTCGATGACGGGCGAACTGGCCGGCGACCAGTGGAACGAGGGCGATGTGTCCTGCTCCGTGGTCCGCAGGGTGGCCCTCCCTGACGCGTTCTTCGCGTTCGACGGGCTGCTGGAGACCTTCCTGACGGTGCTCGACGAGTTCGGGGCGTTCCCGGCCGTCGTCGCCCGTGAACTCGACCGCTACCTGCCGTTCCTCGCCACCACCAAGGTCCTGATGGGCGCGGTTCGTGCCGGCGTCGGCCGGGAGGTCGCACACGAGGCGATCAAGGAGAACGCGGTCGCCTCGGCCCTGGCCATGCGCGAACAGGGCGCCGAGCGCAACGAGCTGCTCGACAAGCTGGCCGCCGACGACCGCATCCCGCTGGACCGGACGCAGCTGGACGCCCTGATGGCGGACAGGCTCTCCTTCACGGGCGCGGCGGGCGACCAGGTCACCTCCCTCGTCTCCCGTATCCAGGAGATCGTCGAGCAGCACCCCGAGGCGGCCGGCTACACGCCCGGCTCCATCCTCTGACGGACGGCCGCTCCCACCGATGACGCCCGACGAGCTCCTGGCCGCCCGCGACCGCATCGTTCCCGACGTGGTCGCGGGCGGCCTGCGCGTCCTGTTCTGCGGGATCAACCCGAGCCTGACGACCGGGGCGACAGGCCATCACTTCGCCCACCCCGGCAATCGCTTCTGGCCGGTGCTCCATCGGTCGGGATTCACTCCCCGCCTCCTGAAACCTGCGGAACAGACCGAACTGCTGCGGTACGGCCTGGGCATCACCAACGTGGTCGCCCGGGCCACCGCACGGGCCGACGAGCTGTCCGCCGAGGAGTTCCGCGAGGGCGGGCGCATCCTGGCGGCCAAGGTGGAACACCTGCGGCCGCAGTGGCTGGCGGTTGTGGGCGTCACGGCGTACCGCACCGCCTTCGGCAGGCGCACCGCCCGGATTGGCCCGCAGGACCACCTGGTCGGCGGAGCCCGGGTCTGGGCTCTCCCCAACCCCAGCGGCCTCAACGCCCACTGGACGGCCCAGACGATGGCGGAGGAGTACGGACGCCTGCGCGCCTCCGTGGAGAATGCCGACCCCGCCACCGCGTGACCATCCGCGTCTCCCCATGGTCCTGTGCTCCCGCACGCCGGGGCCACGGGGACCCGCGCCCGCTGCCTTCTCTCCTCCGCCCCCTTTCTCTCGGCCGCTGATCACGACGACCTCGCCCCACGCGCCCGTCCTCCTCGTTCGTTCCTGCCTCCTCCGGCTCCCCGCCGCTCCGGGCCACCGCCCCGCTGGAATCGCGCCCTCGCTCCGCAGGTCTCGTCCCGTCCGGACCGGACAGCGGCCGAGGAGAACCGACCGGCCTCACCCGCCCCGGCTCTGCGAACGCAGCCCTGGCTTGCCCAGCCCCTCAGGGGCGGCTCCGCCCGGCCCTCATGCCGGGCGATCGCATACCGACCCGAACCCGTTCGGGAGCCCGGTGTGCGCTGCCATGACACACGATCGTCGGCCAGGGTCCGTCGAATCCTTCCCTGGTCGCAGCAGTCCGCCGCCGATCGCCGGCGGATCCGTCGGCGATCACGGCGGATCGATCTCCGTCACCAGGACGTTCAGCTCGCAGCCGGCGCCGTCCTCCTCCAGGCAGAGGCCCAACGCAATCCAACGGTCCCCGATCCGCCACAGCTGAAGGTATTCGCAGCCCGCGACCGTCCCGGCCCACGCCTCTGGAATCTCCTCACCCGCCATCAACCGCTCCTGCGCGCTCCACAGACTGATCGTCTGCGGTTCGCCCCACCGGTCGGTGAGCAGTACCAGCAGTGCGTCGTGCTCCGCGAGGCACTGGGTGCGGTGCTCCAGCCGCACCACCTCGTCGTCGTCCCAGTGGTCGATGTCCGCGTGCAAGGCCGCCGTGTGATAGCCGGGGCCGCTGACTCCCGAACCTGCCTGAACGCGCTCCATGGGGAAGGCCCGGGTACGCATCCCGTCGATGAGGCGAAGGTGATGTGCGGTGGTCATGCTGCCAGTAAACCGCCCCGCACTGACAAGCCGCTGCCCCGGGTCTGAGGAGCCTTCAGCGGCCTCCGCTCCGTGCTCCCGCCGCTCCCAGGCGGCCGGGAACCCGGTTCCGGGGCTCGACGTGGCCCCTGCGCCGACAGGAGCCAGGGCCCCGGCTCAGGGCGAACGCCGTTGTGCACGGGGGCGGCCGTCGGTCTATGCGTCTCTGCTCCGGAGCGCCCACCACCCCGCCAGCAGTGCGGCCAACGCCCACGCGGCGGTCACGGCGAGACCGCCCCATGGCCCGAGGTCGCCCGCAGGGCTCTGCTGCAGCACCAACTGCCCTGCCCGGTCGGGCAGATACTGAGCCACGCCCTTCGCTATGTCACCGACGACGAAGGAGACGATGAGAATGAACGGTATGAGCAGGCTGAGCACGGCCACGGCGCTCCGCAGAAGTGCTGTCAGGCCCGCGGCGAACAAAGCCATGAGGGCCAGATAGATCCCTCCGCCGAAGGACGCCCGCAGGGCCCCCGGTTCCCCCAGGCCGATGGCGTACTCGCCCAGGAACATCTGCCCCACCAGGAAGGCGCTGAAGCTGGCAGCAAGGCCGAAGGCCAGCGCCAGCACCCCGATGAGCGCCATCTTCGCAGCGAACAGGAGCCCGCGGCGCGGAACAGCGGTGAGGGAGATCCGCACTGCGCCGTTGACGTACTCGGACGAGACCGCGGTCGCGCCGAAGCTGACGGCCGCGATCTGGGCGAAGTTCAGGGCATAGAAGGCGCCGAACACCGGATCGTCCGCGCCGTCGGCCTCCGCCTGGCCGACGGTGGCGTACACGAGCACCGTGATGGCGAGGGTCACGAGCAGCACCGCTATCAGGGATCCGACGACGGACCGCACTGATCTGATCTTGATCCACTCGGAGTGGAGCACGGCTGTGGTCGACATGGTCAGTTCTCCTGGTGGTCGGTGGACGGGGACGACGCGGACGCGAAGTCCATGGCGTCGGAGGTGAGGGCGAGGTAGGCCTGCTCCAGAGTCGGCCGCTCGTCGGTGAGCTCGAGCACCGCTACGCCCTCCGCGGCGGCTATCGCTCCGATCTTGCCTGCCAGCGCGCCTTCAACGGTCAGGATCCCGTCGCCGCTCTGGACGGGCTCGTACCCCCTGCCGACCAGGGCCTGTCGCAGCCGCACGGAATCGCTCGTGCGCACACGCGCCCTGCGGCGGCTGCGGGACTCCAGGACTTCCTTCATCGGCAGATCCGCGAGGAGACGGCCCTGGCCGAGCACCACCAGGTGATCCGCGAACGAGGACGTCTCGTTCATCAGATGGCTGGACACCAGAACCGTCCGGCCTTCCCGGGCGAGCCGTTTCATCAGCTCGCGAATCCAGATGATGCCCTCCGGATCCAGCCCGTTGGACGGTTCGTCGAGCATCACGACTTCCGGGTCGCCGAGGAGGGCGGCGGCTATGCCCAGTCGCTGACGCATGCCCAGGGAGAACGTCTTGATGCGAGCCTCGGCGACCTGCCCGAGCCCCGCCTCGTCCAGCACCTCGTCGACGCGTCGAGCGCCCATGCCGTTGCTCACCGCGAGAGCGAGCAGGTGGTTCCGCGCGGTGCGCGAGCCATGGGCGGCCTGGGCGTCCAGGAGTGCGCCCACCCGGCGCAGCGGATTCGCGAGGGCCGGGTAGGGCTGCCCGCCGATCGTCGCCGTGCCTCCGGTCGGCCGATCAAGGCCGAGCACGAGTCGCATGGTGGTGGACTTGCCGGCGCCGTTCGGGCCGAGGAAACCGGTGACCCTGCCGGGGTGCACGCTGAACGTGAGTCGGTCCACGGCACGGGACGTGCCGTATTCCTTGGTGAGTTCGTGGATGTCGATGCTGGTCATGTCCTCAGCCTGGCCGTCCCGCCCGGGCACGGGCCTCCCCCCTGGGAGGGGATCTTCTCCCTCGCTCGGGGGAGTCGACGTCCAAGAGCGGGCTGGCACGATGAACTCATGTCCCGCTGTCTACGTTCGTTGGTCACACCCGCCACCTACACACGGTGGCTGCACCTCCTCATCCCGCTGCCCGTCTACAGCGTGTGGATGTTCATCTCCATGGACACTCCATGGGTGCCCGTGGTCCTGGCCATACCGGTGGGACTGGTGCCGGGAATGCGCCTGGCGGAGGGGGTGCAGGCCCAACTGCTGCTCACGCCCAAGGAGCACGGCAAACCCCACGCCGCGATATCGGCCGCGGCGGCGGCCGGCTGGGCGGACCGTTGGCGCACCGTCCTCTGGCTGGAGACACGGCTCGTGTTCGGCCTCATAGTGGGTTGCGCCACCGTGTGGCTGCCGATGGCCACGGTGGACCTCGTCGTCAGCGCTCGCGGCGGCAGCGGGGATCACGACTCGCTGACAGTCGGGTTGGAGCCCCACTGGTGGCATCTCCTGCTCGCTCCGCTGCCCATTCTGGCGCTGCTGGGCGTGGTCGTGGCGAGTGGTGAGCTCATCGCCTCGGCGGCCCGCGCTCTCCTCGGCCCGTCACCGGCGCAGCGGCTCACCGCCCTGGAGGAACGCACCGAACAACTGCTGGAACGCAATCGCATCGCACGGGAGTTGCACGATTCCATCGGGCACGCGTTGACCGTGGCGGTCCTGCAGGCGGGGGCGGCCCGGGCGGCCGACGATCCGGAGTTCACGAGGCGGGCTCTCGCCGCGATCGAGGAGACCGGCCGGGACGCGCTCGAGGACCTGGAGCGGGTCCTGCGGGTGCTGCGGGAAGCGGGGACGCCGACAGGCCGGCAGCCGACGCTCGTGGAGGCGGAGCGGCTTCTGGAATCCGCGCGCCGGTCGGGGGCGAAAATCGACGCCCACGTCTCCGGTCCTCTGGAACGGGTGCCTGTCGCGGTGTCCCGTGAGGGCTATCGCATCCTGCAGGAATCGCTCACCAATGTGCTTCGGCACTCCGGGGCCGTTCCCGTCCGTGTGCGGATCAGTGTCGCGCGCGGTCGGCTGGAGCTGGACGTGACCAATCCGCTGGGTGATGCGACGGGGCCGACGGGTGGCGGGAGCGGGCTGCGCGGCATCCGTGAGCGGGCCGCGCTGCTGGGAGGAAAGGCCAGGGCCGGTCCGCACAAGGGCGAGTGGAGGGTGTACGCGAGCCTTCCGCTGCAAGGTCTGAAGGCCGTCCCGTAGGGCGTGGCGGATCGACGCGCGGCGTCGGCCGTAGCGCGTCGCGAGGCGGAGAATCGGCCGCGGACCGGGGGCTTGCGAGCGTTCGGGCGGCACGGCAGGGCGCGGCGGCGTTTGTCGGGCGCCTGCCAGGAATGACGGAACGGCACTTAGGGTGAGCGAATGGCGGTCACTGTTCTTCTGGTCGACGACGAACCCCTCGTCCGCGCGGGGCTGCGCGCGGTGCTCGACGCCCAGCCCGACATCGAGGTGGTGGGTGAGGCGGACGACGGGGCGGCCGTGATCCCGCTGCTGCGTCAACTGCGTCCCGACGTGGTGGCCATGGACGTCCGGATGCCGCTCATGGACGGCATAGAGGCGACGCGGCTGGTGCTGCGCACTGTGCCGGACCCGCCGAAGATCCTGGTGATCACCACGTTCGAGAACGACGAGTACGTGTACGAGGCGTTGCGGGCCGGGGCGGACGGCTTCCTCCTCAAGCGCGCGCGGCCGACCGAGATCGTCCATGCGGTGCGCCTGGTCGCGGAGGGCGAGTCGCTGCTGTTTCCGGCCGCGGTCCGGCAGCTCGCCTCGGAGTACGGCACGAACAGGGCGCGGGCCGTCCTGGAACGGGCGTCGCTCACCGAGCGGGAATCCGCGGTCCTCCGGTTGATGGCCCGGGGCCTGTCGAACGCGGAGATCGCGGCCAAGCTCGTGGTGGGCGTGGAGACGGTGAAGTCCCACGTCAGTGCCGTGCTCGCCAAGTTGGGGGCCAGAGACCGCACCCAGGCGGTGATCGCGGCGTACGAGTCCGGCTTCGTGGCCCCGAGATGAACGCCGCGGCCGCCGGTGCCCGTCGTGATCCACGGTCGCCCCATTCCCGGGCAACGAGTACCATCCGCCTGACATGCGCACGAGCAGGGAGGACACACCGTGGGGCGGCTGACCGGTGGTGATCCGTCACTGTTGCGACGGATCAATTCCGCAGTGGTACTGCATGCTCTCCGGGGCGCCGACTCGCCCACGCTCACGGACCTGACCCGGATCACGGGGTTGTCCAGGCCCACGGTCGAGGGCGTCATGGAGGGGCTCTTCGAGGCGGGACTCGTGGTCGAGTCGGTGCCCGAGGAGGGCGGGGCCCGGCGCCAGGGGCGTCCCGCCCGGAGGTTCAGGTTCCGCGCCGAGGCCGGTTACCTGCTCGGCGTCGAGATCGGCCCGCACCGGGTCTCGGCCCTGCTCTCCGGACTGGACGGCCGGATCATCGGGGCGGGTTCACGCGAGGTGTCGGAGACCGCCTGCGCCGACGAACGGCTCGAAAAGCTCCGCGCGGTGGTGGCCGACGTCCTGCGCCGGACGGGGGTGGCCCGGAGCAGTCTGCGGGCCGTGGGCGTCGGCAGTCCGGGCATCGTGGAGGCCGACGGCACCGTTCGGCTGGGCACGGCGCTGCCGGACTGGACGGGGCTGGCGCTCGGCGAGCGGCTGAAGCGTTCGTTCCGCTGTCCGGTCCTCGTGGAGAACGACGCCAATGCGGCAGCGGTCGCGGAGCACTGGAAGGGGGCGGCCGCCGAGTCGGACGACATCGTGTTCGTCCTGGCCGGTCTGAGTCCCGGCGCCGGCTCGTTGATCGGCGGGCGGCTGCACCGCGGCTACGGCGGGGCGGCCGGTGAGATCGGCGCCCTGCACCTCCTGGGCCGCGAGGCCACCCCGGAGAAGCTCCTCTCGACGACGGACACACCGCTGGACCCGTTGGACGAGCATGCGGTCGCCGCCGTGTTCGCCGAGGCGCGGCACGGCGACGCCCGGGCGCAGGCGGCTGTCGAACGGTTCATCCGGCGGCTGGTGCACGACGTCGCCGCGCTGGTGCTGGCTCTGGACCCGGAGTTGGTGGTGATCGGTGGCTGGGCCGCGGGCCTGGACGGCGTGCTGGACCCGCTCCGCCGTGAGCTGGCCCGCTACTGCCTCCGGCCGCCGCGTGTGGCGCTGTCGCTGCTCGGTGAGGCAGCGGTGGCCACGGGAGCCCTGCGGCTGGCTCTCGATCACGTCGAGGAGCAGTTGTTCGCGGTGGAGGGAACGGTGACGGCCCGCCGCTGAGTGCGCCGGGCCGTGCCCCGGACGCGCCGTTTCGGACGGCCGCCGACGACAGCGCGTTCGCCCGCGTCACGGTGACTGGTGTGCGCGCGTCACTCTGTGCTCGTGGGCCGCGGCTGGCGGGTGGCGCGCAGCGCGCTGCCCCTGTGCACCGCCGTGTGGGGCAGCGACGCGTCGAGCGGTTCGTGTGGCTCGCGGCGGACGGCCGGCGTGCGTCGAGCAGCTCGCGTGTGCAGCGCCGGAGCGTTCACAGGCCTCGTGGAAGTGAGGTCGGGCGGCGACACGACCGGACCGTTCCCGGACGCCGCGCCGGAGGCCGGTCGGGAGTCCGGCCGGGTCGGCGTCGTCGAGCCGTGTTCAGGACGCCTGCCGCTCCTGCCCGTGGTGGCTGATCTCCAGGGCGCCCGAGTCGCCGAAGGTGAGCCGGCAGGTGTCGGCCCGGTAAGTGGCCACGGAGAGCGCCGCGGTGCCGCTCCCCGCCAGGTAGCGGGTGGTGACGACAAGCACGGGAGAGCCCGGGAGACGGTCGAGTTCCCTGGCGTCGTCCGCCCGGGCCGAACCGAGCTCCACGGACCGGTCCTGTCCGTCGAGCCCCAGGCGGTGCAGCTCGCGCAGGACGGCACGGGCCCGGGCGGGACCGGACGACGCGTCGATCGCGGGGAGTCCGGGGACGGACGACGTCGGGACGTAGAGCAGTTCCGCTGCGATCGCCTGCCCCTGGGCGACACGGATCCGACGCACGATGTGGACCAGTTCGTCCCTGTCCACGTCGAGCACGGCGGACACCGGCGCCGGAGCGGCCGCGGTCGTGCAGCCCACGGGCTGCCATGCCTCGGCGGTGCCGTTTCCGGACCAGTCGCGCTGCGCCGTGGAGACCGCGACTCCGACGCGCGGCGGAGCGACCGTCGTCCCGACACCGCGGCGGCGCTGCAGCCTGCCTTCCAGTTCGAGCTGCTCCAGAGCCTGCCGGAGCGTGGCACGGGCGACTCCGAACCGGGCGGCGAGCTCACGCTCGTTGGGCAGGATCTCGCCCACCGCAAAGTCCGAGTCGAGTGCCTCACTGAGCACGGTCTTGAGGTGCCAGTACTTCGGCTCCTGCACCGATTCCAGCTGCGTGGTCCCCACCCTGTCCTCCGCAATCACCCAGCGGCTATTCCGCGACGTTATTTATTAAAGGTTCCTGTCTTAACGGTCAGACGATAGGACGGGATACCACCTTGGTCAAGACCAATCCTCCCGCCGTCACGCAGTGAAATGGTCCTCTGCCGCAGAGCGTTCACAGGACGTTCGCGATGCCGTGAACCGCCTACGACGGAAGAACCCCCGTCACGAGGAGGTCACGCCGCCTCGGCAGGGGGCACAGGGAGAATCAGGAACCCCGGAGGCCCCGGAGGCCCCGCACGCAGCGGGAGCGACGGAGATCCCCGGAGGCAGAGGGCGTGGAAGGGCACGGAAGGGCCCGGCGAATCTCGGGAGGGGAGGACACGGCGGCATCCGGCCGCCGGTCCGGGTCGGGTCGGGTCGGGCCGGGGACGAGGTCGCGCCCAGGCGGCCGGATGCCGAAGACCGGATGCCGAGGAGGCGGGCGCTCCGGCTACTCGCCGGCCAGGCCGATGAGTTTGTCAGGGTTGCGCACGATGTAGACGCGCTGGATGAGCCCGTCGCGGATGTCCACCTGGAAGAGGGAGTCCGGCTTCCCGCCCACGAATACGAGCAGGGCCGGACCGCCGTTGGTCTCGACGAACCGGGTCTCGCAGTCCTGTACCCGGCCGGGGAGGACGGCGGCCAGGAAGCGGGCGACCTTGTCCGCGCCCTCGATGACACGCAGAGGCGCCTTGGCCTTTCCGCCGCTGTCGCCGACGAGCCTCACGTCGTCGGCGAGCATGGCCAGCAGCTCCTCCATGTCGCCGCCCGCCGCCGCGTCGAGGAACCGTTCCGTGAGCTCACGTCGGCGGGCCGGGTCGACGTCGTAGCGCGGCCTGCGCTCGTCGACGTGGCGCCGCGCGCGTCCCGCGAGCTGTCGCACGGCGGTCTCGGTCCGGTCCAGGACGTCGGCGATCTCGGTGTACGGGAAGCCGAACGCCTCGCGCAGCACGAACACCGCGCGTTCCAGCGGCGACAGCGATTCGAGGACGACGAGCACGGCGAGCGACACCGACTCCGCGAGAACCGCGCGTTCCGAGGTGTCGGGTACGGACGGCCCGTAATCGGTGACCAGGGGTTCCGGCAGCCACGGCCCGACGTACGCCTCGCGCTGCGCACGCGCCTTGCGCAACCGGTCGAGGGCGAGGCGGGTCGTGATCGTCACCAGGTAGGCGCCCGGTTCTCGTACGTCGTCGCGCGCGGCGGCCGACCAGCGCAGCCACGCCTCCTGCACCACGTCCTCGGCGTCCGCGACCCGGCCCAGCATGCGGTAGGCGACCCCGGTGAGCAGGGAGCGGTGGCCCTCGAAGACATCGGTGGCGCTGTCGACTGTCACCCGCCCATCCCAGCCGACACGCCGCTCCCTGTCCAGCGGCGGCATCCGGTCCCCGGCTGCGGTGGTCGGCCGGGCGAGCGCGACCGCCGGTGCCCGTGCCCGCCGTCGGGAAGTCAGCGCCCGTCGCGCCGTCCTCCGGGCTCGGCCGGTCCGGTCGCGATGACGTCCCGGCGGACGGCCGGGCGGCGCCGGTGGCCGTCGTTCCCGCCGTCGGCCGCCGGACCGGCGTCCGGATCACCTCGGCGCCGGGACAGCACCCCGGAGCCGAGCGCCACGCCCAGCCCGACCAGCACACTGCCGACGGCCTGGGGGATCCCGTACGAGCCGGTGCCCACCAGGGGCGCGGTGAGGGCGGCGGAGACCGGAATCAGCCCGGAGAAGAGCGTGGCGCGCTCGGCGCCGATCCGCTGCATGCCCATGTACCAGCAGACGAAGCCGACGACGGTGACCACGGCGGCCTGCCAGAGCAGGGCGAGGGCCTCGCCGGGCGTGGGTGTCCGGACGACGCCACCGCCACCGTCGAGCACCAGGCCCAGCAGCAGGGATTCCACCGCGGCGACGGCGCACACCGCGGCCGACAGCAGCCGCGGCCCCAGTGGCCGCAGCACGGGCACCGCGATGACGGCGAACCCCGCCTCGCCGGCCAGCGCCCCGGCGGACCAGAGGATGCCCGCCGGATCGGTGCGGCCCCACCCCTGGACGGTGAAGGCGCCGGCGGCGACGAGGACGGCGGCGCGGAGGACCGCGGGGGCCGGCCGACGGTTGTCCAGCAGCGGCACGAGGACGGCGACGAGGATCGGGGCGCAACCGACGAACACTCCCGGAACGGCGGGTTCCGCCGAGCGTTCCGCCTGGAGGACGGTCAGGTTGAAGCCGACCATGCCGACGGCCGCCAGCAGTGCGAGTCGTGCCCACTGTCCGGGGCCGAGCCCACAGAGTACGACGATCGGATCGGTCCGGCGGTCGCGGGCGGTATCCGTCCGGCGGTCGCGGGCGATCAGGGGCAGGAGCAGGAGTGTCGCGAGACCGTAGCGCACGGCCTGGCCGCCCGCGTGCGGATAGTCGCCGAGCAGGCTGTTCGCGGTGAAGGAGGCGCCCACAAGGACGCAGGCGAGGGCTGCGAGCAGCGCCCCGCGCAGGGAAGCGGCGTTCATGGACTCGACGCTAGGAGCGCGGGCGGCCTGTCTTAAGGTCCACTCTCATGACGTCATCGGGGACCAATCCGCCGGCGGGGTGCGAGGAGATCGCGAGGCGCGGGGACTCCGCGAAGGCCGGAGAGCCCGGAGAGCCCGGTTCCGCCGCCTGGGAGCTGCTGCTGCCGGCCGCCGCCGAACCGGCGCGCCGACGCGGTCACGCCCTGCAGGCGGCCTTGCGCGAGGCCGTCCGCTCCGGCCGTCTCGCCCCGGGCACCAGGCTGCCGTCCAGCCGGGCGCTCGCCGCCGATCTCCAGGTGTCGCGGGGGTTGGTCACCGAGGCGTACGAACAGCTGACGGCGGAGGGATACCTGCGCAGCGGCGTCGGTGCGGGCACCTGGGTGAGCGGTTCCGTCCGTGCCGCAACCCCGGGGGCGCGCGACCTGGCCCCGCGTGCGCCGGGGGCACGGGTGGACTTCCGTCCGGGCACTCCGGATCTGTCGCTGTTCCCGCGTGGCGCGTGGGCCGCCGCCCATCGCTCGGTGCTCGGGAGGCTGCCGCACAGCGCGCTGGGCTACCCCGATCCCCGCGGGCTGCCCGCGCTCAGGGAGGCGCTGGCGGCCCTGCTCACCAGGCGTCGCGGAGTGGTCGTGGACCCTGAGCGCGTGGTGGTGTGCTCCGGCGTGGCCCAGGCGATGACCCTGCTCGGATTCGTGCTGCGCGCCCGGGGCGTGCGGAGCGTCGGGGTCGAGGATCCGGGGAGCCCCGAGCACGCCATGCTGTTCGCCGCCGCCGGCCTCGCGGCCACCCCGCTGCCGCTCGACGACGACGGACTGGCCCCCGGTCCGCTCATGCGCTCGGGGGCGGGCGCCGTGGTCACCACCCCGGCCCACCAGTTCCCCACCGGAATCGCCTACTCCGCCACTGGTCGGGCGAGGCTGCTGGACTGGGCCCGCGCCACCGACGGTCTGATCGTGGAGGACGACTACGACGGGGACTTCCGCTATGACCGCGCGCCCGTCGGCTCCTTGCAGGGGCTCGACCCCGACCACGTCGCGTACACCGGTTCGGTCAGCAAGTCGCTGGCCCCGGGGCTGCGGCTGGGCTGGCTGATCGCACCGGCGGCGCTGACCGACGAGATCGTGGCGCGGAAGCGCACGATGGACCTCGGCAATCCGGCCGTCGACCAGGCGGTCCTCGCGGACTTCGTCGTCGGGGGCGGTTACGACCGGCAGCTGCGCCGCTGCCAGCGCGCCTACCGTGAGCGCCGCGACACCCTGACCGCGGCGCTGGCGGAGTGCTTCCCCGGAACGGCGGTCAGCGGGATCGCCGCCGGCCTGCACGTCATCGCGCGGCTCCCGCGCCGGTACGGGCCCGAGGCGGAGTTCCTGAGCCGGGCGAGCGCGGCCGGGGTGGCGCTGCGCCCGCTGAGCGACTGCACGGCCGTGCCCGCCGGGAACCGGACGGTGGACCTGCTGCTGGGCTACGCGCATCTGACGCCGCACGAGATCATCCGGGGTGTGCGACTGCTGGCCCGGGCCCGGGAGGCCGACGAGGGACGGCCGCACGGTCGGCCGACCGGCTCGGGGTAGGGCGGTGCCGCCACCGAGCACCGGGCCCGGGGGCAGGGCGGCTCCGCGACCGGGCACCGGGCTCCGCGCAGGACGGCGCCGCGACCGGCCGTCCTGCCGGCCGCGGGGCCGGGGCGACGGCGACGGATTGCCCGGCGACGGCGGCCACAGCCGGGTGTTCATCCGCGGTTGGTGTGCGCGCCGCCGAGGGACAGCAGGGTGGGCTCGGCCGACCGGCCGTCCCCCGACGCACCGCCCCTGGAGGCGCCCCGATGCCGAACCGTCCCCGTGTCCCGTCCCTCGACCGCCGCGGCGTGCTGCGCGGCTCACTCGTCGTGTCGGCCGCGCTGTCGCTGCCCGCCCTGGGCGCCGCGGCCCCCGCGTTCGCGCTCTCCGGCCGGCCGCGCGCCGCCTGGGGTGTGCAGGTGGGCGACGTCACCGCCTCGTCGGCGCTGGTCTGGGTCCGTTCCGACCGTCCGGCCAGGATGACCGTGGAGACGTCGGCCACGGAGTCCTTCCGGCGGACCCGCACATGGCACGGTCCGCTGCTCGGATCCGGGACCGACTTCACCGGGACCACTCCCCTCCACGGGCTGCCGGCGGGCGAACAGGTGCACTACCGGGTGACGCTGGCCGACCCGATGGACCCGCGCCGCACCGGCGAGCCGGTGTACGGGACGTTCCGGACCGCGCCCGCGCGACGCCGGGAGGGCGTGCGTTTCCTGTGGTCCGGTGACATCGCGGGCCAGGGCTGGGGCATCAATCCGGACATCGGCGGCTACACCGTGTACGAGGAGATGCGCCGCCTCGACCCGGACTTCTTCCTGTGCAGCGGTGACAACATCTACGCGGACGGAGTCATCGAGCCCAGGCTGACACTGCCCGACGGGCGCGTCTGGCGGAATGTCACCACCGAGGAGAAGTCGAAGGTGGCGGAGACCCTGGCCGAGTACCGGGGCAACTTCCGCTACAACCTCCTGGACTCCCATCTGCGCCGGTTCAACGCGCAGGTGCCGTCGATCATCCAGTGGGACGACCACGAGGTGCGCAACAACTGGTATCCCGGACAGATCCTGGACGACTCCCGCTACACCGAGAAGAACATCGACGTGCTGGCGGCCCGTTCGATGCGGGCGTTCCGCGAGTACTTCCCGGTCGCCACGCCGCACTCCTCCTCGGGCGAGGGCCGCATCCACCGCGTGGTGCGGCACGGCCCCCTGCTGGACGTGTTCGTCCTCGACATGCGCTCCTTCCGCAACGCCAACTCCCCCGGCCGGCAGCCGGACGACACCACCGGCATTCTCGGCGCCGCGCAGTTGCGCTGGCTCGAGCGGGAGCTGTCGCGGTCCCGCGCGGTGTGGAAGGTGATCGCCGCGGACATGCCCCTGGGACTGGTGGTCGCCGACGGGGCGACCGACTTCGAGGCGGTCGCCCAGGGCGACCCCGGCGCGCCGTTGGGCCGGGAGCTCCAGATCGCGGAACTGCTCCGGTTCATCAAGCACCGGCGGATCACCGGCACGGTCTGGCTGACGGCCGACGTCCACTACACGTCGGCCCAGCACTACGCGCCCGAGCGGGCGGCGTTCAAGGACTTCGCCCCGTTCTGGGAGTTCGTCTCGGGGCCGCTGGCCGCCGGCCAGTTCCCGGCCAACGCGCTCGACGGGACGTTCGGCCCCGACCAGGTCTTCGTGCAGGCGCCCGAGCGGGCCAACGTCTCGCCGATGGAGTCCCCGCAGCTCTTCGGCCAGGTCGACATCGACGGCGACAGCGGTGAACTGACGGTGCGGCTGCGGGCGCAGGGCGGCTCGGTGCTGTTCAGCAAGGTGTTGCAGCCGGGGCGCGTGGGGCAGTGAACCGACCGGCCCCGGGCCTCGGCCCGGGGCCGTTGTCAGTGGTGGGTCCTACGGTTTGGCCCATGACCCGATCCGTTCAGGCATTGGCCTACGCACGTCCGTCCGCCCTGGAGTCCTCGCAGGCCGGACGGCTCCTGGGCCTGGAGACCTCCGGTGGTCTCACCCCTCGGGGAACCGAGTCCCATCCCCGTTTCTTCTCCGGCTTCCTGACGTCGCCGGACGTCGCCGCCCGCGGCCTGCTGGCCGTGGCGGACGTGGCGTCCGCGCGCTACTACCAGCGGACGCTGTCCGCGTCGCTCGATCCCGTGGTGACGGGCAACGGCGACCGGCTGCGTTTCGAGTCGTTCTCCGGCTGCTGTGGGGTGTACGCGCGCCTCGACGTGCTGCGGGAGGGCCTGGACGGCGCGGAGACGGGGCACGGCACGACGAACGTCGATGTCAACAATCCGCTGCGGGAAGCACTCTCGCGGATGACCGGGGACGATCCACTGCACCTGCGGGTGGGGCCGGACGAGATGGCCGTCACCACGCTCGACGGGCCGGTGGTGGAGAAGAAGGTGCCGCTGCCCGATCGATGGCTGCGCGGTTTCGCGGAGGCGCAGGTGGTGTCGGCCGGTTTCGATCTGCGGGCCGAGCTCCCCGCCGCCGAGGCCGTGCGGTTCCTGCGGTCGCTGCCGCGCACCTCGGGCAACGCCTCGCGTGGCGCGCGCTGGGTGGTTCCGGCCGGGAGGACCCTGCGGCCGACGACCCGGCCGGTGGCGGGGGCGGTGTGCCTGCCCGGTCCCGAGCGACTGGCGGCGCTCCAGCGGGTGCTGCGTCATGCGACGTCGTTGCGGGTGTACGGTCCGGTGTCCGACGGGGCGGCGACCGCCGGCGCCTGGGAGGCGGTGCTGCCGGGCATGCGGCTCACCCTGACGCTGTCGCCGGACGCCTCGCGCGGTTTCTCCGGTGAGGGCGGGGTGCTGGAGGCGCTGGCCACCGACGACGCCGCGGCCGACGCCGAGCTGGTGTCCGTGCTGCTGGCCTGGGAGCCGCGGATCGAACCCGCGGATCTCGCCGCCCAGTCGGGACTGACGGTGGAGCGGGTCCGGGCCGCGCTCACCCGGCTGGGGACGGCGGGCCGGGTCGGCTACGACCTCGCGGACGCGGCCTATTTCCATCGCGAGCTGCCCTATGACGCGGACCGCGCCGAACGCCACAACCCCCGGCTGGTGGCGGCCCGGGAGCTGGCCGGTTCGGGAGCCGTCGCGCTCGACGGGGACATGGCCGTCGTGACCTCGGGAGAACACCGCTACCAGGTCCGGGGGAAGGACGGAACGCTCGGCTGCACCTGCCGGTGGTGGGCCGACCACCGGGGCCGCCGGGGCCCGTGCAAGCACGCCCTGGCCGTCCGGATGGTCCGCCGCGGCGCGCCGGTCGCCGGAGGTGTGCGATGAAGGAGCTGCTCACCGCCGTACGGGAAGGACGCCGACAGGACGTGCCGGCGCTGCTGGCCCGGCTGAACCCGGCCGAACGCCGGTCGGCGCTGGTGGAGTTGAAGGCGCTCCGCAAGGAGGCGCGCGACTGGCCCTGGAACGAGCGGCGGCAGACCCGGGGGGCCCTGTACGTGGCCGGGGCCGGGTGTCAGACGGGGGCGGCGGGCTGCGCCGTCTGGCTCGGCGGCCGGGATCTGCTGGACTGGACGGGGGCTCCCTACCGTTCTGCGCTGAAGGTCCTGTCCGACCGCGACCCCGCGTGGCTCACCGATGTCGCGTACCGGCTCGCGGCGCGACCCACGGTCGCGGAGGCGGCGTACGAGCTGATCGTCGGCCTGGTGCGGCTCGCGGGGTGCCCCGTCCCCACCTCGGATCCGTTCGTGCGCGGCTGGGCGACGACGGCCTCGGCCACGCCGTGGCTGACGCAGAGGACGCGCCCGCTGGTCGAAGCGCTCCGCGACGACCCGTTCCTGCCCGTTCTGCTGCCGCGTCTCTTCGAGCTGCCGGAACTGCCGCCCCAGGTGACCTGGTTCGAGGAGGAGACGAAGAATCCGTGTCACTGGCTCGCGGCGCTCACCACCCTGGTGGACGAGGGGCGGCTGGAGCGGTCCGAGCTCGTCGACATCTGCGTGGCCCGGCTGCTCCGGGGCGGACGGCCCGGGGACCTGCGCTTCGTTCTGGCCCTGCTGCGCCGGCTCGCGGTGACGGAGCGGGAGGAGACCGAACACCTCGCGGACTGGATCGGCATGGCCGCCGACGGGGTCTCCACCGTGGCCGGGCACGCCCAGGAGGTGCTGGCCCGGCTCGACGAACGCGGCGAACTGCCGGTGCGATCACTGGCCGACGTCTCGGGTTCGGTGCTGTTCCGCACCGAGAAGAAGCTGGTCCGCGCCCAACTCATGCTGATGGGAAAGGCGTTGCGGCGCGATCGGTCGACGGTCGACGAGCTGTTGCCCGTCGTGGCCGTGGCATTCGGACACCCGGACACCGGAATTCAGGAACGGGCCCTGAAGCTGGTGGCACGGCACCTCCCCGCGGTCGGCGCCCGGGCGCGTGAGGAACTGGCACTGGCCGCCGAACAGTTGAGCCCGATGCTCCGCACGACGGCGGAGGAGTCGTTCGGCGAGGCCCTGGGCGGGCCTCCGGCGACGGAACCGTACGAGGAGCTCCTGCCGCCTCCGCCCGCCCCGCAGCCTCTGGAACCGGCTCCGGCGACGCTGCCCGAACTCGTCGAGGAGGTGGTGGGGTCCATGTCGGACGGGTCGTGGAACGGTCGCCGCCGCTTCGACGCCCCGGCCTTCGAGCGGATGCTGGACGGACTGGTGCGGCACGCCCACGCCGACCGCTCGGCGCTGCTCGACGCGCTGCGCGGGGTGTTGTCCGACCGGTGGTGGTTCGGCGGCGAACGCAACCCCCACCGCGAACGGTGGTTCGTCTCCCGCGCGGGCGTCGAGCTCGTCGTGGCCGTGCTGCTCGACCGGATCTCGAAGGAGGCCGTGAAGGCCGGACGCGCCTCGAAGTCCTCCAAGGCGAAATGCGTCCACACCGCGCTGGAGGTGGTGCGGACCGCCCGGCTCTGGGAAGCGGCGGACGCCCTCGTCGAGGGTCGCGGCATGCCGTTCCTGCTGGCCACTCCGAGCTGGCACACCGGCGCCCTCGACGCCGACGTGCTGGTGGACCGGCTGCGCGCGTATCAGCGGCTGGGGGTGCGGCCGGGCGAGGTCGATTTCGGCCAGGCTCTCCTCCGCGTGCGGCGCGGCGGACAGCAGCGGGCCGTGGCGGCGGCCTCGGCGCTCGGCACCCCGGAGGGGGACCGTCTGGCGGCGTGGCTGCGGGCCGACGAACCGCTCGCCCGAGTGCACCGCTTCGATCTGGAGCCGGAGAACCGCAGAGGGACGGCGCCGGCCCCCTGGACCCACCGCGTTCTGATGGCCAGCGACGAACACACCCTCGTCCGGCGGCGGGATTTCTCGAACCACTTCCGCTTTCTGAGCAGGCCGCATACTCCGGATCACCGCATCTGCTATCACTGGAACGACCAGGCGGAGTTCTGGACCGCCTCCCTGCCGCACGACGCCGAGACACTGGCCGCCTGGCTGCTGCCGGCCCTCTCGGTCGGCACCACCGAGGAGATACGCGGCACCGCCCTGCCGCTGCCGCCGCTCGCCGAGCTCGACGCTCCCGCGGGCGAGGCCGTCCACCTGACGGTCGCGTACGGGCTGGCGTCCCGGCACTCCGAGGACCGTCTCTCCTCGGTGGACGCGCTGCTGACGCTCGCGGCTCGCGGGCGGCTGGACCCGGCGCTGCTGGGCCGGGGACTCACGGCCCTTCTCGACAGCGGCCTGGCGAAGCCGAGCCGTCTCGCGGAGTCCGTCCGCACCGCCGCCGAGACGGGCGCCTGCCGGACGGTGCTCTCGGTGCTGGTCGAAGTCCTGCCGGGGCTGCTGGCCCTCGACAAGGCTCCTCGCGGGCTGAGCGATCTGCTCGCCGTGGGCGCCGAATGCGCGGAGCGCTGCGGCGCGGTACGGGCCGAGCCCATACCCGGGCTCGCCGCGACGGCGGCCCGGGGCGGCTCCTCCCAGCTGGTGCGCCAGGCGATACGTCTGCGGACCGCCTGGGACCGGACGGCTGACCTGGCGACGGCGCCCCGATGACAGCGGGCCGATGACAGCGGGCCGATGACGGCATCCCGGCCCCGGGGCGTCGCGGCGTGAAGCGCGGGCGTCCCGGCGGGCGCGACGTGCTGGGCGGAGAAGTGCCGCCCAGCACGGCCCGAGCAGCCTGACAGCCCGCATGGCCCTCCACCCACAGGGCGAGGCCACCCGCGTTACGGCAGCCCACCCCATCGATCAAGAACATATTGCGCCAAATATGACGACAGACACCCAAATGCTCACTTAACCAATCGGTCACAAGGCGTTCGCGACTGGGCAACACCGTTCGGCCACAGTGAAGCCATGACCGATATGACACCCGCCAAGCCCTCCCGCTCCCGCCGCCCCCACCACTGGCGGCGGGACCTGATCGAGCTGGCCGCGCTGTTCACCGCGGTCGCGGTGGCCGACGCGGTCGCCAATCTGATCGGGCACCAGCCCGACGGGCCCTATCTGCTGATCGCCTCGGCCGGCGCGCTGGCGGTGACGGCCGGGTTCCACACCTGGTGGGCCCGGCGGCACGGCCACGCCCCACCGCCGGGCGGAACGGAGCCGGACACGACGGTGCCGAGCGGGACGGTGCCGGTCCCCGCCGGCATCGGCGTGCCGCCGCCCCAGCAGGTGGCGGCTCCCGGCACCGGTGGCGACGCCGGTACCGTCGTGCCCGGGCCGCCGTCCGGCCTGGCATACGAACCGGCGGACGAATCGGCGTCCGGGACGGACATGGCGTCGAGGCCGGTCCCGCCCGCCGAGGACACGGTGCTGTGGCGAATGCGCGCCACCGTGCGGGACGCCCCCGGAAGCCTGGCCGCGCTGTGCCTGGCCCTGGCCCGGCAGCGGGTCGACATCCTCACGCTGCAGACGCATCCGCTGGCGCGGGGCACGGTCGACGAGTTCCTGTTGCGGGCCCCCGGCTCGCTGCGGGCCCAGCAGCTGACCCGGTCCGTCTCCGCGGCCGGGGGCGGGTCCGTCTGGATCGAGCGGGCCGACGCCCACGACCTGGTGGACGCGCCGACGCGCGTGCTCGGTCTCGCGACGCGCACCGCGCTGGACGCGGCCGAGCTTCCCCTCGCGCTGCGCCAGTTGCTGGGCCGGTGCACGATCCGCTCGCTGCCCCCGGTCCCGGCGACCGGTGGGGCCGCCGAGGACAGCGTCCCGGCCGAGGGCGTGCTGGAGGAGACGGTGATGCGGCTGCGCGATCCGTCCGGTGGCACCCTCACCGTCGAGCGGCCCCGCCTCCCGTTCACGCCGACCGAGTTCGCCCGGGCGCGGGCGCTGGTGGAACTCGACGCCCGGCTCGGCCCCCGCCTGCCGCGCGGCAAGCACGTGCTCACCCTCCCCGAGGGGGACGAGATCACCGTGCGCCGTGCGGACCGGGGCGCCCTCGACGCGGCCCGGGCGATGCACGCCCGCTGCTCCGAGCGGACGCTGAGCCGGCGTTACCACGGGCCGGTGCGCGACGCCGACCGCTATCTGGACCATCTGCTGAGCCCCCGCTTCGGCCGCACCCTGGCCGCGTGGACCGGCTCGGGACGGCTGGTCGCCCTGGGCCATCTGCTCTGGGACGGCGACGAGACCGAGGTCGCCCTGCTCGTCGAGGACGAGTGGCAGCGGCGCGGGATCGGTTCGGAGCTGCTGCGCCGTCTGGTGGCGCTCGCCGCCGAGGCGGGCTGCGCGCACGTCTACGCGGTCACCCGGGCCTCCGACACCGGGATGGTGAAGGCCATGCGGGCGCTGGGCCTGCCGCTGGACTACCAGGTGGAGGAGGGCACGCTGGTCGTGACGGCTCGGCTGGACGCGGCCCCGGTCCACTCGCTGCCGCCGTACGAGCAGGCCGGTCACTGAGGTCACGGCGCCGGGGGCCGCGCGGACGCCGGTCCGCGCGGCCCCCGGGTGTTATGAGACGCGACCGGCGACGGAGGCCGGTTCCGTCGCGTGGCTCAGGCCCGCCTCCGGCTCCCGGCCCGTCCCGGACACGTCCAGCGCCCGGCGGAGGTCGGCCCACAGGTCGTCGACGTCCTCCAGCCCGACGGACATGCGCAGCAGCCGGTCCCCGACCCCGGACGCCCAACGGTCCCCCTCGTCCACGATCCGGTGGCTGATGGACGCCGGATGCTGGATCAGGGTGTCGACGCTGCCGAGGCTGACCGCCGGGGTGATGAGCCGTACGGCCGAGATCACCCGGTGCGGGTCCCCGTGCACCTCGAACGAGACCATCGCCCCGCCCAGCCGCGGGTAGTGGACCCGGGCGACACGCGGGTCGGCCGCCAGCCTGCGGGCCAGCTCCGCCGCGCTCGCGGAGGCCGCCCGCACCCGTACCGGGAGCGTGGCGAGGCCGCGCAGCAGCAGGTACCCGGCCATCGGATGCAGCACGCCGCCGGTGGCGAAGCGCACCTGGCGCAGCCGGGCCGCGAACTCCTCGTCGCACGCCACGACCCCGCCCATCACGTCGCCGTGCCCGCCCAGGTACTTGGTGGCGCTGTGCAGCACGATCCGGGCGCCCTGCTCGACCGGCCGCTGGAGCACGGGAGTGGCGAAGGTGTTGTCGACGAGGAGCGGCACCGACCCGCAGGAGTGGGCGATCGCCCGGACGTCGACCTCGGCGAGCGTCGGATTGGCGGGGGTCTCCACCATCACCAGGCCGGTGTCCGGGCGGATCGCCTCCGCGATGCCCGCGGGGTCGGTCCAGGTGACCTCGGTGCCCAGCAGACCGGCGCCGAGGAGGTGGTCGCTGCAGCCGTAGAGCGGACGGACGGCGACCACATGGCGCAGCCCGGCGCCGGCCCGGGCCAGCAGGACGGCGGTGAGCGCCGCCATGCCGCTGGCGAACGCCACGGCGCTCTCCGCTCCCTCCAGCCGGGCGAGCGCGGCCTCGAAGCGGGCCGTCGTCGGATTGTCCAGCCGCGCGTACACGGGCGGGCCGTCGAGCCTGGCCCCCGTCGCGGCGAAGGCGTCGATCCGCTCGGCCTCGGCCCTGGAGTCGTACGAGGGGTAGGTGGTGGACAGGTCGATCGGCGGGGTGTGCAGGCCGAGGGCCGTGAGGTCCTCGCGGCCCGCGTGCACGGCCTCGGTGGCCAGCGCCCTGGACGGGGGGTTGGTCCCGGGCGCCATGAAGGGTTCGGTGTCCATGACAGCACTCTGAACAGGAACCGGCCGCTCGGGCGAATTCGCCGTGCTACGTTCGGCAGATGTCCGAATCTGTCGTTCTGGACCCGGTGGACCTGCACATTCTGCGGCTGCTGCAGAACGATGCCCGGACCACCTACCGCGAGCTGGCCGCCGAGGTCGGCGTCGCCCCGTCGACGTGCCTGGACCGGGTGGCCAGGCTCCGCCGTTCCGGAGTGATCCTCGGTCACCGGCTGCGCCTGGACCCGGCACGGATCGGCCGCGGCCTGGAGGCGCTGCTCTCCGTACAGGTCCGCCCGCACCGCAGGGAGCTGATCGGACCGTTCGTCGAGCGGATCAGGGCGCTGCCGGAGTCGCGGGCGCTCTTCCACCTCACCGGACCCGACGACTACCTGGTCCATGTCGCCGTCGCCGACACCGCGGATCTCCAGCGTCTGGTGCTGGACGAGTTCACGTCACGGCGCGAGGTGGCCCGGGTGGAGACCCGGCTGATCTTCCAGCAGTGGGAGTGCGGACCGCTGCTGCCGCCCGCCCCCGCGGATCCTGGTACCGGCCCCTGAGCCCGAATGATGATGACGCGGAGGCCCCCGCCGTACGAGGATGTCCACATGTCAGATATCCCCGGCAGCGCACTGCCCCGCCAGGTCGCCGACGCCTACGTCGACGCATTCATCGAACTCGACCCGGTCTCCGGCACGTACCTGGGTGTCGCGGAGAGCTCGCGGCGCCTCCCCGACTTCTCCCCCGCCGGGCAGGCGGCCCGCGCCGAACTCGCCCGCACCACCCTCGCGCGGCTCGACGCCGCCGAGCGGCTTCCCGGCGCCGACAGCGACGCCGAGCGCCGCTGCGCCCGCCTGCTCCGTGAGCGCCTCATGGCGGAACTCGCCGTCCACGAGGCCGACGAGGAGCTGCGCACGGTCTCCAACATCCACTCCCCGGCGCATAGCATCCGTGACGTGTTCACGGTGACGCCGACCGAGACCGACGAGGACTGGGCGGCGGTCGTGGAGCGGCTGGCCGCAGTCCCCGCCTCGCTGGAGGGGTACCGCGAGTCGCTGGCGCTGGGCCTGGAGCGCCGGCTGTACGGGGGCCCGCGCGCCACCGCGACGTTCATCGGCCAGCTCGACGAGTGGGCCGGCGAGGGCGGGACGGGCTTCTTCGAGGAGTTCGCCGCCGCCGGCCCCGCGTCCCTGCGCGCCGAGCTGGACGAGGCCGCCGGGCGAGCCACCAAGTCGGTCGCGGAGCTGCGCGACTGGATGCGCGAGGTGTACGCCCCCGCGGTCGAGGGTGCGCCGGACATCGTGGGCCGCGAGCGGTACGCGCGGTGGTCGCGCTTCTTCAACGGCACGGACCTCGACCTCGACGAGGCGTACGCGTACGGCTGGTCCGAGTACCACCGGCTGCTCGCCGAGATGCGGACGGAGGCCGAGAAGATCCTGCCGGGCGCCGGTCCGTGGGAGGCGCTGGCCCACCTCGACGTCCACGGCAAGCACATCGAGGGCGTGGACGAGGTCCGTGCCTGGCTGCAGGACCTGATGGACGAGGCCATCGAGGCGCTCGACGGCACGCACTTCGAACTCGCCGAGCGGGTGCGGAAGGTGGAGTCGCACATCGCTCCGCCCGGCGGCGCCGCGGCCCCGTACTACACGGGCCCGTCGGAGGACTTCTCCCGTCCCGGCCGGACCTGGCTGCCCACCATGGGCGAGACCCGCTTCCCGGTGTACGACCTGGTGTCGACCTGGTACCACGAGGGCGTGCCGGGCCACCATCTGCAGATCGCCCAGTGGACCCACGTCGCGGACAGCCTCTCCCGTTACCAGGCGTCGATCGGCCAGGTCAGCGCCAACTGCGAGGGCTGGGCGCTGTACGCGGAGCGGCTGATGGACGAGCTGGGCTTCCTGCCGGACGCCGAGCGCCGGCTCGGCTATCTGGACGCGCAGATGATGCGGGCCTGCCGGGTGATCGTGGACATCGGCATGCACGCGGAGATGGAGATCCCCGCGGACTCGCCGTTCCACCCCGGGGAGCGGTGGACGCCCGACCTCGCCCAGGAGTTCTTCGGCAACCACAGCGGCCGCCCGGCCGACTTCGTGGAGAGCGAGCTCACCCGCTACCTCTCGATGCCCGGTCAGGCCATCGGCTACAAGCTGGGGGAACGCGCGTGGCTGCTGGGCCGGGAGAACGCGCGCAAGGCGCACGGCGACGCCTTCGACGCCAAGGCGTGGCACATGGCCGCGCTCTCCCAGGGGCCGCTCGGTCTCGACGATCTGGTGGACGAGCTGTCCAAGCTCTGACCTGACGGGCCGCCGCCCCTCGTCAGCCCGGCTCCGGCGTTCCCCGGCGCTCCCGCGAAGGGGCGTCCGGGGGCCGGCGGCCGATCCCCGGGCCGGGGCCCGGACGGGCGGGGCGGCGGCACGGCCGCGCCGACCGGTGTCCGGGTCGCCGGAGCCGGTCGGCGCAGCCGGTTCCGGCGCCGCGCCGTCAGCCGCCGGCCGCGCCCGGCGTGCGGTGGCGCACCGCCGATCCGTCGCGTTCCTTCACCACTTCGAGCTGTGCGGGGATCCGGCGGCGCAGATCGGCGACATGGCTGACGATGCCGACGCTGCGGTCGCGCTCGCGCAGGGAGTCGAGCACGTCGAGCACCTCGTCGAGCGTCTGCTCGTCCAGGCTGCCGAAGCCCTCGTCGATGAAGAGCGTGTCCAGCCGCACGCCGCCCGCCTCGTCGGTGACCACGTCGGCGAGGCCGAGCGCGAGGGCCAGCGAGGCGAAGAACGTCTCGCCGCCCGAGAGCGTCGCCGTGTCGCGCTCGCGTCCGGTCCAGGCGTCGACCACGTGCAGGCCGAGGCCTGATCTGCGGCCGCCGGCCCGGGCGTCGGAGTGGACGAGGCTGTAGCGGCCGGAGGACATGCGTTCCAGGCGGGCGGTGGCCGCGGCGGCGACCTGTTCGAGCCGTGCGGCCAGGACGTAGGACTCCAGCCGCATCTTGCGCTCGTTCTCCGCGGAGGTGCCCGCGGTGAGTCCGGCCAGCCGGGCCACCCGGTCGTACTCCTCGCGCAGCGGTCCGAGCCCGCGCACCTCTCTCGTGGCGGTGCGCGAGAGGCGGCCCACTTCGGCGCAGCGCTCCCGTGCCGCGGCGAGCGCCGCCGAGGCGTCCCGCACCAGCCGCTCGGCGCTGTCGTACGCGGCCCGCGCACCGTCAGGCTCGGCCGGCTCCCCCTCGGCCGCGGTGCGGGCCGCGGTCTCCGCGAGCCGGTCGGCGACGGCGGCCGACTCGGACTGCCAGGCGTCGGTCAGGCGCTGGAGCTCGCGCTGTTCCGCGTCGGTCAGCAGGCTCGCGACGGCGTCCTGAGGGGTGTCGAACCCGGCCCGGAACGCGGCGTCCGCGAGCCGGCCGTCGGCCTGCTTGCGGCGTCGCGCGGCCTCCTCCTCCTCGCGCACCGCGGCGGCGGCCTCAGCGAGCAGCCCGGCCCTGCGCTCCAGCAGCCGGGCGTGATCCGCCACGCCGACGCCACCGCTTCGAACGGCGGTCAGCTCGGCTTCCAGCGCCGCCTGTTCCCGGTCCAGGCCCTCCCGCAGGGAGGTTCTGGCCGCGACCCTGCGCTCGGCCTGCCGCAGCCCCTCCAGC
Organism: Streptomyces tyrfis; assembly: GCF_037034285.1. Taxonomy (NCBI): domain Bacteria; kingdom Bacillati; phylum Actinomycetota; class Actinomycetes; order Kitasatosporales; family Streptomycetaceae; genus Streptomyces; species Streptomyces tyrfis. The sequence continues at coordinate 34,259 of NZ_JBAGJZ010000012.1, read as the reverse complement.
CGCTCGGCCTGTTCCCGCTCGGCGGCCGCGAGCGCCTCGCGGGCCGCGTGCGTCCCGGCGGCCGTGCGGTGCGCCTCGGCATGCCGCCGCGTCAGGTCGTCGACGAGGCGGGCGAGTTCGGGGACGGTGGGATCGGCCGCGGGCTCGGCGGCCGGGTCGTCGCCGGAGCCTGTGCCTGTGCCTGTGCCGATGCTGTACGGCGGACGGCCCGCGGCGGCCCCGTCCGCCGTGCCGGCGCCCGCCGTGGCCCCGGCCTGCCCGGCCCCGGTGCCGGCCCGTTCGGCGACGTCCGCGCCGTCCCGGGGCCGGGGCACGGCCGACCGCGCGGCGGCCCGGGCCGTCCGGTGCTGCTCGCGCAGGATCTCCAGCTCCCGGTCGGCCCGGGTGCGCGCCTCCTCGGCCCGCCGGTGGGCGTCGAGGGCCCGCTCCTCGGCGGCCCGGTCGACATGGCCGTCGCCGGCGCGCGCGGGCTCGGGGTGGTCGGTCGATCCGCAGACCTTGCAGCGCTCGCCGTCCACCAGTTCGGCGGCCAGTTCCGCGGCGATGTCGCGCAGGCGTCGTTCGCGCAGCTCCAGCCACGCCTCGTGCGCGGTGGCGGCCGCCTCGCGCGCCCGGGTCAGCCGGTCGGCGGCGTCCGAGATCCTGAGGGCGAGGGCGTCGCGCCGCCGGGCCGCCTCCAGCCTCGACCGGGCGGGCTCCAGCAGCCCGGCGAGCTGTTCGGCACGGGTCGCCGCCTCCTGGGCGTCCTCGATCCGGGCCCGCAGCTCGTGCCGGGCCGTCTCCCAGCCCGCCAGCCAGCCCTTCGCGTCCTGGATCAGTTCGTCGTCCGCCCGGGCCTGGCGCTCCAGTCCGGCCCGTTCGGCGTCGATCTCCGCGCTGCGCCGCTCGGCGCGCTTCGCGGCCTCCAGTCCGCCGAGTTCCTGCCGGAGCCGCCGTTCCAGCTCGGCCAGCTGCTCGGCGCCGGCGTCGGCGAGGGTGGCGGGCAGCGGCGCGCGGGCACGGTCGCGGTTCTCCCGGGCCGCGCGGTAGGCGTGCTCGGCCTCCTCGCGCAGGTCCAGGGCGGGGGCGACCTGTTCGGCCTTGCGGGCGCGTGCGAGCCGTTCGGCGCGCCGGTCGTGGTCGGGGCGGCCGGCTTCGAGCGCCGCGGCGCGCCGCAGGGTCTCCGCGTACCGCTGCTGGAGCGCGGCGCGTTCGCGTTCGGCGTCGAGGACGAGTCGGGCCGCCGACTGCCGGCCCTCGGCCCGGGCCAGCGCGGACGCGGCGATGTCGAGGCGTTCCCGGGCGCCGGCCCGGGCCTGCGCGGCCCATTCCAGTACGGCGTCGGCGAGTCCGGGGTCGCCGGGCCGCAGCTCGGGGAGCGCCGCCTCGCGCGCGGCCGGTCCGGCGGCCTGGGCGATGCGCTGGGCGACGGCGAGGACGCGCTCGTCACCGCCTCTGACCTGAGCCTCCGCGGCACGGCGGAGCTCCGCGAGCCGTTCTTCGACGGCGGCGAAGCGGCGGGTGTCGAAGAGCCTGCCGAGCAGTCTGCCGCGCGCCTCGGCGTCGGCGCGCAGAAAGCGCGCGAAGTCGCCCTGCGGCAGGAGCACCACCTGGCAGAACTGGTCCCGGCTCATGCCGATGAGCTGGGTGATCTCCTCCCCGATCTCCTGGTGCGAGCGGCTCAGCGACCGCCAGCCGTGCTCGGGGTCGTACACGCGCAGCCGGCTCTGGGCCTTCTCCGTCGTGAAGCCGTCGCCCTTCTTCTTGGGGCGGGGCTGGGCCGGCCGCCGGGTGAGTTCGAGGCGCCGGCCGCCGACGGTCAGTTCGAGCGCGACCTCCGTGGGGAGGTCCGCCGGGGCGTGGTCGCTGCGCAGGGAGGCGCCGGGGGTCTGGCGGGCGCCGGGCACCGAGCCGTACAGGGCGTAGCAGACGGCGTCGAGCACGGAGGTCTTCCCCGCGCCGGTCGGCCCGTGCAGCAGGAAGAGCCCGGCCGAGGAGAGGGCGTCGAAGTCGACGTGCTGGGTGCCGCCGAACGGCCCGAAGGCGGTGAGCGTGAGTCGGTGCAGCCTCACCGGTTCACCTCGCGCACCGTGTCGTCGACCCGGACGTCGTCGAGGGCGTCGCGCAGCACCGTCCGTTCCCGCTCGTCCGCCGCCGCCCCGCCGCGTACATGTGCCACGAAGTCCTCCGCGATCTGCTGGTCGTCGCGCCCCTTGAGGCGCTGGGCGTACGAGGCGAGCGGGTCGTCCGGGGCCCGGTCGGGCTCGAACACGAGGCTGAGGGTGTGCGGGAACCGCTCGGCGAGGCGGGCCATGGGCTCGGTCGGGCGCACCGGGTCGGTGAGCGTGGCCTCGACCCAGGAGTCCCGGTGGCGTTCCAGCTCCGGGTCGTCGAGGAGGTCGTCGAGCCGGCCGCGGAGCCGGGCCAGCGGGCGGGGCGCCGGGCAGTCGACGCGTTCGGCGGTGACGGCTCCGGAGGCGTCCAGGTCGATCAGCCACATGGTCTTGCGGTGGGCGGCCTCGGAGAAGGAGTAGGCGAGCGGGGAGCCCGAGTATCGGATCCGTCCGGTGATCGTCTGGCAGCCGTGCAGATGCCCGAGCGCCACGTAGTCGACGCCGTCGAAGACCCCGGCGGGCACGGCGGCCACCCCGCCGACGGTGATGTCGCGTTCGCTGTCGCTGGGTTCGCCGCCCACCACGAAGGCGTGGGCGAGCACCACGGACCTGGTGCCGCCGGGGCGGCTCGCGAGGTCGGCCCGCACCCGGTCCATGGCGGCGCCCAGCACCGCCTCGTGCCCGGCGCGTTCCGCCCCGAGGGCGTCCTTGACCAGGGCGGGTTCCAGGTACGGCAGTCCGTAGAACGCCACGTCGCCGTGGGCGTCGCGCAGCACCACGGGGACTGCGCAGTGATCGGGGTCGGTGCGCAGGTGGACGCCGGCCCGTCCGAGCAGCCCGGCGCCGACGCCCAGCCGGCGTGCCGAGTCGTGGTTCCCGGAGATCATCACGGTGGGCACGCCGACGGCGGCGAGCCGGTGCAGGGCGTCGTCGAAGAGTTCGACGGCCGGCAGCGAGGGCACGGCCCGGTCGTACACGTCGCCCGCCACGACGACCGCGTCGACCTCCCGTTCGCGCACCGTGGCCACCAGGTGGTCGAGGTAGGCCGCCTGCGCCTCCAGGAGGGAGGCCCGGTGGAAGGACCGGCCCAGGTGCCAGTCCGATGTGTGCAGAATTCTCACGTTCCGGCTCCGCCCCGCGTCATCGTCGTCCTCCGCCCCCGTGTCCCCGTCCCGGTCCTTCGTGCGCCGTGGCCGCGCCGATGCGGGCGCGGCCGGGCGCCCGGCGCCGACCGCATCGGCCCCGGTGGGCACAGTGTTCTCACCGCTCACAGTGTCCCATCGGGGCGGGCCGGCTCCGGCCCTTTCCGCCACGCTTCTCGGCCTCCGCCGCCGCCCTGCCCCAGGGGCTCCGGGCTTCAGGGCTCCGTGGCTCCGGTCCGACGCCGTCGCCCGGCCCGTTCAGCCGAGGAGGTCGATCAGGGTCCCCGCGGAGAGGCGTTCCGCCCGGCGGTACGCGGTCCAGGCGACGGCCAGGTCCTGCCAGGGCAGCCCGACGGGCGCGTAGACGGAGCGGTCCTGGTGCGGGGCGCGGCCGGGCCGGGCGCCGGTGAGCAGTTCCCCGAGGGTGGCGTGCGCGGCGTCGGCCGGCAGTCCCGCCGAGGCCAGGGCGCCCATGTCCGCGGCCTGCTCGCGGTCGTCGACGACGAGGAGGGCGGAGCGGAGCAGGCCGACGGAGAGCTCCTGCTTGCCGGGCTCGTCGGCGCCGAGGGTGGTGAAGTGCTGTCCGGGACGGCTGTCGGCGAGGCCCAGCAGCGGGGTGCGCGACCAGGTGGCGAGCAGCACGACGTCCGCGGCCGCGGCGACCTCTGACGCGGAGCCGAGGCCCCGGCCCCGGTGGCGGCCGGCGAAGTCCGCCGCGCGCTCCGGGTCGATGTCGTGCACCACCAGCTCCCGGAAGTCGCGCAGGCTCCGCATTCCGCGCACCGTGATCTCGGCCTGCGCGCCCGCTCCGACGACGCCCAGCACCGCCTCGCCCGCCGGATCTGGGGCGGCGACGGCGTGGGTGCCGAGGGCTGCGGCCAGACCGGTCCGCCAGGCCGTGACGGTGGCGGAGTCGAGCAGGGCGAGGAGTTCGCCGTCCCGGCCGCTGTGCAGGCAGATCACCCCGCGCAGCGCGGGGCGGGCCCCCGGGAACTTGGAGTTGACCTTGACGGTGTACGCGTCGACGCCCGGCAGCAGCCCGGGCATCAGGGCGGTCGCCGTGCCCGGGAAGGGCAGGTCGGTACGTATCCGCCGTCCGGCGACCGGCGAGGAACCGGCCCGCCGGAACCCATCGCGCAGGGCCTCCAGGCAGGCTTCCGGTTCGAGAACGGTCAGGAGGTCGCTGCGGGTCAGGAGCCGGGTCACGCGCCCCATTGTCCGGTACGCCGGGCGCCGGCCGGAGCCCGGCCCGGATCCGGAAGCCGCCCCGCGTCGAAAGTCCGGCCGCGTGCGCGGTCTCTCTCAGGCGTCCCCGTACGCCTCGCCGCCGAGCTCCAGCCGGGCCTCGCCCGCGGTGACGTCGGCGAGCCAGCCCCGGAAGGACTCCACGTCGGAGTCCGGCAGCCCGATCTCGATGTCGACGGCCTCCCCGTATCGGACCTCGCGCACCGACCGGCCGGTGGCCCGCAGGTCGTTCTCCAGCTTCCCGGCACGCTGGTGGCCGACGGTGACGGTGGCCAGACGGAACCGCTGCCTGGTGAGGGTGCCGAGTTCGTCGAGGGCCTCACCGACCACTCCCCCGTACGCCCGGATCAGTCCTCCGGCGCCGAGCTTCACGCCGCCGTAGTAACGGGTGACGACGGCCACGACGTAGCGCATCTCCCGGCGGGTGAGCATCTGCAGCATCGGGACGCCGGCGGTGCCTCCCGGTTCCCCGTCGTCGCTGGCCTTCTGCACGGAGGCGTCGGCGCCGATCACATAGGCGTAGCAGTTGTGGGTGGCGGCGGGGTGGTCGGCGCGGACGCGTGCGACGAAGTCCTGGGCCTCCTGCTCGGTGGCGGCGGGCGCGAGCGCGCAGATGAAGCGAGACCGGTTGATCTCGGTCTCGTGCACGCCCGCTCGGGCGACGGTCCGGTACTGCTCCTGCATCCGGCCAGCCTATGCCCCGGCCGGGAACACCCGGGTACCGCCGTCCGTTGTCCGGATCATGTACGCAGACTCGGAGACGATCCGCAGGATCCTTCTGGACACGGGCGACACCTGGGCCGTGGTCGGCCTGTCGGACAACCCGGCGCGCCCGGCGCATCGCGTCGCGGAGGTGCTGCAGCGCTTCGGCAAGCGGGTGGTGCCGGTGCACCCGAAGGCGGAGCGGGTCCACGGCGAGCAGGGATACGCCTCGCTGGCCGACATACCGTTCCCGGTGGACGTGGTCGATGTCTTCGTCAACAGCGCGCTGGCGGGCGGGGTGGCCGACGAGGCCGTGGCTGCGGGTGCCAAGGCGGTCTGGTTCCAGCTCGGCGTGATCGACGCCGAGGCGTACGAGCGCACGCGCGCGGCCGGGCTGGACATGATCATGGACCGCTGCCCCGCGATCGAGATCCCGGCGCTGGGCCGGCCGGACTGAGCCGGCGGGGCGGGCCCGTCCTCCGAGCCGTGGCGGCGCGCGTCGCCGGGCGGCCGGGCGCCGGGCGGTTCGGTCCGTCGGCCCGTGGCGGCGCTCGACCCTGTCTTCAAACTGCTGCCTGCCGTGCGACGGCAGTTTGAAGACAGGGCCAAGGCCGGGCGTCTCCGCGCGGGCGCGCCTGTGGGTCCGCGCGGCTCCGCCGGGGCGCATGCGGCGGACGGTATCCGGTGCCGTGCGCCGCCTTCCGGCCGAATGTGCGTGGTGTCATACGCGCCGCGCGACTGGGACAATGACGGACCGTGACTACTACGACGACGCGCGTGGTCGGCCATGACCGGGCCGGGCTCGCGGGGCAACTCTCCGATCTGGGTGTGGAGCGCGGCGGGATCCTGCTGGTGCACGCCTCGATGCGTGCGGTGGGCCCGGTGAGCGGCGGGGTCCGGGCGGCGGTGGGGGCGCTGCGGGACGCCCTCGGCGGGCGCGGCACGCTCGTCGTCCCCTCCTTCACCCCGGAGAACTCCGACACCTCGCCGCAGTACCTCGAACGCGCAAGCGGACTGACGGACCGGGAGCGTGCGGAACTGCGCGCGCGGATGCCCCCCTTCGACCCCGCGACGACCCCGGCTCCGTCCATGGGGCGGCTCTCGGAGGCCGTGCGGCTCACGGGGGGCGCGCTGCGCAGCGCGCATCCTCAGACGTCCTTCACCGCGCTCGGCCCGCTGGCCCGCGAGGTGGTCGGCGGCCACCTCCCGGACTGCCATCTCGGCGAGGACTCCCCGTTGGCCCGCCTCCACGAGTTGCGCGCCCAAGTGCTGCTGCTGGGCACCGGTTTCGCCACGTGCACGGCGTTCCACCTGGGCGAGTACCGGATGCCGTCGCCGCCCCGCCGCCGCTACCGCTGCGTGGTGCGGACCGGGGGGCGGCGCCGGTGGTGGGAGTACGAGGACGTCGCGCTGGACGACGGCGACTTCGCGGCGCTGGGGGCCGACTTCGCGGGGTCGGACGGCGGCGCGGCCGTGCGGACCGGTCCGGTCGGTTCGTCGACGAGCCGGCTCTTCCGGCTGCCCGACGCCGTCGACTTCGCGTCCCGTTGGCTGCCCGCGCACCGGACCGACGGCCTGGCCCGGGCCGCCGCCCCCGGCCGGGCCGCCGCTCCGGACGGGATCGCCGACCCGAGCCCGGCCGGGGTGCACGACCGAGCCCTCTGCCGCGCGGACGGCTGAGCGACGACGTCTCCGGCCCGCCGTCCCCCGCCGAGGCGATCACCGTGGCGGAACCGTGCCGCCGGCCTCCGTCGCACGGATCCCGTCCTCTCGGCGGCGACGCGCGAACGGCCTCCCGGAGAACGCCCGTCGACTGCCCCGTCGGCGCTCAGCCGTCGGCCGGGCCCGTCGTCTCGCCGTGTTCCGCCAGCGCGAGCAGCTGCTCGGGGGTGACATCGGACGGGATCGGCACCGGCGCCGGGGTGCGCATCGGCGGCTGCCACCCCTGCTCCGGGTCCCAGCTGCGCACGACCCTGGCCGGGGCTCCGGCCACCACCGCGTGGTCGGGCACGTCGCCGCGTACGACCGCGCCCGCGGCCACCACCACATTGCGTCCCAGGGTGGCCCCCGGCAGGATCACCGACCCGGTGCCGATCCAGCAGCCCGGCCCGATGACGACCGGTTCCATGCGCGGCCACTGCCGGCCGATCGGCTGGTGCGGGTCGTCGTAGCTGTGGTTGGTCGAGGTGATGTACACATAGGGCCCGCAGTACGTGTCCGGGCCGATGGTGACCGTGGTGTCGGCGACGACATGGCTGCCCCGGCCGAGCACCACGCCGTCCCCGATCGTGAGGATCGGTTCCGGGCCGAGGTCCAGGTCGGGCATGAGCCCGGCCGTCAGCGTGACCTGTTCCCCGATCACGCAGTGGGCGCCGAGTTCGATCCACGGCTCACCGAAGACGGTGCCCTGCGGAAAGGCCAGCCGGGTGCCGGGGCCGATCCGGCGGAACCGCAGGCCGCCGGGGTGTTCCGCCGTGACCGCACCCCACTCCCGCACCCGGCGCCGGCCGCTGTGGACGACGCGCGAGAGGACGCGCCGACGCCAGGCGGCGAGGAGGGAGAACGCGTTCCTGTTCTTCGGCACTCGCACACGGTAGTCGGCCGCGCGCGCCCCCATCACCGCGATCACCTGTGATGTTCACCCCACTCGGCGGCGGCCCGCCGACGGTCGCATACCGTTCCCCCGACGCGGTCGGACACGCGCGAGCGCACACCACCTGAGCACGGAGGAACGGGCGATGGCAGAGCAGGCGTTGGTCACGGGAGTCGGCGGCAGGGAGCCGGAGGTGGACGCGGACGCCTTCACCGCGCCGACCTCCGTGGTGGTCGGGGAGGTCACGCTGGAGGCGGGCTCCAGTGTCTGGTACCACGCGGTGCTGCGCGCCGACTGCGGTCCCATCGTGGTCGGGGCGGAGAGCAACATCCAGGACAACTGCAGCGTCCACACCGACCCCGGGTTCCCCGTCACGGTCGGCGAGCGCGTCTCGGTCGGGCACAACGCGGTGCTCCACGGCTGCACCGTCGAGGACGACGTGCTGGTCGGCATGGGGGCCACCGTCCTCAACGGCGCCCGCATCGGGGCCGGTTCGCTGGTCGCGGCGCAGGCCCTGGTCCCGCAGGGCATGCAGGTGCCGCCGGGTTCCCTGGTCGCCGGGGTGCCCGCCAAGGTCAGGCGGCAGCTGACCGAGGAGGAGCGCGAGGGCATCCGGTTCAACGCGGCGGGATACGTCGAGCTGGCCAAGGCGCACCGCCGTGCCCACGAGGAGCGCGGCGACGCCGAGAACTGAGCGCCGAGCACCGAGTGCCGAGCCCCGAGCACTGAGAACCTGGAACCCGAGCATCCGGCACCTGGGCACGGGACCGGCGCGGCGCGCGGGCGCGGGACGTCGGGCCGCGGGGGCTGCCTCCCGCGCCGGCTCAGTCGGCGGCGGGCACAGCCCCCGCGCCCGCCTCGGACGCCGGTGCGGCCGCCACCCGGGCCGCGGTCTTCTTGGCCCGGCTCTTCAGTACGAGCATCGAGGTGACGCCGACCAGCACCGCGAGCACCAGGCCCAGGTAGGAGAACCGCTTGAGCCACGCCTCCGCGACGACGCCCACGTAGTAGACGACGGCCGTGGTGCCGCCGGCCCAGACGATCCCGCCCAGCACATTGGCGGTCAGGAACCTCCAGTACGCCATGTGCAGCACACCGGCCAGCGGCCCGGCGAAGATCCGGAGCAGTGCGACGAACCGGCCGAAGAACACCGCCCACATGCCCCACTTGTGGAACGAGCGCTCGGCGACGGCGATCTGGCTCTCGCCGAAGTGCCGGGGGAACCTGCGGCCGAGCCGGGCCAGCAGCGGGCGTCCTCCCTTGCGGCCGATGGCATAGCCGATCGAGTCCCCGATCACCGCGCCCGCCGAGGCGCAGGCCCCCAGGACCCACGGGTTGACGCCGTCGTGTCCGGCCGCCAGGAGTGCGGCGCTGACCAGGACGATCTCGCCCGGGAGCGGAATGCCGAGGCTCTCCAGTCCGATGACGACGCCCACCAGGACGTACACACTGACGGCCGGGACGGTCTCCAGCCACTCCTGGATGTGCAACGCCTGTTCCTCCCGTGTTGTCCTGTTGACCGAAGGTCAACTCCTCGGCGCACGGCGGGAATGCTACCTGTCCGGCCGACCGCGGGCACAGCTCGCGTGGCTGCCGCACCCCACCCGGGGGAGGTGCGGCAGCCCTGTGCGGACGGCCCGGGATCAGGCGTTGGGGCGCAGCGTCCAGACCACCGTCATCTCGCCGGTCACCGCGCCGTCCGCGCGCCGGATCTCGACGGTCACGGGGAACTCGGGCCGCTCCCCGCGGTCGAGTTCCGCGACCACGTCGGAGGCCGGCCGGCCCAGGGTCGCCGTCGCCGTGACCTCGCCCATCGCCAGCTTCTTGTAGCCGATCTCCGCCCGCACCGCCAGCGGCACGGCCCGGGACAACTGGTCGCCGAAGGCGGCGAGGACGATCGCGCCGCTGGCCGATTCCGCGAGCGTGAACATCGCTCCGGCGTGCGGACCTCCGATGTGGTTGTGGTACTCGGCCTGGTCCGGCAGCCGGACCACCGCGCGATCGGCGGTCGTCTCCAGGAATTCCAGACGCAGGGTGCGGGCCATGGGGACCGTCGCGGCGAGCATCTCGCCCACGGTCGTGTCTGCAGTGCTCATGACCAGATGTTACTCACGGGTAGAGTCTTGTCGCCATCCCCCGACCCGCGCCCCGCGACCATTCCCCTCCCCCGCCCCTCCCGTTCCTCCACCGTCCGCTCACGGGGGCGGGCGTGCCCGGCCGGGCGGTGTCCCTCTATCGTTACTCGCCATGTGGCCAGGACAGCAGCCGCCCGGGGGCGAGCAGAACCCGCAGGACCAGAACCAGAACCCGTACCAGCAGCCGGGGTACCAGCAGCCGAATCCCTATCAGCAGCCGGGATATCAGCAGCCCGGCCAGTACGGGCAGCCCGGGCAGCAGCCGGGGTACCCGCAGCAGGGCCGGCAGCAGCCCGGCTACCCGCAGCCGAACCCGTACCAGCAGCCGACCGTTTCGCAGCACGCGGTGCCCGGTCCGCCCGAGCCTCCGAAGCCGGACGGCGACAGGAAGAAGACCACCGTCGTGGCGATCGTCGCGGCCTCGGCCGTGGTGGTGGCGGCCGCGGTCACCGGTGTCGTCGTGCTGAACAAGGACGGCGACAGGAGCGAGAACGTCGCCGACGACAAGAAGACCACGGCGCCCGCCGCCCCGTCCGCGTCCGACGCCGCCCCGGAGGCGAACCCGCGCGGCGGCGAGGACGCCAAGCCCCTCATCGCGGGCTGGAAGGTGGTCACCAACCCCAAGTGGGGCACGCAGTTCGACGTGCCCGGGGACTGGGAGGTCGCGTCGCCCGGCACGTTCTCGTACTTCGAGGACGAGAAGAAGGGCGACAAATCGCCGCTGATCGGATTCTCCGCGCCGGCCCACTTCCAGAAGCGGTGGTGCGTGGACGACTCCGACAAGGACGGCACCGAGGAGACCTCCAGCCTGGCCAGCGCCGGCACCCGGGGCGCCCAGGGCGCCACCGACGCCGCCAAGAACGCCCACAGCGAGGCCGGCACCTGGGCATGGGCCGCGTATGCGCAGCACATGCCGCAGAGCACCATCAAGTTCACCCCGGCCCGGCAGTACACCACCAAGTCGGGGCTGACCGGCCAGGTCGTCACCGCAACCGCCCCCGGCGTCACCAAGCGCAAGAAGTGCGACAGCGACGGCAAGACGATCGCCTTCACCTTCAAGAACAAGAACGGCGAGTTCGCGTCCTGGGTCCTGTACGGGGCCGATCACGTCGACGGCGCGCTCCCGGACAGCACGATCGAGAAGATCCTCAGCACCGTGCGCCTGGTGGACACCGCCCCGTCCTCCTGACGACCGGCCTGGTCACCGGGGACGGCCGGAACAGGCCGAGCGGGATAATCGGTTGGCGCGACGCGGCCGCGGCGGCGATAGTCCCGTGGTGACCGCCGTCTCCGCCCCCGAGGCCCCCGAACTCCCCGCGCGCCGTTCCGGCCGCAACTACCGTCTGCTGACCGTGGCCGCGATCATCACGGGCCTGGGCAACCACGGCGCGCTGATCGCGGCGGCGTTCGCCGTCCTCCAGGCCGGCGGCGACGGCGGCGACGTCGGTCTGGTGGCCGCCGCCAGGGTGGCGCCGCTGGTGCTGTTCCTGCTCGTCGGCGGGGCGATCGCGGACCGGCTGCCGCGCCACCGGGTGATGGTGGCGGCGAACGCCCTGAACTGCGCCTCGCAGGCCGCCTTCGCCTGGCTGGTCCTGGCCGGTGACCCGGAGCTGTGGCAGATGATGGCGCTCACGGCCCTGTGCGGGACCGGGCAGGCGTTCTTCAACCCGGCGGCCGAGGGCATGCTGATGTCGAGCGTCGACCAGGAGCAGGCGAGCCGGGCCTTCGCCCTCTTCCGGATGGCCATGCAGGGGGCGACGATCGGCGGAGCCGCCCTCGGCGGTGCCATGATCGCGGCGATGGACCCGGGCTGGGTGCTGGCCGTCGATGCCGCGGCCTTCGCGGTGGCGGGGGCGCTGCGCGCCTTCCTGGACGTCGGCCACATCCCCGCCCGCGAGCCGGGCGGCGGTCTGCTGGCCGATCTGCGGGACGGCTGGCGCGAGTTCACCGGCCGCCCCTGGCTGTGGAGCATCGTGGCGCAGTTCTCCGTGGTGGTCGCCGCGGTGGGGGCCGCCGAATCGGTGTACGGGCCGCTGGTGGCCCGGGACGAACTGGGCGGCGCCCGGCCGTGGGGGTTCGCGCTCGCCGCCTTCGGGGCCGGCACGCTGGGCGGGGCGCTGCTGATGACCCGCTGGAAGCCCCGGCGGATGCTGCTGGCCGGCACGCTCTGCGTCTTCCCGCTGGCCCTGCCGTCGGCGGCGCTCGCGGTGCCGCTGCCGGCGGCCGGCCTCTGTGTGGTGATGTTCGTCAGCGGCGCCGCCATCGAGGTGTTCGGAGTCTCGTGGATGACGACCATGCACCAGGAGATCCCGGAGGAGAAGCTGTCCCGGGTCTCGGCCTACGACTGGTTCGGCTCGGTGGCGATGATGCCGGTCGCCACCGCGCTCGCCGGTCCGGTGGAGTCGCTGGTCGGGCGCAGCCGGGCGCTGTGGGGCTGCGCGGCGCTGATCGTGCTGGTCACGGCCGCCGTGCTGACGGTGCCCGAGGTACGCCGGCTGACCCGTGCCACCGCCACCGGCGGACGCGGGACGCCGGTCCCGGTCTCAGCCGATGCCGAAGGCCCCGTCGGGCGGCTCGGGTGAGGCGACCGCCTCGGCGTCCCCGACCGGCCGCGCCGCCCCCGTGAACCGGGCCAGGGCCGGACCGTGTTCGACCCGGGCGGGAAAGACGTCGGCGGCGCAGTCGCGGGTCAGCGCCGCGATGTCGACGGGCCGGGAGGAGGCCACGAGCACGGCGTTGCCGAAGCGCCGGCCGCGCAGCACCGCGGGCTCCGCGATCAGGACGACTTCCTCGAAAACGGCCCCGAGAGTGGCCAGTTGGGGGCGGAGGAAGTCGAAGGGCGCGCCGTCGGCGAGGTTGGCGGCGTAGACTCCGCCGTCGCGCAGCGCGCGGCGCACGGCCCGCGCGTATTCGACGGTGGTGAGGTGCGCGGGCACCCGGGAACCGCCGAAGACGTCCCCGATCAGTACGTCGACGGAGCCGGGCCGGGTGCGTTCCAGCAGATCGCGGGCGTCGGCGCCGTGCACGGTGATCCCCGCGCCGTCGGGCACCGGGAGGTGTTCGGCGACCAGGGCGAGGAGCCCGAGGTCGGCCTCGGCGACGTCCTGCCGGGATCCGGGCCTGGTCGCGGCGACGTAGCGGGGCAGGGTGAGCGCCCCGCCGCCGAGGTGGAGCACGTCCAGCGGCGCGCCCGGCGCCCCGGCCCGGTCCACGACGTGGGCGAGCCGCCGGACGTACTCGAACTCCAGGTGCTCCGGTGCGTCGAGGTCGACGTACGACTGGGGCGCGCCGTCGACGGTGAGCAGCCAGGCCCGGTCCCGGTCCACGTCGGGGAGGAGTCTGGCGGTGCCCTGGTCGACGTCGCGGATGACGGGTATCGGCTCGTTCACCCTCCCATTGTGGGGTGCCGGATCAGCTGCCCACGACCGCGGCGACGGCGTCGGCGTGCGCCGCCGCCTGGGCCAGTCCGGCACGGGCCGCCGCGGCCCTGCGGGCCGGGTCGAGCGGGTTGCCCCCGAGGGCCCGCTTCGCCGCCCGGTCCGGGGTGATGACCGCCACGCGGGCGCCCTTCGCGGCGAGCCGGGCGGCCTGCGCGTGGGGGGAGGCGATCATTTTGGTGCCGCTCGCCACCGGGGCGATGACGACGACGCGTCCGCAGCCCTCGGCGAGATGGGCGTTGGCCGGCGAGTGCACCCCGCCGTCGATCCAGGAACGCCCGCCGGCGGTGGCGACGGGCCAGACCGCCGGGACGGCGCAGCTCGCGGCGACGGCGTCCACCAGCGGCACCCCGCCGTCCGCGTCGAACACGTGGAGTTCGCCGGTGATCGCGTCGACCGCGGTGACGCGCAGGGGGCGTCCGGGCCAGTCGGACGACGGAAGACGGTCCGCGATCGCCGCCCGCCGCTCCCCGGCCGTGACGCCGAGCCGGGTCCGCCGGGCGATCGCGGCCAGCTTGCGGCCGTACGCCTCGGGCGTGCGGGCGGACAGCATGGCCCCCGCGTAGCGCAGCAGGGCCGTCGCGCCCAGCCGCCCGCCGACCGTGCTCCGCGGGTCTTCGAACTGGAGCTCGTACAGTTCCGGGAGGCCGAGCACCCCGGAGGCCAGTTGCGCGCCGACCACCGCGCCGGCCGAACTCCCGATGATCGGACCGGCGGTGCTCAGGTCCGTGCCCGCCTCCGCGAGCCCGTGCAGGATGCCGGTCTCCCAGGCGCCGCCGGTGACACCGCCCGCACCGAGGACCAGTGCTGTATCCGTCATGCCGTCAGTCTCGCCCACGGCACGGGGCCCGTCTCCCCCGGGGTGAGGGGGACGGGCCCCGGCGGGCTCAGAGGACCGCGGTGACGGTGCCCGCGCCGACGGTGCGGCCGCCCTCGCGGATCGCGAAGCCGAGTCCGGTCTCCAGCGGTACGTCACGGCCCAGTTCGACGGTCAGGTCGATCGTGTCCCCGGGGCGGGCGACCGCCGCCGCGCCGAGGTCGATGTCGCCGACGACGTCCGCGGTGCGGATGTAGAACTGCGGCCGGTAGCCGGTGGCGACCGGGGTGCTCCGGCCGCCCTCACGGGCCGTCAGGACGTACACCTGGGCCGTGAAGCGACGGCTCGGCGTCACGCTGCCGGGCGCCGCGACGATGTGACCGCGCCGCACCCGGTCGCGCTCCATCCCGCGCAGCAGCAGGGCCACGTTGTCGCCCGCCTGGGCGGACTCCATGGGCTTGCCGAAGGTCTCCAGGCCCGTGACGACCGTCTCCGCGTCCGGGCCCAGCACCGCCACCCGGTCGCCGACCCGTACCGTGCCGCGCTCGACGGCCCCGGTGACGACCGTGCCGCGCCCCGTGATGGTCAGGACGTTCTCCACCGGCAGCAGGAACGGCGCGTCCGTGTAGCGCACCGGCATCGGCACATAGGTGTCCACCGCGTCCAGCAGCGCCTCGATCGCCGAGGTCCAGCGCGGGTCCCCCTCCAGCGCCTTCAGGCCCGACACGCGTACGACGGGGACGGAGTCGCCGCCGTAGCCCTGCGCGGTGAGCAGTTCGCGGACCTCCAGCTCGACCAGGTCGGTCAGTTCGGGGTCGCCCGCGTCCGCCTTGTTGAGGGCGACGACGATGTGGTCGACGCCCACCTGACGGGCCAGCAGGACGTGCTCCGCGGTCTGCGGCATGATTCCGTCGAGCGCGGAGACGACGAGGATCGCGCCGTCGAGCTGGGCGGCTCCGGTGACCATGTTCTTGACGTAGTCGGCGTGCCCGGGCATGTCGACATGGGCGTAGTGGCGGGTGTCGGTCTCGTACTCGACGTGCGCGATGTTGATGGTGATGCCGCGCCGGCTCTCCTCCGGCGCCCGGTCGATCCGGTCGAACGGGACGAAGGTTCCGGTTCCGCGGTCGCTGAGGACCTTGGTGATGGCGGCGGTGAGCGTGGTCTTGCCGTGGTCGACGTGACCCATGGTGCCGATGTTGAGATGCGGCTTGGTGCGTACGTACGCCGTCTTGGACATGGCTCTTTCCTCGGGATGCGAAGCTGGGAGAAGACCCCTGGGTCCTGCCGACCCTCCCCTTGCGGGGTCCGCCGGTCTGTCGGGGGAGGGTCAGCTTCGGGCGCCGTCGAAGGGAGCCGCGGCTGCGACGGGCGCCGCGACGGCTGCCGCCGCGACGACCGGGTTCACGGCAGCCTTCGGCGCGTCCGCGACTGCGGACGGCGCTGCGGGGAAGGCGTACCGGACCATGGACCCGATGATGGCCGGGGACCCGCGGCGGCGTCGAATGGTTTTCCGCCGCGACGGTCGCTCCGTCCACGGGAGTTGGGCCGTCCGGGCCGGGGCCGCCGGCCGGGCGCCGTCCGTGTCGCGCGGTCCTCGCCCGGGGGTCGGCTAGTCTCCCCGCATGCTCGACCCCGTCCCCGCCGCCCGGCCCGCCGACGGCCTCGCCGTGCGCTGCACGAGGGCGCTGCTCTCGCCCTGGTCCCGGTTCTCCCTGCTGGTGGTGGTACTGCTGGCCGCGGCTGCGGCGATGCTGCTGTTCGAACCGCAGCGGCTGCTCACCGCCGGATGGCCGGCCCGGCACGGCGGGGGCGCCGCGGTGGTGCTGTTCGCCTTCGCGTACGGGGCGTGCACGGTGGCCTTCGCGCCGCGGCCGCTGCTCAATCTCGCGGCCGGTGCGCTGTTCGGCTCGCAGACCGGGCTGGCCGCGGCGCTGGCGGGCACGGTGCTGGGAGCGGGCGTCTCGTTCGTCCTGGGCAGGCTGCTCGGCCGGGACGCGCTCCGCACGCTGCTGCGGGGGCGCTGGCTGACGGCGGCGGACGGTCAGCTCAGCCGGCACGGCTTCCGCTCGATGCTGGCGCTGCGGCTGTTCCCCGGTGTGCCGTTCGCGGCGGCCAACTACTGCGCGGCGGTCTCGCGCATGGGGTGTCCGGCGTTCCTGGCGGCGACCGGGCTGGGATCGGTGCCGAACACCGCCGCGTACGTCGTCGCGGGCAGCGAGGCGGCCTCACCGGCGTCGCCCGCGTTCCTCGCGGCGTCGGCCTTCATCGTGCTCACCGCGGTCGGCGCGGGCGTGGTGGCCTGGCGCAGGCGGCACCGCCTCCGGGGAGACTGACCCGCGGCGCGGGAAAGCGGCCCGGCCGGGCCGTCCCCGGGCGCTCCCGGGGAGCCCCCGCCGCGGGGGTGCGCATCCTCCCGTTCATCCGGGGACGGTACCCTGCCCGCGACCGACCGAAGATATCCGGGCCTGGCACGACCTTGCCCTCATCTGACCGCAAATCCGCATGTTTCCGACGGCAGCCATGCCCGTCGGCCGATGCATGATCACCTCCGGGATGGCCTAAGCCCCATGAGCTGGTTCGAATCGTTCGTCCTGGGCCTCGTTCAGGGACTGACCGAGTTCCTGCCGATCTCCTCCAGCGCGCATCTGCGGCTGACCGCGGCGTTCGCCGGGTGGCACGACCCCGGTGCGGCGTTCACCGCCATCACTCAGATCGGCACGGAGGCGGCGGTGCTCATCTACTTCCGCAAGGACATCGCCCGGATCCTCTCGGCCTGGTCCCGTTCGCTGGTGGACCGGTCGATGCGCGGCGACCACGACGCCCAGATGGGCTGGCTGGTCATCGTGGGCTCCATCCCCATCGGCGTGCTCGGCGTGACGCTCAAGGACCAGATCGAGGGCCCGTTCCGCGATCTGCGGCTGACCGCCACCACGCTGATCGTGATGGGGATCGTCCTCGGCTTCGCCGACCGCCTGGCCGCCCGGGACGAGGCGGGCGGACGGCACCGGGCCAGCAAGCAGCGCAAGACGCTGCGGGAACTGGGGATCAAGGACGGCCTGATCTTCGGCTTCTGCCAGGCGATGGCACTGGTCCCGGGCGTCTCCCGGTCCGGCGCCACCATCAGCGGCGGTCTGCTGATGGGCTACACCCGCGAGGCCGCCGCCCGCTACTCGTTCCTGCTGGCGATTCCGGCGGTGCTGGCCTCGGGCGTCTTCGAGCTGAAGGACGCGGGCGAGGGGCATGTGTCCTGGGGTCCGACGATCTTCGCGACGGTCATCGCGTTCGGCGTGGGGTACGCCGTCATCGCCTGGTTCATGAAGTTCATCACGACCAAGAGCTTCATGCCGTTCGTCGTCTACCGGGTGCTGCTCGGCGTGGTGCTGTTCGCCCTGGTCGCGGCGGGGGTCCTCAGCCCGCACGCGGGCGAGTCCGCCGGATAGCCCGGCCGCCCCGGAGCCGTTCGACCGGGCCGGGGGCCGGGGCGCGGTCTCCGGCCCGGGCCGCGTACCGCCGGGGCGTCCCGAGCCGCCGAGCCCTGTCGGGCACGTCAGCGCCTGGCGCGGCGACGGACGACGAGCCCGCCCAGGGCCAGCCCGGCCAGCAGCGTGACGGTCAGCACCGCCCAGAGCGGCAGGACGACGACCGGAATCCACAGCCGGACGGCCACCGACACGGTGTTCACGGCGATGAACCAGATCGCGACCGCCGTCAGCGCCACGATCCCGAGGGTGCGGATCCGGATGTCCCGGCCCTTGACGGAGAGCGTCGCCGGGGCGTGCGAGGGGGACGTCTTCCGTGTCATGGTCCCAGTATCAAGCCATTCGC
This sequence comes from Streptomyces tyrfis, assembly GCF_037034285.1. NCBI lineage: Bacteria > Bacillati > Actinomycetota > Actinomycetes > Kitasatosporales > Streptomycetaceae > Streptomyces > Streptomyces tyrfis. The sequence goes on along the minus strand of NZ_JBAGJZ010000012.1, from coordinate 16,267 downwards.
GGCATTTGACCTCGACAAGTCGCTTCCGCTCCGTCCTGTACGGTTCCGCTCAGGGTCGCTCCGACTCGCTCCGGACCGTTCCGGCCCGGCCAGGCCCCTTCGGTTTTGTTCCGGTTCGCTCGGGTTCGGCCGAAGTCGGACGCGCTCGGACGGGCGTGGTCATGGGATCCGGCATGGGTAACGGAGCCGTCGCGGGGGCCCGGACCCGCTGCGGGACGCCCGGCACGGGGCCGTGCCGTACGGCGACGGGGAAAGGTCCCGGCCCCCGCGGGCCAGATGGGGCCGAAAGTCCCTGCCGCGCGGCGATCACGCGTACCAGCCTGGACCCCATACCCCCGCATATCGGAGGTAACAGGGAACTTGGAGGGAATCATGACCACCGCGCCCCCCGTGATCGCAGCCGTCGACGGCTCGACGCACAGCCGCGAGGCCCTGGACTGGGCCGCCCGCGAGGCCGTCCGCCGGGGGCTCCCCCTGGTCGTCGCGCATGCCCGCACGCCCGCCCCGGAATCCGTCCAGGAGACGCGGCGGCGCGAGGCGGAGGAGCTGCTGACCGAATGCGTGCGGAGGGTCTCCGAGATCGCTCCGGGGCTGCATCCGACGACGCTCACTCCGATGGACTTCCCCGCGGCGGCGCTCACCTCGCTCAGCCGTGACGCGTCGCTGGTGGTCGTCGGGTCGCGCGGGCTGGGCGGCTTCCGGTCGCTGCTGCTCGGCTCCGACAGCATGGCGGTCGCCTCGATGGCCAAGTGTCCCGTGGTCGTCGTGCACGGGGCGCCGCCCGAGGAGGAGCCGGGCGAGGCCTTCCAGGACGTCGTCGCGGGCGTGGCCGCCGACGAGAGCAGCGGGGCGGTGCTGGACTTCGCCTTCGCCGCGGCCGCCTCCCGGCCGGGGGCGCGGCTGCGGATCGTGCACGGCTGGACGATGTTCTCCTCGATGATCTCCGGCGGCCCCGTCTTCGACCGGGACGCGGCGGCGGCCGCGGCCGAGCGGACCCTCGCCGAGCTCACCGCGGGCCGGCGGGAGAAGTACCCGGAGGTCGAGGTCGTCAGGGAACCGATCGGCGGATCGGCCTCGCGTGCGCTGGTGACGGCCTCGGCCACCGCCGCGCTGACCGTGGTCGGCCGGCGCAGGGGCGGCGAGTCCCTCGGGCTCGGCCTCTCCCCCGTCGCCCAGACCACGCTCAGCCACGCGCTCGGCCCGGTGGCCGTGGTGCCCTGCTGATCACGCGTCCCCGGCGCGGTGTCCGCGGTGGCCGGGGCGTCCGTCGGCCGGCCCGGCCGGGCAGACCCGGCGCCCCGCCGGTCAGGCGTCCCGGCCCGGGGCGCCCGCGATTCCCGGGCCTTCCGGAGCCGGGCCGCTCCACGCGCTTTCCCGTCCCCGCGCCGGGGAAGAACTGCGGAACGGGTTGGCCAGGGCGAGACTGCTGACCAGGCGGGGCGAGGAGGCGCGGCATGCGGGTTCCGGCCGGTCGGCGCGGGCGGCACGAGCGGATGGTGCCGCGGTCCGGTCCGTGGCGCGCGGGTCTGGCGCTGCTGGCGGGCGCGCTGCCCGCGCTCGCGTTCCCCGCCCCCTCCCTGTGGTGGTTCGCCTATGCGGCCCTGGTGCCCTGGCTGCTGCTCATCCGGTCCGCCGGCACGGGGCGCCGCGCCGCGCTCGACGGCTGGCTCGGCGGTACGGGGTTCCTGATCGCCGTGCATCACTGGTTGCTGCCGAGCCTGCACGTGTTCCTGGTGATCCTGGCGGCCCTGCTCGGGCTGCTGTGGGCGCCCTGGGGGCTGGTGGTGTTCCGGCTGCTCCGCGGCAGGGTGTCCGCCGCCTCGGCCTCGGCCGCCGTCGTCGTGGTGCCGTGCGTCTGGCTGCTGATCGAGACGGTCCGTTCCTGGCAGGGGCTCGGCGGTCCGTGGGGGCTGCTCGGGGCGAGCCAGTGGCAGGTGGCCCCGGTGCTCCGCGTGGCGTCCGTCGGCGGTGTGTGGCTGGTGAGCCTTCTGGTGGTCGCCGTGAACACCGCCGTGGCGCTGCTGTGCGTGTCCCGTGCCGGGCGCACGGCCGGCGCGGGACGGCGGGTCGATGAGGGCCATGCGGCCGGCACGGCGCGGGCGGTCGGTGTCGCGGGGCTCGCGGTGTGCGCCCTGTCGACGGGGGCGCTGGCGCTGTGGGCGCCGGGGCCGCATCCGGCGGGTGTGGCCCGGATCGCCGTGGTGCAGCCCGGCGTCTTCACGGGTCCGCGCAGTGTCGAGCGGCGGCTCGCGTCCGGTGAACGGCTGACCGCGTCACTGGCGGGACGCGACCTCGATCTGGTCGTGTGGGGCGAGAGCAGCGTGGGTGTGGACCCGGCCGTTCGTCCGGACGTCACGGCCCGGATCGCGGCGCTGTCGCGGCGGGTGGGCGCGGACGTGCTGATCAACGCGGACGCCCGGCAGACCGGCGGTTCGGGCCGGACGGGCATTTACAAGTCCGCGATGCTGGTGGGCCCGCACGGCCTGACCGGGGACCGTTACGACAAGATGCGGCTGGTGCCGTTCGGTGAGTACGTCCCGGCCCGCCGGGTGCTCGGCTGGGCCACGTCCGTGGGCCGTGCGGCGGGTGAGGACCGGCTGCGGGGCACCCACCCGGTGACGATGCGGCTGCCCGGCGCAGTCGGCGGGCGGGGGCTGCGGTTCGGGCCGCTGATCTGCTTCGAGTCCGCCTTCCCCGACATGAGCCGGCGGCTGACCCGGGACGGTGCGCAACTGCTGGTCGTCCAGTCGTCGACCTCGACGTTCCAGCACAGCTGGGCGCCCGAGCAGCATGCCGCGCTGGGGGCGCTGCGGGCCGCCGAGAACGGCCGCCCGGTGGTGCACGCCACGCTCACCGGCGTCAGCGCGGCGTACGACCCTCGGGGCGAGCGGATCGGAGCGCCGCTGGGTACGGACACCCGCGGCACCGAGGTCTTCGAGGTACCGCTGGCGTCCGGGAGCACGCTCTACACGCGGTGGGGCGACTGGCCGGTGGAGGGAGCGGTGGCGGTGGCGGCCGGGTTCTGCGCCGTCGCGGGCGCCCGGGCCGTACGGGCGCGCGCCCGAAGCGGCCGGGAACGGCTGGAGCGGCCGGAGCCGGAGGGACCGCGGGCACGACGCGACGAGGCGCGGTGAGGCGAGGCGAGGCGGTGAGTCCGCAGAGGCGTCGTGGGCGGCGGGCGGTCAGGCGCAGTCCAGGTCGCGCAGGACGCGTTCGCACAGTTCGTGCGTCCGCAGGGCGTCCCGGGCGCTGAGCACCGACCCGGCCCTTACCGCGTCCAGGAACGACAGGACGCTCTGCTCGACGCCGCGCTGACGGGCCACCGGGACCCAGTCGCCCCGCCGCCGCACGGTCGGCTGCCCCTTGTGGTCGATCACCTCCGCGAGGTTGACGACCTCGCGCTTGGCGTCCTGGCCCGAGACCTCCAGCCGTTCCTCGGTCGAGCCGCTGAGCCGGTTCATCGTGCCGACGGCGGTGAATCCCTCGCCGGACAGCTGGAGGACGACGTGGTGCATCAGCCCGTCGACGATCCTGGCGTGCGTGACGGTGCGGTCGATCGTCCCGGGGACCAGGAAGCGCAGGGTGTCGACGACGTGGATGAAGTCGTCGAGCACGATGGTGCGGGGGTCCGCGGGCAGGCCGACCCGGTTCTTCTGCATGAGGATCAGTTCACGCGGGTGTTCGGCGCACTGCGCGTAGCCGGGTGCGAGGCGGCGGTTGAAGCCGACCGCGAGGCTCGTCCCGCGTTCTTCGGCGAGACCCACCAGCCTTTCGGAGTCGGCCAGTTCATAGGCCAGCGGCTTGTCGGTATACGTGGCGACGCCGGCCTCCAGCAGCCGGCTCACGATCTCCGGGTGCACGGCGGTGGGCGCGTGCACGAACGCCGCGTCCAGCCCCTCGGCGAGCAGGGAGCCGAGGTCCGCGTGGCACTGCCGGGCCGGGATCCGGTGGGTCCCGGCGACCGCGGCCAGGGTGGCCGGGGTGCGGGTGTGCAGATGCAGTTCGACTCCGGGAAGCGTGGTCAGCACCGGCAGATACGCCTTCTGCGCGATGTCGCCGAGCCCGATGCAGCCGACCTTCACGGGGTCTCCCTCTTCGTCGTTCGGTGCCGGCCGGTCCGTGTACGGCGCCGGGCGGCGCGGCTTCCGGCCGATGGGCCCGCCCGCCCCGGCCGGCTGCGCCCGTGCCTCGTCCCGGCAGCATACGTGTGCGACGGCGGCCGCCGGTCCGCGACGTCCTCGGAGGAGGACGGCGGCACGCCGGACCGCACGGCCGGCGAACCACCGGACGGAACGAGGCTCCGGCGCGGGTGAATCCGTCAGCCTGGAGGCGGGCGTTGCGCCGACCGGAGTCACTCGTGCGGGCCAATCCCGGCTTCCCGGCTCACTCGACGGCGGTTCGGCACAGCAGAGTTGATCGGGTGCAACGAATCACAACCACCGTGAAGCTGCTGGTCGGTGTGGCGGTCACGACGCTGTCCGGCTGTGTGTCCGTGACGCCCCAGCAGGGCGTTCCTCCCCAATCCGGGCACACCAGACCGTCCCCGGACCTGGCGCCGCAGATCGCGCGGCCGCCGGTCCACGACAGCCTGGCCGTCGAGCCCGGCGCCGGTCCGTCCGCCGCCTCGTCCGCTCCGGCGCACGGCTCGTCGCCGGACGCCCGCCGTGCCGCGCCGCACCCGCCCCGGCAGTGGAGCCGTTCCGGCGCGGAGCGCCCCCGTACCCGGCGCATCCCTCCCGTGGTGTCCGTGCCCGTTCCGGTCCTGCCGAAGCCGGTCACCGGGCGGGACGTCTGCTCGCTGGGGCGCGGGTACGGGCAGTGGCCGGCCGGCAGTCCGCAGTCCCGCATCTGCGACGAGACCTACGGCCGCTGACCGGGCCGGGAACGACGGGCGGGGCGCCGGTCCGGACCGGCGCCCCGCTCACTTCTCCCGCAGTCTCCGTTCCAGCCGGGCGATCGCGGCGCGGATGCCGCCCCCGTACCCGTCGTCCGCGCCGTCCTGCGCGAGCACCCCGGAGGCGGCGCGTGCCCGGTCGAGGTGGGTCCGGGCCTCGTCGGGCCGCTGGAGCTTCACGTAGTCGGCAGCCAGGTTGAGGTGGAGCGACGGATACAGGACTTGTACCGCGAGGGAGTCGGAATGGCGCGCCATCCGCTCGTCGGTCAGGCTGTCGGCGGCCGTCAGGGCCCTGAGGTCCCAGGCGAGCTCGTCACCGGGGTCGTCCTGGGTGTCGGCCATGTAGTGGGCGAGGGTGCACCGGTGCAGGGCGTCGCCGTGCTCCCCGATCTCCGACCAGAGTTCGCGGAAGCGGTTGCGGGCCTCCTCCCGGTCACCGCCGTGCAGCAGCATGATCGCCTGGCCGATCCTGGTCATGACGGCGTCCGCCGACGCCTCCCGTTGCTCGGTCACCGCGGCCTCCTTGTCCTGTTCGCCCGTTCCCGGTCGACGCTGGGCCCTGTCGGCGGATCTTCGCACAACAGCGCGCGACGTCCGGTGCGGTGCGTGGCGCGCCGACGCGTTTTCGCACGCCCGGACCGTACGCGGAACTCCCCCGGCGACACGGCGGGCCCGTACGCCCCGGGCCCGGTACCGGCCGAGGCCGCGCCCGGACAGCACGTGGCCCCGGTCCGGGACGGGCAGCAGCCGGGCCGGGGCCCGCGCGTCCAGGTCCGTCCGACGCGAGCGGCGGAGCCGGGGCCCCGCCGGGCGGACGCCCTTCGGCGGCCGGCCGGCCCGGCCCGGTCGTGGGCGTCAGCCCAGGTCGGGGATGCGCCAGTCGACGGCCTCGTGTCCCTGGGCCGCGATCGCCTCGTTGATCTGCGTGAACGGGCGGGAGCCGAAGAACTTCTTGGCGGACAGCGGTGACGGGTGCGCGCCCTTCACCACCACATGCCGCGTCTCGTCGATCAACGGCAGCTTCTTCTGGGCGTAGTTGCCCCAGAGCACGAAGACCGCCGGGTCGGGGCGGGAGGCGACCGCGCGGATCACCGCGTCGGTGAACTTCTCCCAGCCCTTGCCCTTGTGCGAGTTGGCCTCGCCCGCGCGCACCGTCAGCACCGCGTTCAGCAGGAGCACGCCCTGCTCGGCCCACGGCATCAGATAGCCGTTGTCCGGGATCGGCAGGCCGAGCTCCTCCTTCATCTCCTTGTAGATGTTCCGCAGGGACGGGGGCGTCTTCACTCCCGGCCGCACGGAGAAGCACAGCCCGTGCCCCTGACCCTCCCCGTGGTACGGGTCCTGGCCGAGGACGAGGACCTTCACCTTGTCGTACGGCGTGGCCTCCAGCGCGGCGAACACCTGCTCGCGCGGCGGGTAGACCGGCCCCTTGGCCCGTTCCTCCTCGACGAACTCGGTGAGCTCCTTGAAGTAGGGCTTCTCCAGCTCCTCGCCGAGGACATCGCGCCAGGACTCGGGCAGCAGGTCGGTGTCGGTCACGTCAACAACCCTCCGGTAAGTAATACGTTCTTCACCCGAGAACCTACCGGGGACCACTGACAACGGGCCGCGCGAGCCCTCGCGGGACTACCAGCTGGCCTTGCGGTACAGCTCCCACATCTGCATGACCACCTGCGGGTCGAGGGCCCGCTCGCCGCCCCCGATGTCCTCGCCGGAGGCGACGTACAGCTTGCCCTGCCACAGCGGCAGCAGCCGGACGTCCTCGACCAGGATCCGCTGGGCCCGCTCGAACTGCTTGCTGACCGCGCCCCGGTCGCTCTGCTTGCGGGTCTCCGGCAGCAGCCGCTGGGTGATCTCGTTCTTCGTGTAGGGCATGCCGGTGATGCTGTCCTTGCCCACGAAGGGGGCGATGAAGTTGTCCGGGTCCGGGAAGTCCGGGAACCAGCCGCGGCCGAAGACGGGGTACTCGCCCTTGGTGAAGCCCTCCTGGAACTCCTTCCAGGGCTTGCTCCTCAGCGTGATGCGGAACAGCCCGGAGGCTTCCAGCTGGCGCTTCAGCTCGGCGAACTCGGCGGCCGTGGAGGAGCCGTAGCGGTCGGTGGTGTACCAGAAGGTCAGCTCGACCGGCTTGGTGACGCCCGCCCTGGCCAGGATCTGCGCGGCCTTCGCCCGGTCCGGGTCGCCGTAGGCGTCGAAGTAGCTGGTGGTGTGGCCCGCGATGCCCTTGGGGACCATGGAGTACAGCGGTTCGGCGGTGCCCCGGTAGACCTCGGCCACGAGCGCGTCGCGGTCGACGAGCTGGGCGACGGCCCGCCGGACGGCCACGTTCCCGGCGTCGGGGTCCTTCGGGTTGAACACCAGGAACCGGATGTCGGCGCCGACCGACTCGACGATCTTCAGCTTGCTGTTCTCGCCCTTGCCGTCCTCCATGCCGACCACGTCGTCGGCCGTGAGACCGCGGTAGATCACGTCGATCTCGCTCTTCCTCAGCGCCGCGACCACCGGAGCGGAATCCTTGTAGTACCGGATGGTCACGGTGTCGTTCTTCCGGTCGGCGAAACCCTTGTAATCCGGATTCCGCACGAGTTCGGCCCGGTTTCCCGGCTTGTACGAGTCCAGGAGATAGGGGCCCGACCCGGTGATCTTGCCGTCGTCCCGGATCTTGTACTTCGAATAGTCGCTCGGCGCCACCAGCGACATGGCGGGCGTGGCGAGAATGAACGGGAAGGTCGCGTCCGGCTTGTTGAGATGGAAGACGACGATGTCGTCGCCCTTGGTCTCGACCCGGTCGAGGGAACCGAGCATGCCGACGGGGCCGCCCTTGACCTTGATGGCCGATATCCGGTCGATGGAGTACTTCACCGCCTCGGCGTCGAGCACGTCGCCGTTGGAGAATTTCAGCCCCTTGCGGAGTTTGCACCGGTAGGCCGTGCTGCTGGTGTCGGTGAATCTGCACGATTCCGCGGCGTCGGGCTCGGGCCGGGTGCTGCCGGTGGGAAAGCTGACCAGGGTCTGGAAGACGTTCCGCATCAGCTCCCAGGAGTTGTCCCACGCGGCCGCAGGATCGAGTGTGGAGGGCTCACTGGTCGTGCCGACGACTATCTTCTGTTCCACCTTCGAGCCGCTGTCGGACAGAAGGCCGCAGCCCGCCAGCAGGGTAAGGGAGACAAGAACTGCAGCAGCCTGTTTACTGGCCCGGTAGAACACGTGAACGCTCCTCGATCAGCCATGGGACGGCAGACCCTACCGCAGCGCCCTGCCGGGTCAATTCGCAGGCCCGGCAGGGCACTTGAGCCAAGGGCGGCGAAATCCGCCCAGGCCGGCCTCAGCCCACTCCGGCGTTCAGGAACATCCCGCCGTCGACGACCAGGGTCTGCCCCGTGATCCAGCCGGACTGCTCCGACGTGAGGAAGGCCGCCGCGCCGCCGATGTCCTCGGGGACCCCGAGCCGGCCGAGCGGATAGGCCGCCGCCGCCTCCGCCTCACGGCCCTCGTAGAGCGCCTGGGCGAACTTCGTCTTCACGACCGCGGGGGCGATCGCGTTGACCCGGACGGCCGGCGCGAACTCGTGCGCCAGCTGGAGAGTCAGGTTGACCATCGCGGCCTTGCTCATGCCGTACGCGCCGATGAACGGCGACGCCGAGACCCCCGCGATCGAGGCGATGTTGACGATCGCCCCGCCGTTCTCCTTCTGCCACGCCTTCCAGGTCAGCTGGGCGAACCCCAGCGCCGAGACCACGTTCGTCTCGAAGACCTTGCGGGCGACGTCGAGGTCGAGGTCCGCGATGGGGCCGAAAACCGGGTTGGTCCCGGCGTTGTTGACGAGGTAGTCGATCCGGCCGAACGCGTCCATCACGCGTTCGACGGCCGCCGTGCGATGGGCCGCGTCGTGCGCCTTGCCCGCCACGCCGATGGCCCGGTCGACGCCGAGCCGCTCGACGGCCTCCTGGAGCGCGTCCTCGCCGCGCCCGGTGATGCACACCCGGTCGCCGCGGGCGACGAACGCCTCCGCGATGCCGTAGCCGATCCCCCGGCTGCCGCCCGTGATGAGTGCGATCTTGCCGCTGTCCCGTACCGTCATGATGTCCTCGGTCTCCCGCGTCAGTTGAGGGGTCCGCCGGCGACGTACAGGACCTGGCCGGAAATGAATCCGGCGTCGTCGCCGGCGAAGAAGGCGATGGCGCCCGCGACGTCCTCCGGGCGCCCGACGCGCTGGACCGGGATCTGGGTGGCGGCCGCGGCCTGGAACTCCTCGAAGCCCATGCCGATCCGGGCGGCGGTCTGCGCGGTCATCTCGGTGACGATGAATCCGGGCGCGACGGCGTTGGCGGTGATGCCGAACTTGCCGAGTTCCTTGGCGAGCGTCTTGGTGAAGCCCTGCAGACCGGCCTTGACGGCTGCGTAGTTGGCCTGGCCCCGGTTGCCGAGCGCCGAGGAGGAGGACAGCGAGACGATCCGGCCGAACCCGGCGTCCACCATGTGCTTCTGAACGGCCTTGGCCATCAGGAACGCGCCCTTGAGGTGCACGTTCATCACGGTGTCCCAGTCGGATTCGGACATCTTGAAGAGCAGGTTGTCGCGGAGCACGCCCGCGTTGTTGACGAGGATCGTCGGAGCCCCGAGTTCGGCGGCGACCCGCGCGACCGCGGCCTCCACCTGGGCGCCGTCCGACACGTCGCAGCCGACCGCGAGCGCGGTGCCCCCGGCGGCGGTGATCTTCTCGACGGTGTCCCCGCAGGCGGCCTCGTCCAGGTCGAGTACGGCGACGGCCCGGCCCTCGGCCGCCAGCCGGACCGCGGTGGCGGCGCCGATGCCCCGCGCCGCTCCGGTCACGATGGCGACACGCTGCTCGGTGGTGGACATGCTTGGTTCTCCTCGCCCTCGGATCGCCGCTCAGCGGACGTCGGGGCGGCCCGGCCCGGAACCCTCGCGCCGCACCGGACACCCCGCAGACTGAGCGACCGCTTAGTACCTTCAGCAGACGAGACGCTAGAAGCCCTGGCACCCGGTGTCAACGGCCCACGGCCACGGGAGCGCATGTCACATCCGGAGACCCCGCGCGAACGAGACGGGCGGGCCCCGGGGCCCCCGGGCCCGGCGGACACGACACACGCCCCGGGGCTCCGAATCCACCGGGCGCAGGGGGCGCGCGGCCGGGCCCCCGGGAGGCTCAGCGCACCAGCAGATCGAGCAGCCGCTCGACCTCGGCCTCCGGGTCGGCCGTGAGACCGCTGTGCACGGGCCCCGGCTGGATCACGGTGGAGCGCGGCGCGATCAGCCAGCGGAAGCGGCGGCCCGCGTCGTCGCCGGCCGCCTGCCCGGCGTCCGCGCCGCCCAGGCAGACGCCCTCGACGGCGTGCAGGGCGGCGCGCACCCCGACCACGTCGGCGTCCGGGTCCAGCGCCCTCAGCTTGGCCTCGTCGAGGTGCGTACGGGCGGCGACGAAGCTCCGCGCCCGGCAGTAGACGACCACCCCGGCGTTGAAGCACTCGCCGCGCTGCACCCGTGGCACCACCCGCAGCAGGGCGTACTCGAAGACATCGCGCTCGCTCACCGGTGGCCGTCCTCGTCGTTCTTCTGGGTGGGGTGCGGCCAGGGGTTGCCCCCGGTCAGCCAGCCGGGCGCCTGGGAGGGCCTGACCGGTGCGGGCGCGTCCATCGTGATCCGCTCGTGGATGGTGGCGGCGCGCGGGAGGAGCGCCTCCACATAGGCGCGGCGCAGTTCGTCCGTGGAGCCGAAGCCCGGTTCGTCCACCAGCCACTCGTCGGGGACGTCGGCCGTGACCTCGGTGAGCAGTTCCTCGGTGACCAGCGGCGCGAGTTCGGCGGCGGCCGCCGCGATGTCGGGGGCGAACGGGGCCAGCGCGTGGTCCGAGGCGTTGTACGGCTTGGCGGCGGACGCCTGGGCGCCGGGCCAGTTGTGATGCCAGATCATGGTGGCGCCGTGATCGATGAGCCACAGGTCGCCGTGCCAGACCAGCATGTTCGGGTTCCGCCAGGACCGGTCGACGTTGTTGATCAGCGCGTCGAACCAGACGACCCGTCCGGCTTCCCCGGGGTCCACCTCGTAGGCGAGGGCGTCGAAGCCTATAGCCCCGGGCAGGAAGTCCATCCCGAGGTTCAGTCCGCCGCTGGCCTTGAGGAGTTCCTGCACCTCCTGGTCGGGCTCGGCGAGTCCGATGACGGGGTCGAGCTGGATCCGCACGAGTTCGGGAACGCGCAGCCCGAGCCTGCGGGCGAGCTGCCCGCAGACGACCTCGGCGACAAGTGTCTTGCGGCCCTGTCCGGCACCGGTGAATTTCATGACATACGTGCCGAGGTCATCGGCCTCGACGATCCCGGGGAGCGAGCCGCCCTCACGCAAAGGCGTGACATAGCGGGTCGCTACGACCTCTTCCAACACTTTCCCAGGCCACCCATCTCTTCAGCCTTGCAATCCACGGACGACTTCTCCGGGGCGCAGCGGCAGGAATCACCGGTCGACGGTATCGGGGAGAATTCCGGGGAGCTTCGGCCGGCGAGCCGTTCTCCCCGCTCCCGGAGCAGACCGTCGATGGTGCCGCGCCCCTTGCTGCCGGCTTCCGGCATGAAGTGAGCATAGTAACCGAGGGTGATCGTCGGTGAGGAGTGTCCGAGCCACCGGGCCGGGGTCACGACGGACCCTCCGGCTTCCCCCATGGCAGCTCCACCTCTGCTGATCGGCCCGATGGCGACGGTGAGCCGCTGGTCCCGACCGCCAAGCAGCCGATGGCTCTCGTCGGACAGCCGACCCAGCGCCCGCCTCGGGGCGACCTGTGCCGACTGGACTCACCTGGTCGCGAGCCGCGTCAAGCGGGTCGCCGGCCACGAACCCCTCACACCCCCCGCCCTCGATGACGTCGTCCTGGCGCCCCCGGACGACGTCACCGGCCGCGCCGGTACATGCGGTCCACGGGACCAGGGAAGCATGAGGGCGACGACGGGTGGCCTCACGGGAGCCACTGCTGAGGGGAAGGGCCGCGACATGCAGGGATGGCCGGTGTACCTGGGGCTGCTTCTGGTCATCGCCCTGTGGGCAGGCCGCCAGTGGTTGACGCGGCGACAGGTGCGTCAGCTCACGGGAGTGGCGACCGCTGAGCCGCCCGTTCCCATACCCGAGCGGCCGGAGCCGGTGCTGCGCGCCGCAGCGGCACGGGGGGAGGCACGGGCCATGCTCGAACTCGGCGACCTGGGCCTGCTCGAGCGAGACGTGCCCCAGGCGCTGTCATGGTGGACGAAGGCATTGGAGGCGGGCGACGATCTGGCGGCCTACCGCCTTGCCGATCTCCACCAGGCACTCGGTGACACAGAGAAGGCCTCGCTCCATTTCCGGCGCGCCGTCGAGGCCGGAGTGCCCGGAGCTGCCAACGACTACGCCCTGTTCCTGATCGGTCAAGGCGACGACGCCGGCCATCGGCAACTGCTGCGCGCCGCCGAGGAAGGCGACGCGTCGGCCATGTACAACCTCGCCCACCTCGCGGCTGAACGCGGCGACCTGACCGAGAACGAACGATGGAGTCGGGCCAGCGCCGAGGCCGGACACCCCGGCGGAGCGTTCTCCCTGGGCCTCCTCGCCTACGGGCGCGGTGACCTGGAGGAAGCGGAGACCTGGTACCGGAAGGCAGCCGGGGCAGAGTACTCGGATGCCATGTTCAACCTCGGGAACCTTCTGCGCGAGCGGGGAGACCTCGACGGCGCGGAACACTGGTACGGCCGGGCCGCCGCGGCAGGCGATGCGGAAGCCGCCGAGAACCTCGTCCTCCTGCGCCGTCGGCGCCACGGCCCCTGACGTCCGCTTCCCGGGACCGCCACGCCCGGACGCCCAACGGTGACCAGTCCGAGGCGGTCCATGAACTCCACCGAGTCCGCGACCGCCCGGTCGGCAAGGTCCCAGCGGATGGCCACGTCGACCGTGTCCGCGCCGCCGAGCCGGTCACCTGGAGAGGCTGCGACGAGGCTGGTCACGAACCGCCCATCCATGCGGAGGACGGCAGTACCGGTGCGGTCGGGCGCGCCAGCGCCGCGATGGTGGCGGCGCGTTGCGTGGGCGTGGTCCAGCGGGTGACGTCCACGAACGGCACCCCGCCGTAAATCGCGGCGCGCAGGACCCGGTCGTCCGGGTCGTTGACCACGCTGACGACCGCGCCGACCCCCGAACGGAACGGCGCCGGGTCCGCCAGGTCCCAGGCGCGCAGCTCCGCGCCCGTCTCGTCCGCCAGTGGCCGCCCGCGCTGCACGGTCCGGCCCGTGAGCACCGGCGGCCGTGATCGAGCCGCCATCCGTGCCAGCTCCGCGCCGACCGTGCCGCACTCCGTCCGCACGGTGACGGACGGCCTCCGGCGAAGGGCACCGGGACCGCCTGAGGGTCGCGTAGCGTGTGGTGCATGTGCATCGCAGTTCTCGCGCCTCCGGCCCGCTGAGCGGGTCGCCATCGACATCAGCGCGTCAGCCACAGGCAGCGACGCGCTGATGGGTTGTGCCCGCACGGAAGACCACGATCATCCGCTCCGTCTGGAGAATCTTCTGTGTCGAGAACTGCTGTTTCAACGACCTCTGCCGCCCTGACCGCCCCACGCTCAGTACGGCGCGGTTTCGCCTTCCTGAGCTTCGCCGGAATCGCCTGGGGGACGACCGGGGCCGCCGTCGATGTCATCTACCAATCCAGTGACCTGGGGCCCATGGCCATCTCGTTCTGGCGCTTCCTGGCCGGCGCGGCGCTGCTGATGCCGGTCTGGGCGCTGCGCCGCTCCCGCGGGACTCGCCGGACGCCACGGCCGGTCGGTCGGCGTGTGCTGCTGCTTGCCGGTACCGGCGTCGGGCTGGCGGTCTTCCAGACCGCCTATTTCGCTGCCGTCCAGGACACGGGGCTGGCCGTGGGCACCATCGTCACACTTGGTGCCGCCCCGGTGTTCACCGCCGCCGGGGGACGCGTGTTCCTGGGCGAGCACATCGGCCGCGGCGGGCTGCTGGCGGTCGCGGGCGCGCTGGTGGGACTCACCGTTCTGGTGCTGGGCAACCAGCCGGGGGTCGTCCGCCCCTTGGGAGTGGGGATGGCGCTGCTGTCCGCCGGTGGCTACGCCGTCTCCAACGTGCTGGGGCGGTGGACCGGGCGGCACGGCGCCGGCGAGGATCCCTTCACCCTCACCGTGTGGTCGTTCCTGATCGGTGCGGCCGTGATGGTGCCGCTCGCCCGTGCCGAGGGCCTGGTGCCGCACAGTGCTCGCCCGGCCGAGGTGGCGCTGCTGATGCTGTACATCGCTGCGGTCACCACGGCGCTCGCCTATCCGCTGTACTTCGCGGGGGTCGCCGCCCTGCGAGCGGCCACCGCTTCGGTGGTGATGCTCCTCGAACCGGTCAGCGCGGCCGTTCTGGCCGTTGTGTTCCTGGACGAACGGCTCACCGCGGCCACCGTCACGGGCACCGTGGTCCTGCTCGCGGCCGTCGCCGGCCTCGCGGTCACCGAGTCCCGGCTGGACGCCGTGACCTGACCACCATGAGGTGACGCAAGGCGCGGGTGGTGCGCGAGAACAGAGTCCTTGCGCACCACACCGCCGTGCCCGGCCTCGGCGGGGAGAGCGTCGTCGAGCGGGCGGGGCCTGTGGGGGCCGGTGGGCGGGCGTGTCCGACACTGGTGTGATGGATCAGCTCGAACGGACCGTCGACCTCGTGCGCGGCGTCATGGGGCCGGGCCTCCTGGGGACGTATCTCCACGGCTCCGCCGTGCTCGGGGGTCTCGCCCCGGCCAGCGACTTGGACGTCCTCGCCGTCACACGGCGGAGTCTCGACGAGCGGGAGCGGCGGACGCTCGTCGAGGGCTTGCTGGAGATTTCCGGCCTCACACCCACTGTCCGGCCGGTTGAACTCACTGTAGTCGTCCAGTCCGAGGTCCGTCCCTGGCGGTTCCCGCCGATCGGAGACTTCCTCTACGGTGAGTGGCTGCGCGACGAATTCCAGGCGGGCGGGCTTCCGCAGCCCGGCCCGATGCCGGACCTGGCCCTGGCGCTCACAGTGACCCTGGCGGGCGACCACCCCCTGACCGGGCCGCCTCCCGCCGAACTCCTGGCCCCGGTGCCGCACACCGACCTCGTCCGGGCGAGCGTCGAGGCAATCCCCGAGCTCATGGCCGACCTGAACGACGACACCCGCAACGTCCTGCTGACCCTCGCCCGCGTCTGGACCACCCTCGCCACGGGCGAGATCAAAACCAAGGACGCCGCCGCCGACTGGGCCATGGTCCGCCTTCCGCCGGAACACCGCCCCGTCCTGGAGCATGCCAGGAACTTGTACCTCACCTGCCACTATCAGAACGAGGCCTGGAGCGAGGAGTTGAAGACCCAGGTACGCCCGCACGTGAACGACGTACTCACCCGCATCCACCACCTGCGCCGGCAGACATGAACCACTCCCCCGATGGCAACAGGGGTCCGCCGTGGGGCCTCTACAACGCAGCCCGGAGGCTCGCCCAACGCGCTGTCGGTGGACACACCCGGCGGTACGACGACGGTGTCGAGTGCGTCCGCCACGGCGTATTGGGCGAAGGAGCGCGCGATCCGGCCGGTAACCGTGCCTCCGACTCCGCAGACCGTCACTCCCGCTCCTACCGTCACGACTTCCCCCACCGGCTCACGCCCCAGGACCACGGGCCGAACGGCGGGGCCTCCCCACCACATGGGCAACTCGGTGGCGCACACGCCGACGCGACGGATACGGACCAGCACCTGCCCGGGGCCGCAGGCAGGAATCGGCGCCGTGACGACGGTGGACTGCTGCCTTCCGGTCAGACTGCTGCACCGACGAGTGGCGGGGAGAGCGGTTCGGATCCGGCTGTCGTGGCTGCCATGAGGCACCACTGTGTCGTGGCGCGCGGAACCTTGGCCGTCGCGGACGAACGACCGACGTCTTGGGCGGGCCGCCCACGGAGCCGACTGCTGAGTCGCGCCGAACGCTTCAGGCGAGCAGAGTGATCGCCGGCTCGGCACACGGCACTGTGCCGCCACGGTAGAACGTCCATGGAACCCACCGGGCGCGGCACGCTCCAGCCGCATGACACGGTGACAGAACACCTGGTCACCGACGCCCGCCCGGCCGGATACCACCCGAACAGCCATCACGCCCCCGGCCAATGCCCGGCCGGCCAGAGCACATGCCCGCCGACATCGGCATGCACCCTGGTTGCGCACGGACGAGTTCAGCCGTTCCGGCTCGGCTTGGCTCCGGAACCCCTATAGATCGTCAAGTCGCTGGGTACGCCGATGGTGCCCTGCCGAATGCGCTCCAAGGGGTACGTACCCGCGGTGCTGTCCGCGTTTTTGTGCACGCAACCACGCGCCGGCCCCCGTCCACGGACCGGGGCCGG